>NZ_JAIUHP010000002.1:0-402508 GCF_020165175.1 Mesorhizobium sp. CA16
CCTACTGCCTACTGCCTACTGCCTACTGCCTACTGCCTACTGCCTGCCAATCAACGCCCGCGCGATGATGACGCGCATGATCTCGTTGGTGCCTTCGAGGATCTGGTGGACGCGCAGATCCCGCACCAGCTTCTCGATGCCGTAGTCGTGCAGGTAGCCATAGCCGCCGTGCAGCTGCAGCGCCTGGTTGGCGATGTCGAAGCCGATATCGGTGACGAAGCGCTTGGCCATCGCCGACCATTTGCCGGCGTCGGGCGCCTTGCGGTCGAGCTTGGAAGCGGCGGCATAGAGAAAGATGCGGGCCGCCTGCAGTTCCGTTTCCATGTCGGCCAACCTGAACTGCAGCGCCTGGAACTGGTTGATCTTGGAGCCGAAGGCCTTGCGCTCGGCCGTGTAGGCAAGCGCCTTGTCGAGCGCCGACTGCGCTCCGCCGAGCGAACAGGCGGCGATGTTGAGCCGGCCGCCGTCGAGCCCGGCCATGGCGATGCCGAAGCCTGCGCCTTCTGCGGCGAGCAGGTTCTCGGCCGGCACCTTGCAGTCCTCGAAGATGACCTGGCGGGTCGACTGCATGTGCCAGCCCATCTTGTGCTCGTTGGCGCCGAACGAAAGGCCGGCCGCATCCTTGGGCACGACAAAGGTCGAAATGCCTTTCGGGCCGTCGCCGCCGGTGCGCGCCATCACGACATAGAGGTCGCTGTCGCCGGCGCCGGAGATGAACTGTTTGGCGCCGTTCAAGACATAATCGCCGCCGCTTTTCACCGCACGCGTCTTCAGCGCAGCCGCATCCGAGCCCGAGCCGGGCTCGGTCAGGCAATAGCTCGCCAGCCACTCCATAGAGGTCAGTTTCGGCAGGAAGCGCTGGCGCTGCTCGTCGCTACCGAAGCGGTCGATCATCGAGGCCGCCATGTTGTGGATGGAAATGAAAGAGGAGAATGCCGGATCGGCGTGGGCAAGCGCCTCGAAGATCAGCACGGCATCCAGCCGCCCCAGCGCCGAGCCGCCGACATCGTCGCGCACATAGATGCCGCCGAGGCCGAGCGGCCCGGTCTCGCGGATCACATCGGCGGGGAAGTGCTTTGCCTTGTCCCAGTCGAGCGCATTGGGCGCGACGCGGTCCGACGCGAAGGCTCGGGCCATCTCTTGGATGGCGCGCTGTTCCTCGTTGAGTTCGAACTGGCCAGTGCCCGCATCGACTGCCGCGTCCATGGCGTGCTCCCTGTCGTTCAGGCCTTCTGGCCTGTCGTTTTTGGCTTTGCGCGCCGTTCAATCTAGACCAATGATGCCGCCGCGCAACCCGGGCCGTTGAGAACCGGCTGTGCATGGAATGACGAACGGAGTTCTTGCGTGCCGACAATTTTCGATGAGTTGCTGGAGCGATTCCAAGCCTGTCTCGCCGGCGCCGACAACGATCTGGTGACGGATGAAGTCGCGCGCATCGGCTGGGACATGCCTGCGCGTTCTCTCGAGCCGCGTGCGCTTGGCTGCCTTAGCCATCTCGATCGCATCGCCGAGTTGGCTCCGGCCGACGCCGGGCCATTGACGCGATTTGTTGCCGACCATCGGGACGAGTTGCGCTGGGGGCAGACCTACAGCGCCGCCGATTTCGGGCAGAGTTTTGTCGACAATTACGGCTGGCTGGAAGTGTTCGGCACCCGCGGGCATTTCGTCAACGAAGCGGTCGCGGCTGGCCTGCTGATCCTTGGGCCCAACATCGTCTATCCCGACCATCATCACCTCGCCGAGGAGATCTATATCCCGCTGACCGGCGGCACGGAGTGGCGGATGGGCGAGGAGAACTTTCATACGCGCGACGCCGGCGAGGTCATTCACCACGCTTCCAATGTCAGCCATGCCATGCGCACGGGCAAGGAACCGCTGATGGCGCTCTATCTCTGGCGCGGCGGGCCGCTGGCACAGAAATCGACCATTGGCTCAGGGGGCAGGGGCTGATGGCGAAAGCGATCATGCTGCAGGGCACCGGCTCGGATGTCGGCAAGACCGTGCTGGTGGCGGGGCTTTGCCGCGCTGCGAAGAATCGCGGGCTGAAGGTTAGGCCATTCAAGCCGCAGAACATGTCGAACAATGCTGCCGTTGCCGACATCCCGGGCGACGCCACAACCGGCGAAGGCGAGATCGGCCGCGGGCAATGGCTGCAGGCGCTGGCCTGCGGCGTGAGGCCGACCGTGCATATGAACCCGGTGCTGCTCAAGCCGCAGAGCGATAGCGGCTCGCAAGTGGTGGTGCAGGGCAAGGTTTTTGGCGAGGCGCGGGCGCGCGACTACCAGGCGATGAAAGCCGGACTGATGGACGCTGTGCTGGATTCCTGGGCGCAGGTTGGCGCGGGCGCGGACCTGGTCATCGTCGAGGGCGCGGGCTCGCCCGCCGAAATCAATCTCAGAAGCCGCGACATCGCCAATATGGGCTTTGCCACGCGCGCCAATGTGCCGGTGATCCTGGTCGGCGACATCGACCGCGGCGGCGTGATTGCGTCCGTGGCCGGCACGCATCTGATCCTGCCGGAGGAAGACCGGCGCATGATCGCCGGCTATCTCATCAACAAGTTCCGCGGCGATGTCTCGTTGTTCGACGACGGGATCAGCGCGATCGAAAAATTCACCGGCTGGCGCTGCTTCGGCGTCGTGCCGTGGCTGAAGGCGGCCGGGCGGCTGCCGTCCGAGGATTCGGTGGTGCTCGAACGCCTCGCTTCCGGCGAGAAGCGGGCGCTGAAGGTGGCGGTGCCGATGCTGGCGCGCATCGCCAATTTCGACGATCTCGATCCGCTGAAAGCCGAGCCGCAGGTCGAGGTGGTGTTCGTGCCGCCGGGCAAGAAGCTGCCGGAAGATGCCGGGTTGGTGGTCATCCCCGGCTCCAAATCGACGATCGGCGATCTCCTGAAATTCCGCGAGAACGGCTGGGATCGCGATCTCCTCGCCCATCGCAAGCGCGGCGGCCATGTCGTCGGCATCTGCGGCGGCTACCAGATACTCGGCCGCATGGTGCGCGATCCCGACGGCATCGAAGGCAGTGTCACTGAGGCCGAAGGTCTTGGCCTGCTCGACATCGAAACGGTGATGGAGCCTGAGAAGACTGTGCGCAATTCAAGCGCGCAGTCAGTGCAGTTCGGCCTGCCGCTCGAAGGCTACGAGATCCATCTCGGCCGCACCACCGGCCCGGACACGGCGCGGCCATCGACGATCCTCAACGGCGCCGAGGACGGCGCGGTTTCCGCCGACGGCAAGGTGATCGGCACCTATCTGCACGGCCTGTTTTCCGCCGACGCTTTTCGCGCCGCATACCTGGAGAGCCTTGGCGTCAGGGGAGGCGGTATCGACTATCGCGCGGATGTCGAGAAGGCGCTGGACGAGGTCGCGGCCGAGCTGGAGAGGCATCTCGACTGCGACGCGATTTTTGCCATCGCGCGATAGATAGCTCTATCGAACCCACAGGGTTTGTGATTGGCGAAAACGCCCCTCGGGTCGTCATCCACGGGCAGAGCAAGGAGCGAAGCGACGCAGCGCAGACCCGAGGATCCATTCCGTGACGTCAAGGCTTTGCAACAGTGCAGAATTCTGCTCCGCAGCACCCCTCGCGTGAGGTAACGGAATGGATCCTCGGGTCTGCGCGTCCGCTTCGCTCCCGCTCCGCCCGTGGATGACGAAGCTGGCAGATCGCGGCCAATCTCCAGCGTCACTGATGGCCTCAAGCCTTCTCCCCCACCTTCGGCCAATAGGTGCCGAAGGACCAGACATTGCCTTCCGGGTCGAGGCAGATGAACTCGCGGCTGCCATAGTCGCGGTCGACCAGTTCCTGGATGATTTTCGCGCCGGCCTTCTTGGCACGCGCATAGGCGGCGTCGGCGTCATCGACGGCGATGTAGATCGACTTGCCGCCGCCACCGCCGGGCGCGCCGACCATCTTGCCGTAATCGTCGTCGCGTGCCGTACCCAGCATGATCATCGAGGACCCGAAAGTGAGCTCGGCATGGTGGACGATGTCGCCCTCGCCATAGCGAGCGTGCGCCTCGAAGCCGAAGGCCTCGCATAGCCAGTCGATCATCTTGGCGGCGTTCCTGTAGCGCAGAGCCGGATAGAGACGGGGTGCTTCGTTTGCTGTCGGCATGACAATCTCCCTGGTCGGTTGATGAATGCCAGTCTGCGCAAAGGCGGTCTCGGCGTCTTGAAGAAATGTTACCTGGGTCAGGCCTACATCGACGCCGCGAGACCGGTCGGCGTTTCGCCGGCCAACTGACGGAACTCGCGCACCAGATGCGCCTGGTCGGCGTAGCCGCAATCGGCGGCGATGCCGGCCCAGTCATCGTCCTGCCGCTTCGACAGGGACAGCGCGCGATTGAAGCGCACGATGCGCGACAATGTCTTCGGGCCGATGCCGATCGCGTCGGTGAATCTCGCCGCCAGATGCCTGCGGCTCCAGCCGATCTCGCCGGCGAGCGTCGAAATGCGGGTGCGGCCGCCCGACGCAATGACCGCCCTGTAGGCCCAGGCGATTTCCGGTGAAAGCGCATTCGCCTCGACAAGGCGGCTGGTAATGAATCCCTCGGCAATGTCGAAGCGCGCGTTCCAATCCGATGCCTCGCCGAGCCGTTCGCGCAATGCGATGCCGTCAAAGCCCAGCGCATCGTCCAACCCGACCATGCGATCGCGCAACTCGCTCATCGGCAGGCCGAAGAACTGCCTGGCGCCAAGCGGGGTGAAATTGACCTGAACGCAGCAGGCGCCGCCAAAGGATTCGATCATGACCGGCCCGGCATAGAGGCCGGCGACGAAGCTGGCGTGGCGGTCATTGTCGCCCGGGCTGTGGCCGAGCCCGATGGCAAAGGCTTCGGCGAAGCTGATCACCAGCGGCACGGTCAGCGAAGCATATTCGACGATGCGGAAATGGCCGAGGCGGGTCTCGCGATAGCCGCAGATATCCGTGACGACGCCCGCAAGCGAGGCGGCGGGCTTGCGCCGCACCATCTCGAAATGGAGGGCGGGAGAGCGATTATCCTGGCGATGGCGCTCTGACTCGTCGGACATGATCCAAGCCTAGCAGAACACCCCTTCGAAAATCAAAAGCGCCCGGCAGGGCCGGGCGCTCCGAGTTGCCTGAGAATGCTGTGCTCAGGTGCCGCGCATCAAACAGCCGGCGGCGAGCACGATGTAGGCGATAAGCATGATCCAAACGGACGCAAGAGGAATGAATGCAAGAACGCCAAGCGCGGCGAGAAGGCCGATGACGGCGATAACCAACGAAATAATGAACACGATCTGGGTGGGCGCACTGAGATTCATGTCTGGTCCCTCCAACATGATTCGCAACACCAGAACTCTAACAGGAGGAGGCCTCACACACCAACCAGTTGGCGTAAGGGATTGGCGGGGTCTGCCAAGAGCTTGATCGCGAGCGCCACGCACACGGTCACCAGCAGCGGCTTGATCAGCTTCGCGCCAATCCGGATGGCCAAGCTTGCGCCGACCCGGGCGCCGATGAACTGCGCCACGCCCATCATCAGGCCGATCTTCCAGTCGATAACGCCGACCGCGGCGAAGACGACGAAGCCGCCGATGTTGGACGTGAAATTGAGCAGCTTGGTGTGCGCCGTCGCCTTGAGCACGCCGTAGCCGGCAAGGGTGACGAAGGCGAGCATGTAGAAGGAACCGGCGCCCGGACCGAAGAGCCCGTCATAGAAGCCGATCAGCGGCGGGACGCTCAGTCCGAACAGGAAGGGCGACAGCCGCTCGGCGCGGTCGACGTCGCCCATGTTCGGCTTCAGTGCGAAATAGAGCGCGATGGCGATCAGCAGCAGCGGCAGCAGGGCACGCAGGAAATCGCCCGGCACGACGGTCGCCAAAAGCGCCCCGACCGCGCCGCCGGCAAGCGCCAGCGCGGCGGACGGCAACTGGCGACGCAGGTCGACCTGACCCTTGGCGGCGTAATGGATGGTGGCCGAGCCGGACCCGAACATGCCCTGCAATTTGTTCGTGCCAAGGGCTGCGACCGGCGAAAAGCCGGCAAGCAGCAGCGCCGGGATGGTGATCAGCCCGCCGCCGCCGGCGATCGAGTCGACAAAACCCGCCGCGAAAGCGGCGGCAGTGAGTATGAAGACGGACTGCAGGGTAAGATCGATCATCGGGCTGGGAGTGAGGCGAGGAAGGGAGCCGCAGCTTCCATCACGCTCGCCCCGTTTGCGCAAGAGCGATTCCACGCTAGAGCGGTTCGCCGTTAGACGCCGAACCGCTCTGTTCTTGTTTTGACGCAAATTCCGGTCGGAAGGCTACGGCGAAGTCGCCGAGCCTAAACGCTCACACTTTTCCTGAATTTGCTCTAACAATCAGGCGGATTCGCAAAGGGAGCTTGGTGGCGATGGCGCTGCTCGACCAGATACGTTCGATCTTCGACGGTGACCCGGGTGTGCGCAAGGTGGCGGACGACCCTGTGCTGTCTGCGGAATTGCTGATGCTGTTCCGCATGATCCTGGCCGACGGCTCGGTCTCGGAGAGCGAGATGGCCGTCTTCCGGCATATCTGCGAGGAAGCCTTCGGCATTCCGGAGGCCAGCATCGACAGTGTCATCGAATATCTTAACGATTATGGCTACGAGACCAACGGCTCGCAGGCGATCGCGCTGTTCCGCGACCTCGATGTCGAGCGCCGAAAGCTGCTTGCGCGCCACATGGCCGAGATCGCCAAGGCCGATTCCAAGCTGGCGGAGAGCGAGGTGAAGCTGCTGCGCCGCACGCTCGACCTGCTCGACATCAGCCCCGTCGATTTGGTGAAACCGGAGAGCTGAACTACCCCTGTTCCTGCATTTTGCGCGCGATCGCGCGGTGAAGGTCGGGTGCCGCCGCGACCAGCGCCTGCGCCGCCTCTGAGCGCGGATGGTCGAGCACCTCGGCCGCCCGGCCGCGTTCGACGATCTTGCCTTCATGCATGACCAGCACCTCGTCCGCCATGGCGCGGGCGACCGTCAGGTCATGGGTGATGAAGAGATAGGCGATGCCGAGCTTCTGGTTGAGCTCGGCGAAAAGGTCGAGGATCTGGGCGCGGATCGAGACGTCCAGCGCCGATACCGGCTCGTCGGCCACTACCAGCTTCGGACGGGTGATGATGGCGCGGGCGATCGACAGGCGCTGGCGCTGGCCGCCCGAGAATTCATGCGGGTATTTGTCCATGTCGCGCTGGCTAAGGCCGACTTCCTGCAGCGCATGCGCGACCATCTCGCGGCGCTCGGCCTTTGCCGGCTGCTTTTCCAGAAGATGCAGCGGCTCGGCCACCAGCTTCTCGACCTTCTGGCGCGGGTCGAAGGAACCGTAAGGATCCTGGAACACGACCTGCATGTCGCGTCGGGCCGGCTTCAGCGTCGACTCCGGCTTGCCGGTGATGGGCTCGCCGCGAAAGCGGATCGTGCCCGCCGTCGGCTTGTCCAAGGCGAGGATCATGCGGGCAAGCGTGGACTTGCCGCAGCCCGAGCGGCCGACGAGCGCCACCGATTGCGTGGGCTCGATGGTGAGCGAGACATCGTCGACGGCGCGGATCGGTTGCGCCGGCCGGAACAGCGATTTGCGCCGCCCCGGATAGTCCCGGCTGACGCCCTCGACTTCGAGCAAGGGTTTTGCCGATCCGGCAAGGTGCGGTTTCGGGCGCGCCGGCACATGCATGGAAGCCAGCGCCAGCTCGCGGGTGTAGGGATGCTGTTGTTCCGACAGCGTGCGGGCGGTGTCGCCGGCTTCCGTCACCTCGCCACGGCGCAGGATGGTCAGGCGGTCGGCCATCTCGGTCACCACCGCGAGGTCGTGCGAGATGAGTAGCAGGCCCATACGGTTTTCGCTGACCAGGTCGCGCAGAAGATCGAGGATCTGCGCCTGCAGCACCACGTCGAGCGCCGTCGTCGGCTCGTCCGCGATCAGCAGCTTCGGTTTCAGCGCGCAGGCGATGGCGATGACGACGCGCTGGCGCTGACCGCCGGACAGTTCGTGCGGGTAGCGCGACAGCGGGAATTTGGCCTCGGGCAGGCCGACGCGGTCGAGGATTTTTCGCGCGCGCTCCTCGGCCTCGGCGCGGCCCGCCTTGGTGTGCCAGCGTATGCCCTCGGCGACCTGCTCGCCGATGGTCTTGACCGGGTTGAGCGCCGTCATCGGCTCCTGGAAGACCATGCCGATATCGTCGCCGCGCAAGGCGCACATCTGGTCCTCGGTGGCAGCGAGGATGTCGATGCCGTCCAAGGCGACGCGGCCCTCGGCGCGGGCCAGATGCGGCAGCAGCCGCATGATTGTCAGCGCCGTCATCGACTTGCCGGAGCCGGATTCGCCGACCAAGCCGACGACCTCGCCCGGTGCGATTGTCAGCTCGACGCCTTTCAGGATCGGTGTGGCGCCGATCGAAAGCGACAGGTTTTCGATCTCGAGCAGGTTCATCTACGCCGCCGCGATTTCGGATCGAGGATGTCGGCGATGCCGTCGCCGAGCAGGTTCAGCCCGAGCACGGTGATCACGATCGCCATGCCGGGGAAGATCGCCATCCAGGGCGCGGTCACCATGCGCGTCTGCGCGTCGAACAGCATGCGGCCCCAGCTCGGCATCGGCGGCTGGGCGCCGAGGCCGACATAGGAAAGCCCGGCTTCGGCGAGGATGCCCAGCGCGAACTGGATCGTGCCCTGGACCAGCAGCAGCGTCGCGATGTTGGGCAGGATGTGCTCGACGGTGATCCGCGTCATGCCCTTGCCGGCGGCGCGTGCGGCGAGGATGAACTCGCGCGGCCAGATGGCTAAAGCGCCGGCGCGGGTGACACGGGCAAAGACCGGGATGTTGAAGATGCCGATGGCGATGATGGCGTTGACGGCGCCCGGGCCGAAGATCGCGGTGATCATGATTGCCGAAAGCAGCGCCGGAAAGGCAAAGACCAGGTCGTTGAGGCGCATCAGCGCCTCGTCGACTATCCCGCCGCGCGCCGCGGCGAAGGCGCCGAGCGGCACGCCGATGCCCATGCCGATGCCGACCGCGACCAACGCCACGGCGATCGAGTTGCGGGCGCCGACCATGATCATCGACAGGATGTCGCGGCCGAAATGGTCGGTGCCGAACCAGTGCGCCCAGGAGGGCGCCTGCGTCTTGTCGGCGATCACCAACCTCGTGACGTCGTAAGGCGTCCACAGGAACGAAACGAGCGCGACGGCCACAACCAGCAGCGTGATGGCCAGACCGATCAGGAAGGAGCGGTTGCCGAAGGCCTTGGCCAGCACGCCGGCAAGCGTTTCTTCGGGCAGGTCGACGCGCAGGGTCATTGCCGGCCTCTCGAGCGGTTCCGCGTTTCGCGGAATCGCTGAACCGCTCTCAGTATTTGTTTTGGCGCAATTCCGGACGGAAAACCGCCACGCACTTTTCCTGGAATTGCTCTTAGGCGCGGGTCGACGAGGGCGTAGGAGAAATCGACAATGAAGTTGATGACGATCACGGCGGCGACCAGCAGCATGACGATGCTCTCGACCACGATCAGGTCGCGCTGGGTGATCGCCTGGAAGATCAGCCGGCCGAGGCCTGGCAAGTAGAAGACATTCTCGATGATGATGGTGCCGGCAAGCAGGAAGGCGAATTGCAGGCCGAGGATGGTGAGCACCGGGATCATGGCGTTGCGCAGCGCGTGGCGCCACAGCACGGCGCGGTAGGGCAGGCCCTTGGCGCGGGCGGTGCGGATATAGTCCTCGTTGAGCACCTCGATCAGCGCCGAGCGGGCGACGCGTCCGAGAATCGCCGCCTGCGGCAGCGCGAGCGCGACGGCGGGCAACAGCAGGGATTTCAGCGCCGTCCAGATGCCGGCGCTCCAGCCTGGGAAACCGCCGGCCGGCACCAGCCGCAGCCATACGGCAAACAGATAGATCAGCATCAGCGCGAACCAGAAATTCGGCACGGCGACGCCGAGCTGGGCGGCGCCCATGGCGAGCGTGTCGCCAGCGCGGCCCTGGCGGCTGGCGGAGAACACGCCGACCGGAATGGCGATGATGGTCGAAAGCGCCAGCGCGATCAGCGCCAGTGGCAGGGAGACGACGACGCGTTCGCGCACCAGGTCGATGACGGGCACCGAATAGGTGTAGGAGCGGCCGAAATCGAGACTGAGCAAGCCTGCCGCCCAGTGGAGATAGCGCAGCACCAGCGGCGCGTTCAGCCCCATCTGGTCGCGCAGCACCTCGACCTGCTCGGCGCTGGCGTTGAGGCCCAGCATCAGGCGCGCCGGATCGCCGGGCAGGATCTCCATGACCGCGAACACCACCATCGAGGCCAGCACCAGCGTGAGGGCCGCGATGATGAGGCGTTTCAGGAGATAGGCGGTCATGGGAGGCGATCGGGCGATCGCGCCGGCCTCAATCCGTCCACTTCACCTTGGTCAGATCGTCAGCCTCGATCGGCCAGTTCGTCCACATGCCCTGCAGCTTGGCATCCCAGACGCCAATCTTGGGCAGCTCGAACAGGTAGACGGCGGGCACGTCGTGCGCGAGAATCCTCTGCGCCTCGCCCAGCAGCTCCAGCCTCTTGTCCTTGTCGACCGTGGTGCCGAGCTCCTTGATGACATCGTTGAACTTCGGATTGTCATACTGGAAATAGTAGCCGGGCCGCGAATAGATATCGATGTCGTTTGGCTCGACATGGGAAACAATCGTCAGGTCGTAGTCCTTGTTGGTGAAGACCTGGCTCAGCCACTCCGCCCATTCGACCGGAATGATCTGCAGATTGACCCCGATGTCCTTCAGTTGGGACTGAATCACCTGGCCGCCGTCGCGTGCGTAGGGTACGGGCGGCAGCTTGATCGTGGCCGAAAAGCCGTTCTCCAGCCCCGCTTCCTTCAGATACTCCTTGGCCTTGGCGATGTCGTGCGGATAGACGCCGGTGAGATCGACATAGCCCGTATCGCCTGGCGAGAAATGAGACCCGATCGGCTTTCCAAGACCGTTCGAGGCCGCGGCGATGATGGCACTGCGATCGATCGCGGAGGCGAGCGCCTGCCGCACCGCGAGCTTGTCGAAGGGCGGCTTCTTGTTGTTGATCGACAGGATCGTCTCGCCCTCGGTCGAGCCGATCACGACGCTGAAGCGCGGATCGGACTGGAGTTGCTCGAGCGCGTCTTGTGCGGGCATGTTGGCGAAAGCCTGGATGTCGCCCGAGAGCAATGCGGGGACAGCCGCGGCCGCGTCGGGCACGATACGGAACGTCGCCTTGTCGAGCGCGGCGGGCGTACCCCAGTAGTCCGGATTCTTGACCAGCGTGATCTCGGAACCCTTGGCCCAATGATCGAGCTTGAATGGACCGGTGCCGATCGGCTTGTCCTTGTTGCCGTCGGCCGACCCCTTCCCCACGATCACCGCTGCAACCTGGCCCATGTCGCTGAGGAAACTGCCCTGCGGTCCATCGAGACTGACCTTGACGGTCGCCGGATCGACCGCCGTGACATCGGTGATGTGGGCAAAGAGCTGCTTTTGCGGATTGAGCGAATCCTTGGCACGCGCCCGGTCCAGCGAGAATTTCACGTCGTCGGCGCTGAAGGCCGAGCCATCGTGGAACTTCACGCCCGAATGCAGCTTGAACGTGTAGACCTTGCCGTCGTCAGAGACGGCCCAGCTCTCGGCGAGACCTGACTGAACCTGGCCGTTGTCGTCAATGCGTGTCAGCCCTTCAAAGACGTTGGCATAGGTGACTTCGCCGATGGCCGCGGCCGCACCGGCGGTCGGATCGAGATGCGGCGGCTCAAGCACAATGCCGAGCGTGAGGTCGGTGCGTGCGGCAAAGGCCGACGTGGCGGCGGCAAGCGACAGCATGGCCGCGGCCAGGATGGTCTTCCACAATTTCATCGCTGAACTCCCATTTGCTCAAAATGCGCTCAAGCTGGCGGATAGAAGCGTGATTTGGCCTGCGAGTAAATTGCGTTTCGTGCTGCCGGGCGGCGCCAGGCGGAATGTTTTTCCGGATCAGCCGGTTGTACCGCGCAAGAGCACATTGAGGCCGATAGCCATCACCTTGGCCGATTCCACCATGTCGGCGATGCCGACCCATTCGTCCGGCCGGTGGGCGAGGTCGAGAATGCCCGGGCCATAAGCGATGCAGTCATAGAGATGGCCGATGCGCGCGACATGCTTCTGATCGTAGGTGCCGGGCGAGATCACATATTCCGGTTCGCGGTCGAACACCGCCATGATGCCTTTGGCGACGGCCTTCACCACCGGCGCGTCGCGCTCCGTCATCAGCGGCTGCACCTCCATCAGATCGCGGATCTCGTAGTCGAATTTCTCGCGCTCGCGTTTCAGCCGTTCGAGGATGCCCGTGACTTCGCCTTTGACGGAGGCGATGTCCTCTTCGAGCAGAAAACGCCGGTCGATGGTGAGCCGACACCAATCGGGCACGTTGGGCGAGGGAAGCCCCGGCCGGAAATCCTCGGTCTGGCCGCCATGAATGGAATTGATGTTCATGGTCGAGCGCCTGGCGCCTTCCGGAACCACCGGCATGCGCGTCATCTTGCGGTCGAGGGCCGGGAACAGCTCGTCCTCGAAGGCCTGCAGGACGGCGCCCATATGGCGCACCGCATTGTCGCCGAGGAACGGCATCGAGCCATGCGCGATCTCGCCCTTGGTCTCGATCTCGGCCCACCACACGCCCCGATGGCCAAGGCAGATGCGATCCTTGTTCAGCGGCTCGGGGATGATGACGTGGTCGACTTTCGGCTTCGAGAAATAGCCGAGCCTCGCCAGATGGGCGACGCCGCCGAAACCGCCCGATTCCTCGTCCGCCGTGCCTGATATCTCGATGGCGCCGGGGAAATCGGGATAGACTTCCACGAAGGCTTCGACGGCGATGACGGAGGCAGCCAGGCCGCCCTTCATGTCGCAGGCACCGCGCCCATAGACCTTGCCGTCCTTCACCACGCCGGCGAAGGGATCGACGGTCCAGCCGTCGCCGGCCTCGACCACGTCGATGTGCGAGTTGAAATGCACGCAGGGGCCGGGCGAGCTGCCCTCGAAACGGGCAACGACGTTGACGCGCGGGTAGCGGTCGCTGTCGCCTGGCGCGCTTTCGGCACGAATAAACTCGGTCTCGAAGCCGAGTTTCTTCAGGCGCGCGCCGAGAAACTCGGCGCATGGCCGATAGGCTTCGCCCGGCGGGTTTACGGTCGGAAAGCGGATCAGGTCGGCGGTCAGCGCAACGAGGTCGTCGGCCCGATCCTCGACCGCCTTGAGAAGTCGTTCATTCATCCGGCGAATTGAAGAAGGAACGCAGCATTTTTGCAAGCGACCAGTCGCTCATTGCCACACAACGACCGAAGCATGGACCAACGCCTCGCCTAAACTTCAGAGGGTGCGTGGTGCGGCAGCAACTATACCGCGAAAATCGTTCAAATTCACCGCATTGCATTGGCGGATTCGTCAAGGAGTGTGTGGTACTTAACGCATCTGCCGGCGAAAAGATGGAAGAACCGCGCGAACGGCAGGGGCAATCAAAGGGGTTTGATCGCATGAAAAAGTTCGTTCTCATGGCAACCGTGCTAGCAACCGCGTTGTTCGGCATGTCCATCGCAAGCCGGGCGGCTGCGCTGGTGGCCAATATCGACGTCTCGTCGCAGACCATGACCGTCAGCAAATACGGCCAAGTGGTTTATCGCTGGAGCGTGTCGACCGCGCGCAAGGGTTACTTCACGCCGCGCGGCAGCTACCGGCCGCAATGGACCGCCCGGATGTGGTATTCGCGCAAGTATGACAACTCGCCGATGCCCTATTCGGTGTTCTTCCACGGCGGATACGCCATTCACGGCACCGGGTCGGTAAGAAATCTCGGGCGCCCGGCCTCGCATGGCTGCGTGCGCCTGCATCCGTCCAACGCCGCGACCTTCTATTCGATGGTCAAGGAAGTCGGTTACGGCAACACGCGGATCGTCGTCACCAACTGAGCCTGGTCGGACCTGTGATCGATAGAATGCGCGGGTGGCATTTGCCGCCTGCGCGCGAACTCGTCTTGAAGCGTTGCAGCAATGCCTCACAAGCACCGAAAAACAACGGCTTAGACGCATTGTTCCGCCGATGAAGCTGGTTTGGCCGATGCTGCAATGATAAGCGTGATGTGTTCATTGCAATGGCTCGGGGGCTAAGCATGTATCGATTTCTTCTAGGCGCTGCGATCGCGGCGACAGCAACGTCGGCCTTCGCTGCCGACGCACCGGTTGTTCTGGATCAGGAACTCGCACAGCCGCATATTTCGGGTTATGGCGAACTCTATCTCGGCGGCATCCATTTCTCGACGCCCGGGGACGACGCAAACGGCACGACCGCCGGTGGCGCGGCTCGGATCAATTTTCCGATCGACGCCCGCTGGAACATCCAGACCGACGCGGTGATCGACTCGCTGTGGGTAGAAGGAACTAACATCTACAGCTATGGCGGCGCCATTCACGGCTACTGGCGCGATCCGAGCTCGTATGCTCTCGGCGGCTTTGCGACGATCAACGGATATGGCGGGGACGAGGGCATCGGCGACGCTGGCCTCTACACTTTCACCGTCGGTCCCGAGGCTCAGGCCTATTTCGGCAACGTGACGCTCTACGGTCAGGCCTATTACGGGCAGTTGCGGGCCAGCGGCGAGTCCGAACATTTCGACAATTGGGGCGGCCGTGGCGTTGTGCGGTATTTCGCGCAGGACAATCTTCGCTTCGACGGTGAACTCGGCTTCTCGCGGCTGTCCGGCTTTGGCGGACATTTCGATACTGTCACGGCGGCATTGCAGGCTACTTATCGGTTCTCGGGGACCCCTTGGGCGGTGTTTGGCCGCTACCAGCTGGACCACCTGACCTTCTCGGGAGGTTCTGGAAGCGTGAACATCCACAAATATGTGGTTGGTCTGCGGGCAAGCTTCGGTTCCGACACCTTGCTCTCCGAGGATCGCAACGGTGCCACCATGGATACGTTCCGGCCGAATTTTACCATCCCCGCTCCGCTTTGAGGGCATCCGATCCGGGCCGCGGGGGCGCTCCCCGCGGCTTTTTCATTGCGTATGCGAAGCAGCGTCGCCCGCGAAGTTGCCTCACCGCAATTCAGCCGCTGATCCGGACGGAACGCGGCGCATGTTCCTCGAACTGGTATCGAGAGCGTTTTACGGAAACGGCGAACCGCTCTATCTCTTTGTTTTGATGTAATTCCGGACGGAAAACCGGTTACAGTTTTCTTGGAATTGGCCTAGCCGACCTCTTTGGTCTGCATTTGCCGCTTGCGGCGACGGCCGCTGATTTCCCAGCGTTTGTGGAACCACATCCACTGGCCGGGGTCCTCGCGCACCCAGCGCTCGACCACATCGGTGAGCAGCTGGGTGGTGGCGCTGACATCGACGCTGCCGCCTTCGGTGCGCGGCAAGGTTAGCCTGTCCTCGATTTCCAGGCGGAAGCGGTTGCCCGGCAGCCTGACGCAGCGGGCGGGATAGACATCGCAGTCATAGTGGCGGGCCAGGATGCCGAGCATCGGATTGCTCTGGCATGGGCGGCCGAAGAAAGTCGTCTCCACGCCGCCCGAGAATTTCTGATCGACAAGCACGCCGATATTGCCGCCCTTTTCGAGGATGGCGGCAAGGGCGAAGGACGCGCCGGCGGCGGAGGGCAGTAGTGCGCCCATCGAGGAGCGGCGCGTCGAGTGGATGTAATCAGCGAGATAGGGGTTGTTCGGCGGGCGAAACAGCGCGGTGATGTTCATGCCGAAGGTGGCCGCGGCCACCGGCAGCAACTCGAAATTGCCGAGATGGCCGGTGAACAGGATATGCGGCTTCCTCTCGCCGGCGATCTCGTGGAAATGCTCGACGCCGCCTACCTCGACCCGGCCCGGCTTCGAAGCGTTCGGATCGAAGTCGAACAGCGCGTCGAGAAAGATGTATTCGGCGGCAAGGCGGGCCATGTTGCCCCACATGTCGCGCGCGATCGCTTCGATCTCGGCGTCGCTCTTTTGCGGATAGGCAAGGCGCAGATTGTTGACCGCAACGCGGTGGCGCCCGACCATCGGGCCGATGCGGCGGGCGACGCGGTCGGCGAAGTTGAGCGCGCTGTCCGGCGGCAGAAGCCGCAGCAGCGAGAGCAACACGATGGCGAGCTTGGCGACCAGCCAATGCTCCAGCTGGCGCAGCCGTCGGCCGTAGCGGAACATGAAGTCCCGGCGGGCTTTCCTGAACACCTTGCCGACCATCTTGTCTTAGGAAACGCGCAGGATGATCTTGCCGAAGACGTCGCGGCCTTCCATGCGCTTCAGCGCGGCGTCGATGTCGTCGAAGCCGACTTCCGTGTCGATGACCGGCGCAACGAGGCCGGCCGCCATCTTCTGCATGGCGTTGGCCATGTTCTCCATGCGGCAGCCGAAGGAGCCGAGCAGCTTCAGCTGCTGCTGGAAGAGCTGCATCAGGTTGACCTGCGTCGACACGCCCGAGGTCGAGCCGCAGGTGACGAGACGGCCGCCGCGCTTCAAGCACAGCATGGAACCGGCGAAGGTGTCGGCGCCGACATGCTCGAACACCACATCGACACCCTTCTTCCTGGTCAGCTTGCGCACGACGCCTTCGAAACGATCCTCGCGGTAGTTGATGACATGGTCGGCGCCAAGCACCTTGGCCTTGTCGATCTTGTCGTTCGAGCCGACCGTGGTGATGACAGTGCAGCCCATCTTCTTTGCGAGCTGGATGGCAGCGGAGCCGATGCCGGAACCGCCGGCATGGACGAGGATGGTTTCGCCGGGTTCCAGCTTCGCATTGTCGAATAGCATGTGCTCGACCGTGCCGAAGGTAACGGGCGCGACCGCGGCGCCGATCTCGGTTACGCCGGGAGGAGCGGGCACCAGCAGGCGCGCCGGCAGGTTGATCTTTTCCTGGGCGAAGCCGTCGAGATGGAAACCGTGCACGCCGGAGACATGCTCGCAGAGATTGTCGCGGCCTTCGCGGCAGGCGCGGCACAGCCCGCAGGTGCGCGCGCCATAGATCGAGACCAATTGTCCCGGCAGCAGGTTGGAGACGCCGGGGCCGACCGCCTCGACCTCGCCGGCGGCCTCGGCGCCGACGACCAGCGGCAGCTTGCGCTTGGCAAACGCCATGCCGCGCCAGCCCCAGACGTCGATATGGTTGAGCGCCACCGCCTTGATGCGGAGCGTCACTTCGCCCAGCGAAGGCGGCGGGGGAGGCGCCAGGTCCACCGTTTCAAGGCGGCGGTCCTCGATAAGTTGCAATGCGCGCATGTGGCCTGTCGGGTTCTGATCAAAAGCGCGTTGCGCTTTAGTCTTTGTTTTATGCATGTCGTCGCAAAACCGATTTTACTTTTGCGCGACACGCATTGGCGGAAAAAGTCCGCTTAGACCGGTTCCCGCGCCATGACAAGGCAGGTGTTCTGGCCGCCGAAGCCGAAGGAATTCGACAAAACCGTGCCCACTTCGGCGTTGCGCTTGTTGTTCGGCACGACGTCGAGCACGATGGCCGGATCGGGATTGTCGTAATTGATCGTCGGCGGGATGACGCTTTCGCGCATGGTCATCAGCGAGAAGGCGGCCTCCACCGCGCCGGCGGCCGACAGCGTGTGGCCGATCATCGACTTGTTCGACGAGATCGGCATCGAGCCGATGCGCTCGCCGAAGACGGTGGACAGCGACAGGTGCTCCATCTTGTCGTTCTCGGGCGTCGAAGTGCCGTGCGCATTGACGTAGTCGATCTCGTTTTCGCCAAGGCCCGCATCGGCAAGAGCTGCGCGCACCGCCGCGATCGCCGGCGAGCCGTCGGGCTTGGAGCGGGTGCGGTGAAAATCGTCGGCCTTCTCGCCGCAGCCGCGCATGATGCCGAGGATCGTCGCGCCGCGCGCAAGGGCGCCTTCCAGCGATTCCAGCACCAGCGCGCCGGAGCCTTCAGCCAGCACGAAGCCGTCGCGGTCCTTGGAGAAGGGCTTTGAGGCCTTTTCGGGGATATCATTGTGAGTGGAAAGAGCCGAGAGCAGCGAGAAGCGGATCAGCGCTTCGGCGGTGGCCGAGCCGTCGGCGCCGATCGACAGTGCCTTGTCGCACTCGCCGCGCCGGATCGCCTCGACCCCGAGCTGGATGGCGGTGGCGCCCGAGGCGCAGGCGGTCGACAGGGTGATCGGCAGGCCACGCGTGCCGAAGCGGTCGGCCAGGCGATCGGCGATCGAGCCGAACTGCGTGGTCTCAAAGACATCCAGCTCCTTCAATCCGCGCGCCACGCGCAGCAACCTTTCGGCACCGGCGTCCCGCTTGTCGGAATTATAGAGCGAGAAGCGGTCGATCCAGTCGAGCTCGACCGGCGGCGAGGCCAGGAACAGCGGGCCGCCGAAATCGCCGGACTCCAAACCAGCTTCCGAGACGGCCTCCTGGGCCGCCGTCTCGGCCAGTTCGTAGGTGAGGTGGCTAGCGCCCTTCGAGCTCGAGGGCAGGAAGTCGACCATACCGGAAATACGGGTGTTGAGGTGGTCGACCGGAAAGCGGGTGATCGGATGGATGCCGGATCTGCCCGAGGTCAGCGCCGCCCAGTTGTCGGCCTTGCCGACGCCGAGCGAGGTCACCACGCCGATGCCGGTAACGGCGACGATTGGCCTGCCCATGTGGTCGCGAAGATTGGCCATGGTTTGTCTGCCTCGTTATCGAGCAATTCCAGGAAAAGTGTGTAGGGGTTTTCCGCCCGGAATTGCGAAAAACCAATCTAAACGGCTTTAACCAGCCCCAGGCCCTCGAATTGGTGATAGCCGATCGCGGTTGCAAGGACGGAATTGGGTGCGCCTTCAAATGAGCGCTCCACCGTGGCATCGAAGGCAGGATAACTGGCCCCGCGATCGACGGCCATTGCCGCGAGCGCAACCGCAAAGGGGAATTGAGCCTCCTTCATATGGCCGGTCAGCGTCGAGAAGGCGCGCACGGCCAAAGCCGGGTTGGCATCGAGAACGGCCTTTTCGGCCGCGGTGGCGGCATGGGCGCCGGAGGCGGCGGAAATCGTGAGCAGATCCCCGTCGGGAAGGGCGGCCCGCTTCAGCAGCGCAGCAATCTCTGAATTCAACTCGCCTTGCCGGCGCCTGGCGCGGCCGGAGACGACGGGGCCAAGCTCGGCGTAGATCTTGCGGCCTCGGTTCTTTGCGTGCTCGCGCTGCTCGAGCACCAGGAAGGCGCCGCCGGAGCCCGTGACCACGCCGCCGCCGTCCGAGCCCTGGCGCTGCCAGACCGGTTTCCACGGGCCGCGATGCAGGTAGCCGGCAAGCTCGTAGCCGAGCAGCATGTCGGAATGCTCGGTCTGAAAGGCGCCGCCGACCAGAACATGGGTCGACTGTCCCGAGCGGATGCGCGCGGCCGCCGTCTCGACGGCCGAGACGCCGGCGCCTTCCTCGCCCATGAAGGTGCGCGACGAACCGGTGACCTTGTGGACGATCGAGATGTTGCCGGCGAGCAGGTTCGAGAGCTGGGCCAGGAACAAAGTCGGCCGCAGTTCCGTCGTCAGCTTCTCGTTGAGCAGCACGTCGCGGTCGTTGCGGCTCTCGGAGGCCGCAAGGATCGCGGCGTCGACGGCTTCGTCGCGCTCACCGCCGCCGGCCGCCACCACCATGTCCATGGTGGCGCAAAGCTCGTCATTGCCCTTGATGCCGGCATCGTCGAGCGCCAGGCCGGCGGTGTAGGTGCCGAGACGCTGCCAGGTCTCCATCTGACGCTGGTCGCCGCGCTTGGCGATCTGCAGGTTCCAGTCGATCTCGGGGAGGGGATGGATGGTGTAGGGCGCGAAGCGCTCTGCCTCGAGCACCGGCTCAAGGCCCGGTCGGGTGAGCTTCTGCCAATGCGCATCAGGACCTTCTCCAAGCGAAGAGACAAGGCCGATGCCGGTGATGACGACGTCGTGAGAACTCATGGGCGGCTGTTGTGGGTCAGCTGGCGGGGCGCGTCAAGACCGCGCCCGAGCCGGCTCAGGCGGCCTTGGCCGCGACCAGCGCGTCGATCTTGGCGCACAGGTTCTTCATGACGAAGTAGTCGTCGGTCGAGGCCTTGCCGTCATTGACCTCCTGCGTCCACTTCTCGAGCGGCACCTTGATGCCGAATTCCTTGTCGATGGCAAAGACGATGTCGAGGAAATCGAGGCTGTCGATGCCGAGATCGTCGATCGTGTGGCTCTCGGGCGTGATGGTGTCGATATCGATCTCGCTGGTGTCGGCAATGATCTTGGCGACTTTCTCGAACGTGGTGGACAAGGGCTCTTCCTTCGGTTGCGGGCGGAATCTGTCCGCATCTTGTTTGGGCGCTGTCTAATCGGTTTTTCCCGGCAGGAAAAGGCCTGACGCGCCGGGGCAGATGGGATGTCGGCTTTGGGAGCGCAAGAAGGGCCGCCGGCCTGCCCGGCGGCCCCTCCCATTTGACGCTGCGTCAGCTTTGTGTCGCATGCCGTCTTCCCAAAGCCGGAACCACTTTGGGCGACATGCATCAGTCGCGGAGCTTGACCAGGTCGTTGAGCAACCCGCCCGTCCCGTTGTGGACGGTGAGCCGCTCGACCTTGCCGGCGATGGCCTCGAGAGCCTCGAGCTCCTTCAGTCGCAGCATCACCGGGTTCTCGGCCATCACCTTGGCCGTGTTGAGCAGCGAACGGGTAGCGTTCGTCTCCTCGCGGCGGCGGATGACGTTGGCCTCGGCCTGCTTCTCGGCCGAAACCACCTGGTTGAGGATCTCGCGCATGTCGCCCGGCAGGATCACATCCTTGAGAGCGATATCGCTGACCTCGACGCCGATCACGGCCATGTCGTCGCGCACCTTGGCAGCCGCGTCCTCGTCGACCGTGACCTTCTTGTCGAGGATCTGGTCGAGCGTGAGCGCGCCAAGCGTCTTGCGGAAGGCATACTGCAGGGCGCGGTAGAGGGCTTCGGAGAAGTCCTTCACCGTGCTCACCGCCGTCACCGGATCGACGACCCGGTATTCGGCGGCGATGTTGACGCGGATCGTCACGCGATCCTTGGTCAGCATTTCCTGCCCGGCGACATCGAGCGACTGGCGCTTGACGTCGACGACCTTCACCTGGACCATGCGCCCGACATTCCAGAAGGCGTGCACACCCGCGGCAAGCGTGCGGGTGTAGACGCCATCCACGAACAGCAACCCGACCTGGCCGTCCACGACCGGATAGAGGAACACATGTTCCGTCTTCCGGGCCTGGCCGATCCGGCGCATCAAGGCCGGATCGACGGCGAGATCGGCCGCCGTGTCGACGGACGTTACCTTCCACGGTCCAGCATCGGTCCAAAGCACGAGCTTGCGATCCGGGTTGAGCACGGCATGCAAGGCGCCGTCGCGCTCGACGACGGCGACGTCGGTACGCCCGGTGCGGATGACGGTGAGGTGACGCGCGGCCACATCCGGGAGCTTGTCGAACAACGCCTTCTCGTAAGCCGAAACGAATTCCGGGTTCTTCAGGTCGTGCCTGGAGATTTCCAGGTTGCCGCGCCGGTTGGCGAGCCAATGCTCGCCCGGCATCAGGATCGCCCGGATCTCACCCTTGTAGAGGGCGACGGCACGTTCATTTTCCTTCACGAGGACGCGCTGGCGTCCAAGAAGCTTTTCGAGAATGGTCTTCATTGTCTTACTCCTGTCGGGCATGGCCCCATGTGAGGCGTCACGTCATGCGTCGATCATCCTTTCGTTTCTCGTTTCACGTCGTCGTACTGTCCTGGGCACGAATGATCCGGGGACCGGTGGCATCGATCCACGGCGGGCCTTCGGGAGCGGATCGCGGGGCGACGAAGCGGGCGCCGGAAGCCGAAGCTTACTTTGCCGGCCGCGTCGCGCCTTGATCGTCACCGCGGGCCTGGCCGCGAGCCGATGGCGCAGGACGTCGCCGCCGGCGAGGCCGAAACCTTGCCGTCCGTGAAATCCTCGCATTCCGGTCCCCGGACCGTTTTTCGAATAACACCGTGTAGGGTGCTGGCTTTCGAGGCCAATGGAGAAGGATTCGAACCTTCGACAGTCAGATGACAAATCTGATGCTCTACCCAACCTGAGCTATCCGTGGTGCTGATGAAGGGACTCGAACCCTCGACCTCCGGACCTAAACCCGGCGCTCTAACCTCTGAGCTACATCGGCGATCCCAACACCCGAAACGGCGCCGTACACAGCGCGGCAGAGCCGGCTGCGCGGGCGGAGACGAAAGCTCCAACCGTTGTGCTCGCTTCGGTTTTCGTGACCGGGAGCGCGCCTATAGACCCTGCGACGGGTTGTCGCAAGCGGCATTGTCGCGGCGGATTTGCGGCTTCTTGCGGGAGTTGCATTTCGGCAACACCGGCGGGCGCGGCGTCTTAGAACGTGACCCGTCCCAGCACCTTGAGACCATCACCGTCCGGCGCCACCACCACGGCCTCGCCCTCGCGCGGCGCTACGCCGGTGAGCGCCTCGATGTTCTCCACATGCGTGACCAGCACCAGATTATCGGAGCCGGAATAGCCACGGATCTCCTTCATGATCGCGGCCATTTGCGCGGCCTTCTCGGCCGGGTCGGTTTTCAGCAGGTCGAGGGGCGCGAAGGGCTGCGGCTCGGATTCGAAAGCGATGCGGGCAGTATCAAGGCAACGGCAGTAGCGGCTGGAGAGCACATGATCGATCGGCGCCGAGCGCGCCGCGAACAGCGCGCCGATGCGGCTTGCCTGCTGCTTGCCACGCTCCGACAGGTTGAGCTGCGTGGCGCAATTGTCGATGTCGAAATTGGCCGGGTCGGCAGCTCCGGTGACGAAGGCATGGCGAAGCAGAACGACATGGCCGCCGTCGCGCAGCAACGCCCAGCCCGCGTCGGTCGCGTGAGCCAGGGTGGGAACGGCAAGCAGGAAGAGCGCCAGGGCAAGTCGCAGCATCGGAAGTCCTATGGCAGCCCGCAAAGGCAAGGTGGTGATTGGCATATAGGGACCGCAAAGCAGGCTGAAAGACAAGCAGCGGGGCAGCAGAGCAAATGGAGCGCCGTTCCGTTCGGTGCGATTGCGCCGCAGTCAAGGCCCGCCTATCACGGGAAAAATGTCTCCGCCCAAGAAATGACGCCGCTTACCGAAACCGTCCTCTTCGTCTTCAGCCTTGTGGCGCTCGGCTATCTGACCGGGCTCACCTTCTATCTGAAGCCGGCGAGCGGGGAGGGCATTTCGGAATTCGCCGTCAGCGTGGCGATGCCACTGCTGCTCTTCCGGACCATGGTCAAATCGGATTTCCATGGCGTAACGCCCTGGTCGCTGTGGGGCGCCTATTTTGCGGCCGCCGCCATCACCTGGACCACGGGCCATCTGATGATGACGCGCGTTTTCAAGCGAGATGCACGCGCGGGCATCGTCGGCGGCGTGTCCTCGGCTTATTCCAATGTGGTGCTGCTCGGCGCGCCCTTCGTCCTCGGCATATTCGGCGCCAGCGGCTTCGAGGTGCTGTCGCTGCTGGTCTCGATCCACCTGCCAATCATGATGATGGCCTCGATCGTGCTGTTCGAGATGTTCGGGCGCGGCAGCGGCGAGACGGTGCATCCGCTGCGCGTCGTCAAAAACTTCCTCAGGCGCCTGTTCCTCAATCCGCTGATCATCGGCATCCTGGTGGGGCTCGCCTGGCGCCTCACCGGCGCGCCGCTGCCGGACCTGGTCGAACGGTTGGTCAATACGCTCGCGGACACGGCCGGTCCGGTGGCGCTGTTCGCCATGGGGCTCAGCCTGCGCCGCTTCGGCATTTCCGGCAATATCAGGCCGGCGCTGGCGCTGTCGGTGCTGAAACTGTTC
This sequence comes from Mesorhizobium sp. CA16, assembly GCF_020165175.1. Classification (NCBI taxonomy): domain Bacteria; kingdom Pseudomonadati; phylum Pseudomonadota; class Alphaproteobacteria; order Hyphomicrobiales; family Phyllobacteriaceae; genus Mesorhizobium; species Mesorhizobium sp. CA16. The sequence goes on from NZ_JAIUHP010000002.1 coordinate 23,746, forward strand.
GTGATGCCGGCGCTGGTGCTGGCCTTCGTCTGGCTGCTCGGCCTGCCGCCGCTGACGGCCAAGGTCGCGGTGGTGGTTGCGGCACTGCCTTCGGGCATCAACTCCTATCTGATCGCCGTCCAGTTCAACACCGGCCAGGCGCTGGCCTCGAACCAGATGACGCTTGCCACCGCAAGCGCGGTGGTAACCACCTCGTTCTGGCTGACGGTGGTGATCCACGTCTTAGGATAGAGCCGCTGAACGCGGCTCGCTTTTGCTGGCCCAACCCCTATATGCCATCTTGTGATTGCTTGCCCGCCTTTCCCTAGGTAAGAGCAATGCGCTGGCGTGCGGCTCTTGAAGCACGCTTCAACGGATATCCAGAAAAACGGCCGATCAGCGCGCCGAACGGAGGCCAGACCATGCTTCAGAAAACCAGCCATTTCATGCGCCAGGCCAACCTCATCAATGGTGAATGGGTGCAGGCCGACAGCGGCCAGACCATCGACGTCAACAATCCGGCGACCGGCCTCAAGATCGGCACCGTGCCTAAGGCCGGCAAGGCCGAGACCCGCCGCGCGATCGAAGCCGCAGAGGAAGCCTTCAAGGGCTGGCGCAAGACCACCGCGCTCGAGCGCTCGAAGCTCCTGCGCAAGCTGCATGACGCGATGATGGACAATCAGGATGTGCTGGCCGAGCTCTTGACCATCGAGCAGGGCAAGTCGCTCACCGAATCCAAAGGCGAGATCGGCTCGGCCGCCAGCTATATCCTCTGGTTCGCCGAGGAAGGCCGCCGCGTCTATGGCGACATCGTTCCGTCGCCATGGGGCGACCGCCGTATCCTGGTGACCAAGGAGCCGGTTGGCGTCATTGCAGCCATCACGCCGTGGAATTTCCCGTCCTCGATGCTTGCCCGCAAGATCGGCCCAGCTTTGGCCGCCGGCTGCACCGCGGTGGTCAAGCCCGCCTCGCAGACGCCCTATTCGGGCCTCGCCTGGGGCGCGCTTGTCGAGGAGGTCGGTTTCCCGAAGGGCGTCGTCAACGTCGTCACCGGTTCGGCCGGCGAGATCGGCGACGAGATCTGCGCCAACCCGCTGGTCAAGAAGATCACCTTCACCGGCTCGACCGAGGTCGGCAAGATCCTGATCCAGAAGTCGGCCGCGACGGTCAAGAAAGTGTCGATGGAGCTTGGCGGCAACGCGCCGTTCCTGGTCTTCGACGACGCCGATGTCGATCGCGCGGTTGCCGGCGCCATCACGGCCAAATACCGCAATTCCGGCCAGACCTGCGTGTGCACCAACCGCTTCCTGGTGCAGGCCGGCATCTATGACAAGTTCGTCGAGAAGCTGGCTGCCGCCAGCAACAATCTCAAGGTCGGCTCGGGCCTCGAGGAAGGCGTGCAGCAGGGGCCGCTGATCGACGAGAAAGCGGTCGAGAAGGTCGAGGAATTCATCGCCGATGCGACGTCGAAGGGCGGCAAGGTCGTCGCCGGCGGCAAGCGCCATGCGCTCGGCGGCTCGTTCTTCCAGCCGACGGTGATTTCTGGCGCCACGCCGAACATGCGCTTCATGAAGGAAGAGATTTTTGGGCCGATCGCGCCTGTGTTCAAGTTCGAGACCGAGGAAGAGGCGGTGGCCTTGGCCAACGACACCGAGTTCGGCCTTGCCGCCTATTTCTACACCGGCGATCTCGGCCGCGCCTTCCGGGTGATGGAAGGCCTGAAATACGGCATGGTCGGCGTCAATGAAGGCCTGATCACCACGCCCGAGGCGCCGTTCGGCGGGGTCAAGGAATCCGGCCTCGGCCGCGAAGGCGGGCATCAGGGCATCGAGGACTATCTCGACACCAAATATGCCTGCTTCGGCGGCCTAGGGCTCTGATACCGATCCCCGGAACAGGGGCAGGCGCGCCCAGCAGTCCACCGTTCAGACGACGGTGGACTGCTCTATCGCCTTGTCTTGGCGCAAAGCCGCTGCGCACTTTTCCTGGAATTGCTTTAGCCTGCGCTTGCCGGATGATACGCAGCCGGCCTAAATCCACGGATCGGTAATGACATTTCGGGCATGGCGATGAAAGACGGCGAGGTCTTCGGCACGACGCAGGCGGGCGAGGCCGTGCGCCGCTTCACCATCCGCGGCGGCGGCGTCACGGCTAACATCATCGGGCTCGGCGCCATCATTCAGGACCTCAGGCTGAGCGGCCATGACGCGCCGCTGGTGCTGGGCTACGACCGATTCGAGCCCTACGAGACCGATCGCGCGTTCTTTGGCGCCGTCGTCGGCCGCTTCGCCAACCGCATCGGCGGCGGCCGCTTCACCATCGCCGGCAACCGCTTCCAGACCGAGCAGAATTTTCTCGGCAAGCACACGCTGCATGGCGGCTCGGAAGGCTTTTTCCGCCGGCCATGGACCGTCTCGCTGCATGGCCGCGATTTCGTAACACTGACACTGCACGATCCGGACGGCGCGATGGGCTTTCCCGGCGCGCTCGACGTCACCTGCACCTACCGGCTGAAGATTCCAGGCACGCTCAGCATGGAGCTGACCGCGACCTGCGAGGAGCCGACGCTCTGCAACCTCGCGCAGCATTCCTATTTCAATCTCGACGATGGCGGGTCTGGCGATATCCTCGACCACCGGCTGATGCTCAACGCCGGCGCCTACACGCCGGTCGATGACGAGATGATCCCGACCGGCGTGGTGAAGCCGGTCGACGGCACGCCCTACGATTTCCGGCAGGCGCGGCCGCTGCGCATGGAAATGGAAGGCGAGCAGCTTCGCTACGACCTGAATTACTGCCTGGCCTCCAGCCGCGGGCCGCTGCACCAGGCTGCCTGGGTGCAAGGCGCGAATTCCGGTGTCGAGATGGAAGTCTGGACCACCGAACCGGGACTGCAACTCTATAGCGGTCAGTTCGTCGCGCCGACATCGCCGGGGCTCGACGGCCGCCGCTACAAGGCGTTTTCAGGCCTTTGCCTCGAAGCGCAGACATGGCCGGACGCGCCGAACCGGCCTTATTTCCCGCAGGCGACGCTGTGGCCGGGGCAGATCTATCATCAGGTGACGGAGTACCGGTTCCGCTTGCCCTAAAGTTTTCCAATATTGAAGTGAAGTCCACCCAAGGTTCGATAGCGCTTAACTGTCGAAGGCGATCCGCAAGGTCTCAAATGGCGCCAGCGCGCCGCGAACCTGCACCACCGCGGCGGCGACTTTGTGCGCCCGGCGTGTCGCGTCGGCAGGCGCGTGGCCGGCAAGCCGGGCGGCGAGATAGCCGCCGTTGAAGGAATCGCCGGCCCCCGTGGTATCGACGGGGGCAGCCACATGCACCGCGTCGACAGCTTGTGAAGCGCCGTTCAGCGCAATCAGGGCCGGCTGCTCGCCATTCTTGACCACGACCTCGCCGGTCAGCTTGCGCAGGCGCTTGGCTGTGACCTCCGGGGTCTCATCGCCGAACAGCATCTGCTCGTCCGGAAAAGTCGGCAGCGCAATGTCGGCCACCGCAAGCGCTTCCAGGATCGCGGCCTGCGCCGCTTCGCGGCTCGGCCACAGACGCGGCCGGTAATTCGGGTCGAAGGCGACGAGCGAGCCGGCCTTGCGGGCAGTCGCCACGGCCGAGAGGAGGGTTTGGCGCGCCGCCGCGTCCAGAATTGCCAGGGTGATTCCGGAAAAATAGACAAGCGCCTGGTTTTCAAGGCTTTTTGCCAGTGCTGTCGGATCCGAGGCGAGCTGGCGCGCGGCCGCGTCGCTTCGCCAGTAGGTGAAGGCGCGCTCGGCTCCTGTAAGCGTTATGGCGTAAAGGCCGGGGCGCGCGCCGGCAATGACCGGGCTGTTGCCTATGCCGATGCCGTTCTCGGCAAAGAAAGCGATCTGGTCGTGCGAAAAGGGATCGTCGCCGAAGGCCGTCACATAGGTCGCGGGCCGATCCGGGCTCAAGGCGTGCAACGCCCAGAGCGTGTTGAAGGTATCGCCGGCAAAACCCATTCGCCAGTTCGGGCCGGCCTGGCCTGACAGTTCCAGCATACATTCGCCGATCGATGCGGTACCATTGGCCATGCGGGCTTATCCCTTCCTAAGATATTGTTGCTGTAGCTTTTTGCGGCCGGCAGCGCCATGCTTGGCTACCGGCGAATTTTGCGCCAGAAGCGATTTCCCACAGGCAGGGCGGGACGCGACAAGCGGCCCGCGACGTTAGCAGCCGAAGAGGAACGGGCTTGGCATCGATATGGCGTTACATTCTTGCGGGTCTCGGTCTTGCCGTGCTGCTGGTCGGCATCGTGGCCGCAGTCTATCTGACGCTGCCGCAATCGGCGCCCGGACCGGACCTGTCGCGCTCGAAAAAGACGGCGAACGGCCTGTTCGTCGCGAGCTTCGAGCCGGAGCGCGGCGTGGTCCGGCAGGGCGAGCTGCAGTCCTGGCTGCTGACGCTGAAGACCGCCGCCGGCGCGCCGGTGGAAGGAGCGGCCATCACCGTTTCCGGCGGGATGCCGCGGCACGATCACGGCCTGCCGACCAGTCCGCAGGCGACCGACTATTTGGGCCAGGGGCGCTACCGCATCGATGGCGTGAAGTTCACGACGAGCGGCTGGTGGCAGCTGCACTTCGGTATCTCGGCGGCGGCGGGCTCCGATTCCGTCGTCTTCAACATCGTGTTGTGAGCGGGCGATGAGGCGGCTGATCAGCGTTGCGAGCCTCTCGGCCTTAGCCGCTCTCGCCTTGCTGGGCGGCTGCGGCGAGCCGCAGTTCAGCGACGCCGAGAAGAAGACCATCGCGTCGCTGGCGCTGAACACGCTGCCCTCGCTCAAAGTCGACACCACGAACCAGTATGCGGATGTGCCGGCGGCTGCCGCGCTCGGCTCGACGCTGTTCTTCGATGCCGGCATGAGCCGCGACGGCACGGTGTCCTGCTCGACCTGCCACAAGATCGACCGTCAGTTCCAGGACGACCTGCCGCAGGCGGTCGGCGTCGGCCACACCAACCGCCGCACGATGCCGCTGGCGGGCGTGGCGCGCGATCCATGGTTCTTCTGGGACGGCAGGCGCGACAGCCTGTGGGCGCAGGCGCTGACGCCGCTTGAAAACCCGCTCGAGCAGGCCGGCAACCGGGCCGCCTTCGCGCATTACATCAAGAAGCGGTTCGGCGAGCGCTATGAGCGCATCTTCGGACCGCTGCCCGATCTTTCGGCGGTGCCGGCCAACGCCAGCCCGCTCGGCAGCGATGCCGACAAGGCCGCGTGGAACGCCATGCCTGCCGGCCGGGAAGACGACGTCAACCGCGTCTTCGCCAATATCGGCAAGGCGATCGCCGCCTTCGAGCGCTCGATCGAGCCTGAGCAGACGCGCTTCGACCGCTTCGCCATCGATCTGGCGACCGGCGCCAAGCCGGAAGGGGACGCGGCATTCTCGCCGGAGGAAGTCCTTGGGCTGAAGCTGTTCATCGGCAAGGCCAATTGCGTGACCTGCCACAACGGCCCGCGCTTCACCGACAACTCCTTCCACAACACCGGCGTGCCGCCGGTCGACGGCCTGCCGCCTGACCGCGGGCGCGTCGATGCCGTGGCGCAGGTCGGGGCCGATCCTTTCAACTGTTTCGGCAAGTTCCGCGACGGCGACGAGAGCGCCTGCCGCGAGCTGCGCTTCATGGTCAAGGACGGTCCGCAGATCATGCGCGCCTACAAGACGCCGTCGCTCAGGGGGGCCGCAAGCCGGCCGCCCTATATGCATGCCGGGCAGTTCGCGACACTCGATGAGGTGGTGGCGCATTATTCGAAGGCGCCGCCCAGCGTGGAAGGGGTCTCCGAAGTGCACCCGCTCGACCTGTCCGAGCGCGAGCGGGCCGCGCTGGTGGCTTTCCTCAAGACCTTGTCCGAGTAGGTTAGCGATCCTTCACCGTCTCCATCGCCACGAAGGTCGACGTCTGGGCAACGTGGGGCAGGGCGGAGATGCGCTCGCCGAGCACCCGGCGGTAGGCGGCGATGTCGGTGGTGCGGACCTTCAGCAGATAATCGAAGCTCGACGCCATCATGTGGCATTGCTCGATCTCCGGCACGCCCTGAACGGCGCGGTTGAAGGCGTCGAGCGCTGCCGAGCGCGTGTCCGACAGTTTCACCTGGACGAAGGCGACATGGCCTTCGCCCATGCGCTCGCGGTCGATGACCGCGCGATAGCCTCTTATGTAGCCGTCCTTCTCCAGCCGCTTCACGCGCGCCTGCACCGGCGTCTTCGACAAGCCCACCTTCAAAGCGAGTTCAGACATCGAAAGCCGACCGTCGCGCCCGAGCGCGGACAGGATGTTGCGGTCAATGCGGTCCAATTGGTCTTCGGTCATTAAAATTGCAGTCGAAATGATGGGACTAGCCGCTATATGTTAGATCGATCAGTCTGTCATGTCGATTTCTTTGGACCGACTGGAATCCGCAGCTGTGCTAGCTTGCGCCATTCGGTCCGGCGACCGCCAGACCGTTCGCTCACGCTCGCTTTCATGGACCCCGACATGCCGCTCGACGCCATCCGCCAGCAGATCCGCGCCAATTATTTGCCCGACGAAGACGAGGCGGTGAAGCGCCTGTCGGCGGCGGCCGGGCTTTCGGCGGAAGAGCGCAAGGCGATCTCGGCGCGTGCGGCCGATCTGGTGCGTGCGGTGCGCGGATCCACCGATCCAAGGCTGATGGAGGTCTTTCTCTCGGCCTACGGCCTGTCGACCAAGGAAGGCGTGGCGCTGATGTGCCTGGCCGAAGCGCTGCTGCGCGTGCCCGATGCCGAGACGATGGACGATCTCATCGCCGACAAGATCGCGCCGCATGACTGGTCGGCGCATTCGGGCGGCTCAAGCTCCATCTTCGTCAACGCCTCGACCTGGGCGCTGATGCTGACCGGCCGCGTGCTCGACGAAGGCGAGGGCGGGATCGAAGGCACGCTGCGCGCCATGGTGCGCAGGCTTGGCGAGCCGGTGATCCGCAAGGCGGTCGCCGCGGCAATGCGCGAGATGGGCGAGCAGTTCGTGCTTGGCCGAACCATCGCCGAGGCCGTCAAGCGCGGGCGGCCGATGACGCAGAAGGGCTACCTCTATTCTTTCGACATGCTGGGCGAGGCGGCCCGCACCGAGGCCGACGCGCTGCGCTACCACCGCGCCTATGCCGACGCGATCTCCTCGCTCGATGCAGGGTCGAACGGTCCCGACATCCGTTACAACCACGGCATTTCTGTCAAGCTCTCGGCGCTGCATCCACGCTACGAGGTGGCGCAGCGCGAGACGATGCTGCCGGTGATGGCCGAGCGGCTGCTGTCGTTGGCGCTTGCCGCCCGGCATTCGCGCATGGGCCTCAACATCGATGCCGAGGAGGCCGACCGGCTGGACCTGTCGCTCGACGTCATCGAACGCGTGCTGGCAGAGCCGGAACTTGCCGACTGGGACGGTTTCGGCGTCGTTGTCCAGGCCTATGGCCCGCGCGCGGCTTTCGCCATCGACTGGCTCTATGCGCTTGCCAGGAAATACGATCGCAAAATCATGGTGCGGCTGGTGAAGGGCGCCTATTGGGACACCGAGATCAAGCGGGCGCAGACGCTCGGCCTGTCCGGCTATCCGGTCTTCACCCGTAAGGCCAACACCGATGTTTCGTATCTCGCCTGCGCGAAGAAGCTGCTGTCGATGACCGACCGCATCTATCCGCAATTCGCCACACATAACGCGCACACGGTTGCCGCGATCCTGTCGATGGCAAAGGACCGCGACAGCTTCGAGTTCCAGCGCCTGCACGGCATGGGCGAGGCGCTGCACGAGACGGTGCGGCAGGCCGAGGGCACGCGCTGTCGCATCTATGCGCCGGTCGGCGCGCATTCGGACCTTCTCGCCTATCTGGTGCGCCGTCTGCTGGAAAACGGCGCCAACTCCTCCTTCGTTCACCAGTTGACCGACGAGGAGGTCGAGCCCGAGGAGATCGCGCGCGATCCGCTCGCGGTGGTCGAGACGCAGGGGCCGGCCGCCAATCCGGCGATCGCGCGCCCGGCCGCGATCTTCGGCCTCGGGCGCCGCAATTCCAAGGGCTTCGACATCACCGATCCGGTGACGCTCGCGGCTATCGAGAAGGCGCGGGCGGCGTTCGCCGGAACGGATCGCTGGCACGCCAAGCCGGTGACGCGCGCCGCCGGCTACGGCAAGCCGCGCCAAATCGTCAATCCGGCCAAGCCCGACGAGATCGTCGGCACGGTGCATGAGGCGGCAGCCAAGCAGGTGGCGATCGCCGTTCGCATCGCCGTCGACGCGCAACCCGCCTGGGCGAAGCGTCCGGTTGCCGAGCGCGCCGCGATCCTCAATCGTGCCGCCGACCTCTATGAGGCCAATGCGGTCGAGTTCTTCGCTCTCGCCACCCGCGAGGCCGGCAAATCGCTGGCCGACGGCGTCGCCGAAGTGCGTGAGGCGGTCGACTTCCTGCGCTACTACGCGGCCGAGGCGGCCAATGCCGAAGCCGGCACGCAGGCGCGGGGCGCGATCGTCTGCATCTCGCCGTGGAATTTCCCGCTGGCGATCTTCACCGGCCAGATCGCGGCAGCTTTGGTCACCGGCAATTCGGTGATCGCGAAGCCGGCCGAGCAGACGCCGCTGATCGCCTTCCGCGCCGTGGAAATGCTGCGCGAGGCCGGCGTGCCGGAAGACGTCATTCAGCTTTTGCCGGGCGATGGCGCCTCGGTCGGTGCGCCGCTGACGGCCGACCCGCGCATTGCCGGCGTCTGCTTCACCGGCTCGACCGAGGTCGCCAAGCTGATCGAGAAGCAACTGGCCGAGACCGCGGCGCCCGATGCGATGCTGATCGCCGAGACCGGCGGCTTGAATGCCATGATCGTCGATTCCACCGCGCTGCCGGAACAGGCGGTGCGCGATATCCTCGCCTCGGCCTTCCAGAGCGCCGGCCAGCGCTGCTCGGCGTTGCGCGTTCTCTATGTCCAGAAGGACGTTGAGAAGAAAATGCTGGAGATGCTGAAGGGCGCGATGGAAGCGCTCAATGTCGGAAATCCCTGGGCCATCTCGACCGATGTCGGCCCCGTCATCGACGATGAGGCGCAAGCGTCGATCAGCGATTATTGCAAGCAGAAGGGGCTGGAAGGCACGCTGATCGCGAGATTGGAAGCGCCGGCAACCGGCCGTTTCGTCGCGCCGCATGTCTTCCGCGTCAAAGGCATAGAGGAAATGGAGCGCGAGGTGTTCGGCCCGGTGCTGCATGTCGCGACCTTCGATGCTGACGAGATCGACGCAGTGATTGCCGCCATCAACCGCAAGGGCTATGGGCTGACCTTCGGCCTGCACACGCGCATCGAAGGCCGCGTCCAGCATTTCGTCGACGGCATCCATGCCGGCAACATCTATGTCAACCGCAATCAGATCGGCGCCGTCGTCGGCTCGCAGCCCTTCGGCGGCGAGGGGCTTTCGGGCACCGGCCCGAAGGCCGGAGGACCCCATTATCTGCGTCGCTTCCGCAAGGGGCCTGAGGCCGGCACCGAGGTGGGCGAAGGCCACAAGGTGACCGCGACCGAGCTTGCCGACAATCTGCCGGATCCGGCGCTGGGCGGGTGGTCGACGCGGCCGGACCGCGTGGCGATCCTGAGAAAGCATCTGCGCGGCAAGGGCGCGGCGGCGATCGCCGCAGCCGCCAGCCTCGATTTCGGCCAGGTCGACCTGCCCGGGCCCACCGGCGAGGCCAACACACTGTCGCTGGCACCGCGTGGCCGAGTGCTGTGTCTAGGCCCGGATGCAGAGACGCTGCTAGCCCAGACGATCCAGGCGCTTGCGGCCGGCAATGCCGTGCTGGCCGTGGCGCCGGGCGCGCCGGCCGCGCTATCGGCGCTGACCGGCAAGGGCCTGCCGCTCGCGGCGATCGACGGTCGGCCCGATCCGGTCGAGGCGCGCTCGCTGCGGGTCGATGTTGTCGCCTTCTCCGGCACGCCGGAGGCGGCGCGCATCGTGCGCAAGGTTATTGCCGAGCGCTCCGGGCCGATCGTGCCGCTGGTCAGCGAGGTGCTCAATCCGGCGGCCTACGCGCATGAACGTGCGGTCTGCGTCGACACGACGGCGGCGGGCGGCAATGCCAGTTTGCTGGCGGCGGCATAGTTCTCCAGTACGGCGATTTTTGGCCAGTCGGCTATGTCTGCTTAGGCAGTTGCATGCCTTGGCGATTGGCCGGAACGCTCATCGCGATCGTCATCCACGGGCGGAGCAAGGAGCGAAGCGACGAGCGTAGACCCGAGGATCCATTCCGTTACATATGAGCGTTGCAGCGATGCAGAATTCTGCTCCGCTGCACCCGTCGATAAGGTCACGGAATGGATCCCAGGGTCTCCGCGACGCCGCTTCGCGGCTGCTTCGCCCTGGGATGACGAGGTTGACCCGCCGACAACTTTGAGAATCCCTGTGTCGAGGAACTAGCTGGCGCGAAACAGTCTCGTTGGCAAAGGCATGTTCAGGCGCCTTCGACTACCGAAAAGCCTTCGAACTGCGGGTGGCCCAGATAGTGCACCTTCGAGCCGCCGGCATTGCGATGGGCGGCGCGGAAGTTTTCCGATTTCGTCCAGGCGACGAAATCCTCCTGGCTTGCCCAGACCGTGTGCGAGGCGAACAGCGTGTAGCCCTCGGTCTCGTTGACCGGGCCGCGCAGCAGGTGGAATTCCTTAAAACCCTGCATTTCGGAGAGGCTTGAATCGCGGTTCTTCCAGACATTCTCAAAGGCTTCTTCCGAGCCGTTCTGGACCTTGAAGCGGTTCATGGCGATGTACATCGGCTTCCTTTCGACATGGACGAATTCTTTGGATGGCGGGGGTTTTAAAAAGGACCAATTCGCGCCTTGAACACCCAACTCGATTTTCCGGTCTCGGGTGGAATGGGAGGGAACGGGGCTTGTTTGCGCACCAGCGTCAAAGCGAACTGATCGAGCTCGGTGGACCCTGAACTTTCGGCGAGCTGCAGGTCGCTGACGCTGCCGTCGGCCGCGACGACGAAAACGACCCTGGCATTGTTGCGAGCCTTGGCCTGGATCGATTTCGAAACGCGACGGTTGGCGCGGGCAAGCTTCTTCTGGATTTCACCACTGTAGCGGGATTCGAGCGCATTGCCGGCGGCGTGTTTCTTGCCCTTGCTGGCGACGACCGGCGCATCGCGCGTATCGCCATCCGCCGCGCCGCGCGGTTCAACGGTTTCACTTGGCCCCGCCGATCCGGCTGGTGCGCTTGATGTCGCGCTCGGGACCGGCGATTGCTCAGGCTCGGCAGGGGGCGCTTGTGGGCTTTGCGGCTCGATCGCAGGCGTCGACCTGCTGTCCGTGAAGACGCTCTGATCATCCTGGCGCGGTGTGGCGGCCGCCAGGATATCCGAGGCCGGCTCGTTGACGGCTTCCGGCGGAGGCTGGCGCGCCACTTGCTCACTTGCCGGCTGCGTCGCCTCGGCCGGCGGAGCGGGTTTCGCGGCCTGGCGCTTCACCGGCTGCGGATCCGGTACCAGGGTAACATCCACCGCGCCGGAAGCCTGGTCGTCCAAGGCGCTGCCGATGACGTTGGCGCCGGACTGATCGGCGCCCTCGGCCCTGATCGCGTCCGCGGAAACGAATGTCCCCGCGGGTGCGATCAGAAACGCTGCCGCGGCGGCGCCATGGAGCAGGCCGGAGGCGATGATCGCCACTGCCCACCTGCGGTCTCCCGCGGATTGCCGCGTCTGCATGAGCGGCGCGTCCGGCTTGATCGCCGGTTCATTGCCTGCATCGGAAGGGTGATTGATGTCTTGCATGTCTCGCGCCGAGACCTGCCGCACGCGAGAAGGAATTGTCAAATCAAGATCGGTTGCCGCCCATGGCGCTGGACCGGAGGCAGGCCACGCCACAGCGCCATGCGGAATGGCCGGATGCAATCCCATCCCTATACACCGAAAGCGCCTCGGGCCGAAGTCGGCGCGGACTGGGCCCACGCCGGCGCCAGGCCGAGCGACATCGCCAGCGCCGAGGTCAGCAGGCGAGGCGATGCCGTCAAGCTTTCCATTCCTCAGCCGCCAAAACGCATGGTTGCCGCCAGCTTCAGCGTGACGCCAGGCTCATAGAGGACGGCGGTCGTGCTTCCGTTGAGCGGGTTGGTGTATTTGACGTCGAACAGATTGTCGGCGCGGAAGTCGAGCTTGAGATTATCAGTCGCCTGGTAGCTGGCGAAGGCGTTGATCAGTGTAAAATCCTTGGCAACCGGATTGCCCTTCGGCTTGCCGTTGTACTGGACCTCGCCGCCGACGGTCAGCTTGTCCTGGAGGAAGCGCAGGCCGAGCTGGGCCGTCACCTGCGAGGAGGGGATGGTCGCGAGGTCGGCGCGCTCGCCTTCATAGGAGATGGTGTGGCCGTCGATGATGGAGGCCGACAGGCCGGCATAGCCCCAGCCGGCGTCATAGACGCTTTCCAGCTCGAAACCATTGATCTTGGCCTTGGCGAAGTTCTGGTACTGGAAGCAGATCGGAATGCCCGGGCCGAACGGGCAACCGCTGGTCGGATCGAAGGGCGAGAGCGTCACGCCGTCGATATAATCGTCGACATTGTTGTGGAAGTAGGCTGCCTTGAGCCGCAGCGCATCGCCGCCCTCGATGATGTCGTTCTGCTGGTAGTTGACGCCGAACTCGACGGTCTTGCCGGTCTCGGGCTTCAGGTTCGGGTTGGGCAGGAAGGGAAAGCTGACCCCGGCCGGATGGTTGCCGCTGATCAGCGTCTCGGTCAGCGAGGGCGAGCGGTAACCTTCCGCATAGGTCCCGTAGAATTGCAGGCCGGCCAGGCCGGCGCTTTCGAAGGGCGAGACGCCGACCGTGATGCGCGGCGATACTCGGTCGCCGGAGGTCTCATTCGTGTCGTCCTTCAGACTGTAATGGTCGTAGCGCAGGCCGCCAATGACCTCGAGCCACTCCCAGGTCAGCTTGTCCTGGATGTAGGCGCCGGAGACGTTGCGCTTGCCCGACGGCGTGTAGAAGGAATCGCCGCCGGCCGTGCCGCCGGTATCGACATCGTCGCCGACCCAGTCACCGCCATAGGTCAGTTCGTGGGCGACGCTCGCCGTCTCGAAGCGCGACGTGTTCCAGATGTCGATGCCGGTCGTGCCGACATCGAAGGTCGACAGCGAGCCGGCGGGCAGCAGCACGGGCAGGCCGGTGACCGGATCGAAGCGGTTCTGCGCGGTAAGCGTCGTGAGGTCGAGAAGGGTCTTGTTGTAGGAGGCGTTGATGTGGAGGTCGAGCCAGCTCCTGGCGTCGTCGGTGATGTTGTAGCGGGCCGTGAACGTGTTCGACTTCAGATCGACGTCATTCGCCGGCACGCCGCCGCTGGTCTCGGTCCAGCCGTCCTTGGAGCCGACCCAGCCGAGCTTCAATTCGCTGTTCTCGGTCGGGCGTACAGTGGTCTTGAGCAGGCCGCTCAGCACATTGAAACCGGTGCCGGCAACGGTGTCGCCGCCGCCGTTCTTATAGTCGTCGTAGTCGCGATAAACGATGTTGCCGAGAACATCCAAGTTCTCGTTGATCCGGTAAGCGCCGGTCGCACTGGTGGTCCAGCCCTTGCCGTTGCTTTCATAGCGCCCGGTCAGCGAGCCGGCCCAAGTCTCCTCCGGCTTGAGGAAATCCGCCGCGTCCTTGGTGTCGAAGAAGACGACGCCGCCGATGGCGCCGGAGCCATAGGTGTTGGCGGTCGGGCCGCGGATGACGTCGACGGATTTGATCAGCTCGGGATCGACATAGAAGGTCGACTGCGTGCCATGGTCCGAGCGCTGGAAATCCTGCCTTGCGCCGTCGACGATCACCGCGACACGGCCGAAATCCTGCAATCCGCGGATGTTGATGCTGGAGCTGACGCGGCGCGCATCGGCCTGCACGGTGACACCGGGCACGCCGAGCAGCATCTCGTTCGGCGTCGTCGCCATGCGGCGGTCGAGCTGCTCCTGGTCGACATGGCTGGCGGAAGCCAGCGACTGGATTGCGGTTTCGCCGGTGCGGCTGATGACGAGGATCTTGTCGAGCAGCGTCCCTTCGGCCGCGGCCTTCTCATCAGTCTTCTTTTTCTGATCGGCCTGCTGCTGGTTGACCGGCTGCGCGGCTTGCTGCGCTTTGGCGGCGTGCGCGCTGAGCGCGATCGCCGCCGCTCCGGCCATCAATGCGGCGATTGTCTTTGCAATCGATCGAAAGCCCGGCCCCGCACTATTGCCTGCAAGGCCCGTCCGTCCCCAAGTCGCCAACCCCATTGCCCCAACTCCAGATTTCAGGCTCGCAGCTGGCTGGCCGGTGGCTCGCTCGCATTTTTGATCACATCCGGCGTCTTAAATCTTGACTCATTTACTCCGGTAATGCACTGACTAGTAAACATGACTATTCGAGTCAAGAATTGAATCGGCATTTTATGAGGCTGCGGCCAAGGTGGCCGTCAGAGGAAAGGACCGACCCGATGAATACGCACAATCCCAACGATTTCCGCTATCGCGTCCGCCGCCCGGAAGACACGCAGATGCATTACGAAAGGGTACCGTTGGCGGTGAGGACGCTCTCCAGCAACACGCTGTTCCAGGGCGAGCACGAGATCGGCATCGAGCATCACGGCGCGCTCTACCGCCTGAAGATCACCCGCCAGGGCAAGCTGATCCTCAACAAGTGACCGGAACCGGCGGGCGGCAGACGAGCAGAGATCAGACGATACAGGTGGACGAAATGGATCAGCGCGTTAAGCCGTCGCCGGAGGAAATCCGGCGGGCGCGAGAAGAAAATCCGAAAATGCGGGAGCGCGATCTCTCGGCGCAATTGGGCATTTCGGAAGCGGAACTGGTTGCAGCGCACTGCGGCTTCGGCACTGTCCGTGTCGAGCCGCGTGTCAACGATCTGCTGACCGGGCTCGAGGCGGTCGGCGAGGTGATGGCGCTGACCCGAAACGAAAGCGCCGTGCACGAAAAGATCGGCGTCTACGACAAGGTCGTGACCGGCAACCACAACGCCATGGTGCTTGGCGAAAACATCGACCTGCGCATCTTCCCGAAAGTCTGGGCGCATGGCTTTGCCGTCGAAAAGCGCGACGGCGGCGAGATCCGCCGCAGCCTGCAGTTCTTCGACGCGGCGGGCGAGGCGGTGCACAAGGTGCATCTGAAGCCCGCATCCAACCTCTATGCCTACCAGAAACTGGTGGCGAGCCTCGAATCGTCGAACCAGGAACCGACCGTCGCGATCCTCCCAAGCGCCGCGGAAGGAGAGGATGAAGGGCAGGGCGCGGCTGCCTCGATCGGCGATCTGCGCGACCGCTGGAGCCGGCTTACCGACGTGCATCAGTTCTTCGGCATGCTGAAGACGTTGAAGCTCAGCCGCCGCGAGGCCGTGCGCATGGTGGGCCAGGACTATGCCTGGCTGCTCGACAATGATGCGTTCATCGCCATGTTCCACCACGCTGCGGCAGGCGAGATGCCGATCATGTGCTTCGTCGGCAACCGCGGCTGCATCCAGATCCATTCCGGCCCGATCAAGTCGGTCAAGCCGATGGGTCCGTGGCTCAACGTGCTCGACGAGACTTTCCATCTGCATCTGAGGACCGACCACATCCGCGAAGTCTGGGCGGTGCGCAAACCCACCAAGGACGGCCATGTCACCTCGCTGGAGGCCTATGACGCCAATGGCGGCATGATCATCCAGTTCTTCGGCAAGCGCCATGAAGGCGAAGGCGAGCGGGAAGACTGGCGTTTTCTCGCCGAGAACCTGCCCCGCATTCCCAATCCGACCGCTGCATGAGGTAGCACCCAATGCGCTTTGTTCTCAGTTTCCGCGCAGCGCTCGCGCCGATGCTCGGCGTCCTGCTTGCCGTCGCCCTGCAGCCGGCCAAGGCGGACGAAGGCATGACAGTCTTTTCGGACAGCTCGCGGATCGTCTCGATAGGCGGCTCGATCACCGAGATCGTCTACGCGCTCGGTGAGGAAGGCCGCCTCGTGGCCCGCGATTCGACCAGCAACTATCCCGAGGCGGCGGCGAAGCTGCCGGATGTCGGCTATATGCGCGCGCTGTCGCCCGAGGGTGTCCTGTCTGTCAATCCGACCGGGATCCTGGCGCTGCAGGGCAGCGGCCCGAAAGAAGCGGTCGACGTGCTGAAGAAGTCGAGCGTGCCTTTCGTCGAGGTGCCGGACCACTACAATCATGAGGGCATTCTCGAAAAGATCCGCGTCGTGGGAAAAGCGCTAGGGGTCGAGGCCAAGGCGGAGAAGCTCGCCGCCGAGACGGACGCGAAGCTGACGGCGGCCGAAAAGCAGACGGCTGCGATCAAGGATCGCAAGCGCGTGCTGTTCGTGCTGTCGACGCAGGGCGGCAAGATCCTTGCCGCCGGCAGCGACACGGCGGCCGACGGCATCGTCAAGCTGGCCCGCGCGGTCAATGCGGTCGAGGGTTTTTCCGGCTACAAGTCGATGACCGACGAGGCGATCGTCAGCGCCAGGCCGGACGTCATCCTGACGATGAAGGGCGCCGGACCGCCGATCTCGGAAGAGGAGCTGTTCGCCAACCCTGCCGTCGCTTCAACACCGGCGGGCGCCGACCGCAAGATGATCAGCATGGGGGGCGCCTACCTGCCCGGCTTCGGGCCGCGCACCGCCGAAGCCATCCATGATCTTGCCGTTTCGCTCTACGGCAACCAGGTCCTGGACTGAGCGGCGATGGCCGAACAATCCATTGCCGGCGCGGGCAGGGTGATGGCGGCCGATGGCGACCGCTCGGCCCGGGCAAGGCTTGTCATCCTGCTCTTGTGTGTGACGCTCGCTCTCTGCCTGTTCCTGTCCCTGACGTCGGGCGCTTCCGACGCCTCCGCGGTCCGCGTCATCCGCGGCTGGTTTACGGGCACCATGCCTGCCGACGCGGCGCTTGCGGCGCGCGACCGGCTGATCGTCTATGACATCCGTGTGCCGCGCGTGCTGCTCGGCGTGCTGATTGGCGCGGCGCTGGCCGTTTGCGGCGCGGTGATGCAGGGGCTGTTCCGCAACCCGCTTGCCGATCCCGGCCTGATCGGCGTCTCCGCCGGCTCCAGTCTCGGTGCGGTGGCGATCATCGTGCTCGGCACGACCTGGCTTGCGCCCGTCACGCTTGCGCTGGGCACGCTCGCTTTGCCGCTCGCGGCATTCTTCGGCGGGCTCGCGGTGACATTGCTGCTTTACGCCATCGCCACGCGCCAGGGACGGACGTCGGTCGCGACGATGCTGCTTGCCGGCATCGCCATCAGCGCTCTTGCCATGGCGCTGACGGGCATCCTCATCTTCATGGCCGACGACCGGCAGCTGCGCGACCTGACGTTCTGGCAGCTCGGCTCGCTTGCCGGCGCGACATGGTCGAAGATCGGCACCGTGGGGCCGGTGATCTTGCTGGCGCTGTCGGCGATGCCGTTCCTGTCGCGCGGCCTCAACGCGCTGGCGCTGGGCGAAGCGACCGCGGGCCATCTCGGCATTCCGGTGCAGCGGCTGAAATACACGGCCATCGTCGGCGTGTCGGCGGCGGTCGGCGCCTCGGTCGCAGTCAGCGGCGGCATCGGCTTCATCGGCATCGTCGTGCCGCATGTGCTGCGGCTGGCGATCGGGCCGGACAACCGTTATCTGCTGCCGGCCTCGGCCCTGCTCGGCGCATCGCTGCTTCTCATCGCCGACGCGGTCGCCCGCACCATCGTCGCGCCGGCCGAACTGCCGATCGGCATCGTCACCGCGGTCGCCGGCGCGCCGTTCTTCCTTTGGATCCTGCTGCGCAAGCGCGGCGTCGTTGATCTGTGAGTTCGCCATGATCGAAGCGCGCGACATTTCGGTGGCGATCGGCGGCAAGCGCGTCGTCTCCCATGTCGACTTCAGGGCGCGGCCCGGCGAAGTAACAGCCCTCGTCGGGCCAAACGGATCCGGCAAGACGACTTTGCTCAAGGCGCTGACGGGCGAGCTCGCCTATACCGGCACCGTCACCCTCAACGGCCGCGATCTGTCGGTCATGAAGCCGGTCGAGGCAGCCACGCTGCGCGCGGTGCTGCCGCAGGCCACGACGCTGTCCTTCCCGTTCACCGTGCGCGAGATCGTTCGCCTCGGCCTGATCGGCGGACGCTCCGGCGTGCTGCCCGGCGAGGATGCGCGTTTGCCCGAGCGGGCGCTGGCGCGGGTGGATCTCGACGGCTTTGTCGGCCGCTTCTACCAGGAGCTTTCCGGGGGCGAGCAGCAGCGCGTGCAGCTTGCCCGCGTGCTCTGCCAGGTCTGGGCGCCGGTGCTCGAAGGGCGGCCGCGCTATCTGTTCCTCGACGAGCCGGTCTCCAGCCTCGACATCAAGCACCAGCTCATCATCATGAACATTGCGCGCGATTTCGCCCGGCGCGGCGGCGGCGTGGTAGCGATCCTGCACGACCTCAATCTGACGGCCATGTATGCCGACCGAATTTTTGTGCTGCATGGCGGCCAGTTGGCCGCCGCGGGCTCGCCAACGGACGTACTGAACGACGAGATGATCGAAAAGGTGTTTGACTGCAGGCTGAAGGTTGGTGCTCTGCCCGCCGGCAGCGTGCCGTTCGTGCTGCCGCAGTCGGCGGCTTAGGCTGCCGGGGCGCGCTGCTCCAGGAGGTCGATGCCGAGCAGGCTGCGTACATTCGGGCGCGCGGCGACGAGATCGGCGATCGTGTAGCGGGAAAGCACGGCGAAGAAGGCGTTGAGCGCCTCGCGCAGCGCCGAATTCAGGGCGCAACTGTCGACCAGCGGGCATTCGGCTGCGTCGTTCTCGAAGCATTCGGCCATGGCGAAACTCTCTTCGGTGACGCGCACGACATCGAACAGGTTGATCTGTTCCGCCGAGCGGCCGAGCCGCACCCCGCCGTTGCGGCCGCGCACGGTCTCGACCAGGCCGGCCTCGACCAGCGGCTGCAGGATCTTGAAGAGGAACAACTCGGACACCGAATAGGCGGCGGCGATCTCGGGGATGCGGCTCAGCCTTTCAGTGTTAGCGGCGCAATACATCAGGATGCGCATCGCATAATTGGTCTGGCGCGTGAGCCGCATGGTATCCTCGCGAAATATTAGCTTGAAGCCGAATATGGCCCATAGTTTGGAACAATTCCAGACTGGACCGGCACATAGCTGAATAATCGTGTCAACTTTTTGTGCATGCCGGCGCATATCGTGCTCCCGCGCTTCGAACGAGCGTTTTGCCGGCGCAGCCACTAGATAGAAGCGGGTGCAAACAGGAAACGGCCTTTCCATGCCACAGTCAGCTTCGGCCCTCGCGCCGGTTCGATTCGACGCCGATGCCAAGGCGAAGCTCTCGGCGTTGCGGCGGACCAAGTTCGTCGCCGCCGCGGCGCTCGCGCTGTGCATCCTCGTCTTTGCGCTCGCCAAATCCTTCGAGGGCGGCCATCCGTGGCTCGGCTTCGTCGCGGCCTTCGCCGAGGCGGCGACCATCGGCGGCCTCGCCGACTGGTATGCCGTGGTGGCGCTGTTCCGGCGGCCGCTCGGGCTGCCGATCCCGCACACGGCCATCATTCCGGAGAACCAGCACCGGATCGCCGATAATCTCGGCCGCTTCATCGAGGCCAATTTCCTGGCGCCGGAGCCGGTGCGCGAGAAGCTCACCGAGGTCGATTTCGCCGCTTTGGTCGCCGACTGGCTGGCCGACGCCGAACGCGCCTCCGATCTGTCGCGATTCGTCGTACGCCTGGTGCCGCAGACATTGACGGCGGTGGAACAATCAGGTCTCCGTGACTTCGTCACCAGCCGCATGCTGGAGCAGATCGAGAAGGTGCCGCTGGCGCCGCTCGCGGCCGATCTTTTGTCGGCGCTGACCGACGATCGTCGCCACCAGAAGCTTTTCGACGAATTCATCCGGGTCGTCGGGCGTTTCCTCAACGACGAGCAGGCGCTGGCGACGATGCGTGAAAAGATCCGCGAGGAACTGCCGTCGCTGTTCAACCTGTTTCGCGCCGACGCCTATCTTCTGAAGAAGATCGTCGCGTCGGCGGGTTCGCTGCTCGATGAGGTGCGGGCCGATCCCAACCATCCGATGCGTGCCGAATTCGACGGCTTCGTACTTGGCTTTATCGAGCGGCTCAGGACTTCGAAGCAATATGCCAGGCGCGCCGAGAAGCTGAAGCGCGATTTCCTCGGACGTCCGGAGGTGCGGGCGCTGGCCGGCGATGCATGGACTAGCCTGCGCCTGTTCATCGAGCAGGACGTCAATGCGCCGAATTCGACGATCCGCGAGCACCTCGCCAACATGTTCGTCGAGGTCGGCAGGCATCTGGCCGACGACGCCCAGATCAGGGCCGATATGAACCAGGGTTTTGTCGTGGCGCTGGCTTCGTTCGTCGAGAGTCAGAAGAGCGGGGTGTCGACATTCATCGCCGACCAGGTCAAGCGCTGGGACCTGGCGCAACTGACGCGGCTGATCGAGCTGAACATCGGCAGGGACCTGCAATATATCCGCTTCAATGGCATGATCGTCGGCGGGCTTGCCGGGCTGGCGCTCCATACGGCGGAGCGGCTATTCCTCGTCAATTGACGCCGGCCCACGGAGCACTATTCTCGTTCAAGGGCGCCCTATGGCGGCCGGCAGGGAGGCAGAGCATGGCAAGACAACCGGAACCGGACTCGTTCCTCGACATGTTCAGCAGGTTCGGCCGCGACCTCAAGCTACCGAATGTCGACGTCCAGGCGATCCTCGACCATCACCGCAAGAACCTCGAAGCCCTGGAAAAATCGGCGAGGGCAAGTGCGGCCGGCGCATCCTCGGTGCTGGCGAGGCAGCATGAGATGGTCCAGAATGCCATGCATGAGATCACGCGGATGGCACAGAACTATCAGACGCCCGGCAACCCGCAGGAGCTGATGAGCAAGCAGGCGGAGTTTGCCCGCAGGTCGTTCGAGACGACGCTGAAGAATGCCAGCGAAGTGGCCGACCTTGTACGCAAATCCAGCACCGAATCGGTCGAGATCCTGCGCGACCGGATCCGGGATGCGATGGCGGAAATCCGCGCCGGCTACGAAAAGAAATAGGCTACCTGGCGATTTCGGACCCATCACCGACCGACATGCGATGCAACCGGCGCAGGCGTCCGAGCGTTCTCGGCCTGCCCCAAAGCATCAACTCTACCGGCGAAAATCGCGGGGCGGCGAATTGACAGAGGCCGCCGCTTCATGGTCGGGAGACAGCAAGAGTGATGGGAAAGCCGGAATGACGGAAACACGGCTGAGAACGCCGCCGACCTTCGAGCAGTTGCGCATGATGTCCGGGCAGGAGCTCGGCGTGTCCGACTGGACGACGGTCGACCAGCAGCGCATCGACCAGTTCGCCGAGTGCACGGGCGACCACCAGTGGATCCATGTCGATCCGGAAAGGGCGAAACGGCAGAGCCCGTTCCGCACCACGATCGCGCATGGCTACCTGACCTTGTCGATCATCGGCGCGCTGGCGCTGGAGATGGGCATCGTGCCGGAAAACACCCAGGCCGCCTTCAACTACGGCTTCGACAAGGTGCGCTTCCTGGCGCCGGTCAAGGCCGGCGCGCGCATCAGGCTGCGCACCACGTTGCTTTCCATGGAGGACCGCGGTCCCGGCCAGTATCTGATGAAGGCGGCCAACACCGTCGAGATCGAAGGCGAGCAGAAGCCGGCGCTGACCGCCGAAACGCTGGTGATGATGTATGAGCGCCGCAAACGGGCAGGTTAGGTCCGCCGATATTCAGGTGAGGCCGGTCTGCAAATGGCGGCTTCCTGCGCTTCCGGTGCTCACGTACTTCAAGTACGCTCCGCTCCGGTTCTCGGAACTCACTATTTTCGACTCGGCCTGACCTGAATCTCGACAGACCTGGCGGCGTCGGTTCATCAGGCTGATCAAGTCATCTATGCAGCTTTGTTGCGGCGCGATGCCGACATCGCTTTCTCAAGCGCTCCGAAGATGCGCTGATCCCAGCACTGGGCCACGTTGAAGCGCATGAAGCGGCCGGCGGTGTGCGACAGGCTGAAGGCGTTGCCGGGCGCCAGCACGACATTGTCCGAAAGCGCATGGCGCGCGACTTCCGCCGCATCGATGCCGTCGGGCAGCCGGCACCAGAGGAACATGCCGGCTGGCTGGTCGATCCAGGGAACGATGCCCATCGCCTTCAGCCTGCCGCCGGTCTCGGCCATGGCGCGCGACAGGCGCGTGCGCAACTGCTCGACATGTTTTCGGTAGCTGCCGTCCTTCAACAGGGTCAGCACCAGCTCGGCGGATAGCCGCGCGCCGCCGAATGTCGTGGCGATCTTGAGATCGGTCAGGCCTTCCATCCAGTCGGCTGGCGCCGCGATGAAGCCGCAGCGCACCGAGGCCGACAGCGTCTTGGAGAAGGAGCCGATCTGGACGACGCGCTGCAGCCCGTCGAAGGCCGTGAGCCTCGGAGCAGGGCTATGCTCGAAGTCGGCGAAGATATCGTCCTCGACAATGGTGAGGTCCGCCTGGTCGGCGAGCTTCAGGAGCCGATGCGCGGTGACCGGCGACAGGATCGCGCCGGTCGGGTTGTGGATGCCGGAATTGGTGATGTAGAGGCGCGGCCGGTGCTCGGCGATCGCCTCGGCGAATAGCTCGATGTCCGGCCCCGAAGGCGTGTAAGGCACGCCGACAACCTTGGCCTGATGCGCGCGCAGCAGCGCATGGAAGTTGAAATAGCAGGGATCGTCGACCAGGACCGCATCGCCGGGCTCGATCAGGAAGCGGCACAGAAGGTCGATCGCCTGGGTGCCGCAGTCGGTCAGCATGATCTGGTCCGGCGAGGCCTCGACGCCATGCTCGGCCATGCGCCTTGCCAGCAACTGACGCAGCGACGGCAGGCCGAGCGGCGTGCCGTAATCGGCAAGCGCCACGTCGTCAGCACGGGCAGCGGTGCGCAGCGCCCGGCGCAAGGCGGCCTGCGGCATCCAGGACGCCGGCAGCCAGCCGCAGCCGGGTTTCAGCATCTCCTCGCCCGCTTCGAGCGATTGCCGCGACACCCAGAGCGGGTCGACGGCGCGGTCAAGCCGTGGGCCGATCTCGGCGAGCGACAATGGCGCGAGCTGGCCGGCGGCGTAGAAGCCGGAGCCAGGCCGCGAACGGATCGTGCCTTCCGCCGCGAGGCGCTCATAGGCTTCGACCACGGTCGATTTTGAAACCTGCATGGATCTGGCCATGGCCCGTATCGACGGCAGGCGGGCTCCGGGCGTCAGCATGCGCGCCGCGATCCGCTGGCGGATTGCCGCCATGACGGTTTCGACGAGGGTGGCGCCGCTTCCATTTGGGCCTGATGCTTCCATCTGTACTTCTCTGTAGGCCATTACAGTTTTGTCAAATTGTACTCCATTGTACCTGGCAACACCATGGCCCGCGCCGGTACGGAAGCGCAAACGGAGCGGATCATGGAAAAGAGTTTCGACGGCTGGCTCAGCGGCTTCATTGGGGTGCTGATCTTCAGCGGGTCACTGCCGGCGACGCGGGTGGCGGTGATGGATTTCGACCCGACCTTCCTGACGTCGGCCCGGGCGGCGATCGCCGGTCTGCTCGGGATTGCGATGCTGCTGCTGTTTCGCGAGAAGGGTCCGGAGCGCAGCGACTTGATCTCGCTCGTCGTCGTTGCGCTGGGGGTCGTGGTCGGATTCCCGTTGCTGACGGCGCTGGCGCTGAAACATGTCACCTCGGCGCATTCCATCATCTTCGTCGGCCTGCTGCCGCTGGCCACCGCGATTTTTGGCGTGCTGCGCGGCGGCGACCGTCCGCGCCCGGCCTTCTGGCTGTTCTCGTGCCTGGGAAGCGCTTTGGTCGCAGGCTTCGCCCTGGCGCAAGGCGTGACCGCGTCGCCGGTCGGCGACGGCCTGATGCTCGGCGCCATCATCGCCTGCGGGCTGGGCTACGCCGAAGGAGCCAAGCTGTCGCGCAAGCTCGGCGGCTGGCAGGTGATCTGCTGGGCCTTGGCGCTGTCGCTGCCGGTCATGCTGGCGTTGAGCTTCGCGACGCTGCCGCCATCCTTCGCCGCCATCGGTTCGGGCGCGTGGATCGGCCTCGGCTATGTCTCGCTGTTCAGCATGCTGATCGGTTTCGTGTTCTGGTATCGCGGCCTGGCGCAAGGCGGCATCGCCGCCGTCGGGCAGCTGCAGCTGCTGCAGCCTTTCTTCGGCCTGGCGCTGGCGGCGAGCCTGCTGCACGAAAAGGTCAGCCCGATGATGGTGGTCGTCACGCTCGGCGTCGTGGCCTGCGTGTTCGGGGCGAAGAAGTTCGCGCGGTAGGGGAGGCGAGTGCGATTGGTTCTTGCTCGATCCTACTCGTTTTGGGGTGGTTCAAACGAACAATAGGTTTCGTCGGCCACTCCGCGGTGCGTCTTACCGAAGCTGTTGAAGCTGCGACCATCCCATTCAGCGACCGACTCCGCACAGTCAGCCTGATCGCCATTTAGTCCGTCTATCCACCGGGCCTTTATCAGGCGACTATCCGGCGAGTATTTCAAATCTAAATTCAAGTATTCCATGCCGCCCAGTGGGAAATCCCAAACTTTTCCACTATTTGTGTCTGCGATATAAACGCATGAATAACCCGTACCACATCCGATTTCGACAATCCTGTAGTGCCCGGCAAAATTAGCACCGGATTTCATCGCATCTGATATCCTTGTGCGGTATTCCCGCGCCCCGCGGTCTCTGCCGTCAAACTGAGGCAACTTAACGGGTCCGTTTTGAAAAACCCTCGCCGGAAAGGTTTCGAAGCGCAATTCTTCGCTTGGTGATGTCTTCGCCTCATCGGACGGCCACTCCATCGATACGCTCGAATCGAGAACGTCGCATCGAAAGAAGGTGCCTTTGTCGGTATGGTCCATGCCAACAATGTTATTGAAATCCTTGCCGTCCCAATCGAAATCTTGCTGCCTGTACAGAACCTTTTCGCTGTTAAGCCATGCGGACTTTATCAATCGGCTTTTCACATTATAGACCAGTTTCAGGCTGCTTGTGCCTTCGCCACCCAATGGGAAGGCGTGGATCGCGCCGCTTCGTCCGTCGACAATCCAAGCTGATTTACATTCAGTACCGCATCCCATTTCGACGATCGTATAATGTCCGGCGAAATTGTAGCCGGACTTCACCGCCTCCCTAATCCTGGCCTTGGTTTCCGGCGTCCAGTTTGATCCGTTGAAGCGAGGCTTCGCTCTAGAGCCCTCAGGGCTAAGCTTTGCGAGATATTTCTCAAAGCGCGGAGCATCCCACCCTGGCGATGCTGCAGGGGCGGGTGGCCAATCTGGAGTGGCCCCATGGCTTACTTGCTCTGCAGCAGCAGCATCAGCCGTAGAAACCAGCAACGCAAACAAAAATAAGTACGAAGCAAGCCTCATTGCCCTCAACCCGACATTCGTTGGCTTATCCCAATCTCTTGTTCACTTTATGTTCCTAAGAAAAATACTGCAAGCATAATAAGCGCGAATATTCGCCGCGACGCCTGCTAAAACCTCGTCACCACCCCGATGCCGATGCCCTCGAAGCCGCCCATCGCCATCAGGGCGGCGGGCGCTTCATCTAGGCTGATCTTCTTGCCGACCAGCAATTCGGGCTTCAGCTTGCCGGTGCGGATCATCTCCATCATCGCGTTGTAGCGGTAGGCCTGCATGCCGTGGCTGCCGAGGATTTCGAGCTCGAAGGCGATCACCTTGTCCATCGGCACCTGCGGCCGGGCATGCTCGCCCAGCATCAAGCCGACCTGAACATGACGGCCGCGGCGGCGCAGATTGGCGATCGAGTTGAACGAGGTGGTCGGGTGTCCGAGCGCGTCCATCGATATATGCGCGCCGCCATTGGTGATCTGCTTGACGGCCTTGACGACGTTCGGCGTCGTCGAGGCATTGATGGTCGCGACCGCGCCGATCTTTTTAGCGAATTCCAGCTTCTCGTCGGTGAGGTCGATGGCGATCACATTGGCGCCCATGGCGGTGGCGATCATGATCGCCGACAGGCCGACGCCGCCGCAGCCATGCACCGCGACCCATTCGCCGGGCGTCACCCGGCCCTGGTCGACGATGGCGCGGAACGAAGTGACGAAGCGGCAGCCCAGGCTGGCTGCGGTGGCGAATTCCATCTCCTCCGGCAGGCGCACGAGGTTGGTGTCGGCATGCTCGATGCCGACATATTCGGCGAATGAGCCCCAGCCGGTGAAGCCCGGCTGTGTCTGATGCTCGCAGACCTGATGGTTGCCCGAAGTGCATTCGAAGCAGCGGCCGCAGCCGACGGCGAAGGGGACCGTGACCCGATCGCCGGCCTTCCAGCGGCCGACCTGCTTGCCGGCGGCGACGACGACGCCAGCCAGTTCATGTCCGGGGACGTGCGGCAGCGTGATGCCGTCATCATGGCCCATCCAGCCGTGCCAGTCGCTGCGGCACAGGCCGGTAGCCTCGACCTTGATGACCACGCCGTCGGGGGCGGGCTTCGGATCGGGAACGGTCTGGATCGTCGGCGCCTCGCCGAATTTTTCAAAGACGACAGCTTTCATGGGGAGTCCTTCAATTCGTTATTCGGCATCGATCTGGTTCTGCGGCGCAGCCTTCTGGAACGCTGGCAGCGCCATGCAGGCGGCGTTGATGCGCGCAATCACCGGATAGGGCGCCATGTCGACGCCGAAGCGAGCATTGTTGGCGACCTGCGCGGCAAGGCAGATGTCGGCAAGGCCAGGCGCGTCACCGTGGCAGAAGGTGCCGGTCTCAGGCGACGAAGCCAGAATCTTCTCAAGCGGCTGGAAACCTTCGTTCACCCAGTGCCGGAACCAGTTGACGACATCCTCGTCACCGGCGCCGAACAAACTGCGCAGCGAGGTCAGCACGCGCAGATTGTTCACCGGGTGGATGTCGCAGGCGATCATCTGCGCCAGCATCCTGACGCGGGCCCGACCCAGCGCATCCTTCGGCAGCAGCGGCGGCTCAGGCTGGATCTCGTCGAGATATTCGATGATCGCCAGCGACTGAGTCAGAAGCGTGCCGCCGTCCAGAACCAGCGCCGGCACCAGCCCTTGCGGGTTGACGGCGCGATAGGCAGGCTCGAGATGCTCGCCATGGCGCAAGTGGTGCGGCACATAAGTGTAGCTCAGGCCCTTCATCTCCAGCGCGATCCGCACCCGGTAGGAGGTGGAGGAGCGGTAGTAGTTATGAAGGACGAGGTCGCTCATGGCCTCGGCTGCCCGATGGTGACCGCGATCTCGCCGATGCCGTCGACGCCGCCGGTGATCCTGTCGCCGGCCTGGACCGCGCCGACTCCGGCCGGCGTGCCGGTGAAGATCAGGTCGCCGGGTTGCAGCTCGACCGCCTCGCTGCAGATAGCGACGATGTCGGCGATCGGCCAGATCAGCTCGGTCAGGTCGCCGTCCTGCTTCACCACGCCGTTGACGGCAAGCCAGATGCGGCCTTTTTCCGGATGCCCCGATTTCGCGGCCTGAACCAGCGGACCGCAAGGCGCTGATTGGTCGAACGCCTTCGACCAATCCCAGGGCCGCGCCGCCTTCTTGGCCTGGTCCTGCAGGTCGCGGCGGGTCAGGTCGACGCCGACGCCATAGCCCCAGACATGGGCGAGCGCGTCTTCGCGCGGAACGCGGAAGCCGGCCTTGCCGACGGCCACGACCAGCTCGATCTCGTGGTGCAGGTTCGAGGTCAGCGGCGGGTAGGGGATCTCGGCGCCGCTGTCGACCACCGCGTCGGCCGGCTTGGTGAAGAAGAAGGGCGGGTCGCGCTCGTCATTGCCGAGCTCGCGCGCATGCGCAGCGTAATTGCGGCCGACGCAGAAGATGCGGCGCACGGCAAACCGCTCCGCCGAGCCTGCGACGGCAACCGAGGCAATCGCCGGGGGCGGAAGGACGAACTCTGGCATGGGCGGTCTCCGTGCTGGCATGAATCGTCCGCACCTTCAGCCGATTTCGACGGGCGAGCAAGGCTCTATGGCCACGAACATGTTGGCCCTGTCGCTTCACCGACAATGCCGTATACCATTGGGCGATATACTATTTGCCAATAATCTGGCCAGGGCCGCGAGACTATCCTGTGCCGGCTGGAAACCGAACCGATGCCTGATCCTGAGCAATGACCGCCGTCAACGATCGCGCCCGCTTCCTGATCATCGACGACCACCCGCTGTTTCGCGAGGCGCTGCACAGCGCCGTGCAGATGGCCTATCCGGACGTCGATACGGTCGAGGCTCGTTCGATCGGGGAAGCGATCGAGCTTCTTGCCGACACCAAGCCGTTCGACCTCGCGCTGCTCGATTTGAGCATGCCCGACGTGCATGGCTTCGAGGGGCTGTTGCAACTGAGGACGCGCTATCCGCGCCTGCCGGTGGTGATCGTGTCGGGCTATGAGGAACCGAAGATCATCTCCGAGGCGCTGTCCTATGGCGCCGCCGGCTTCATCCCGAAATCGGCCCGCAAGAGCGATCTTGCCGCCGCCATCCGCTCGGTGATGGATGGCGCGGTCTATGTGCCGGAAAATTACGAGGGCCAGCCGCCGGACCCCGACAGCACCGACCGCGCCGACATGGTGCAGCGCCTAGCCAGGCTGACGCCGCAGCAGCTGAGGGTCCTGCAGATGCTGCGCCAGGGCATGCTCAACAAGCAGATCGCCTATGAGCTGCAGGTGGGTGAGACTACTGTGAAAGCACACGTCTCGGAGATCCTGCGCAAGCTCAACGTCTACAGCCGCACGCAGGCGGTGATCGAGGTGTCGAAGCTCGACAATGCGGAACTGTTTCGGGATCAGGCGGGGTTTTGAGGCGGTATTTCTAAGCCAGCAAATGCGCCAGCAGCGCGCGTAGTTGCGCCGGCTTCAGCGGCTTGCGCATCAGCTCTATGCCGGCGGCGCGGGCGGCCTTGGCGACGGGTTCGGAGCCGTCGGCGGTGACGATCAGCGCCGGCACGGTCCGGCCGAGATAGTCGCGCACTTCGGCGATCGTTGACGTGCCGAGGTCGCCGCCGTCGAGATGCTGGTCGGCGATGACTATGTCGGGCAGCCAGGCGGTGTCGCCGAGCAGGTCGAGCGCATCGTCGGTCGAGGTCGCGGCGCGCACCAGGCATTGCCAGCGCTCGAGCAGCGAGGTCATTGCCGAGAGCACGTCCATGTCGTTCTCGACCAAGAGCACCTTGGTGCCGAACAGGCCGTAGCCGCGCGGCCGCTCAATGTCGGCGGCAGCCATCGCCGGCTCGGCCGCGGCCATGCCGACCGGCACGTCGATATGGAAGATGGTGCCGCGCCCGACCTTGGAGGAAAAGGTCACAGGGTGGCCGAGGGCGGCCGCCATGCGGCGCACGATCGCGAGGCCGAGCCCGAGCCCGCCGGCGAGCCCGGCGTCGGCAAGCGTGGAGGTGCCGCGGTGGAATTCCTCGAACACCGCCTCGCGCTGGTCCTCGGGGATGCCGCAGCCAGTATCCGCAACGTCGATGCGGATGGTGTCGCCGCGATGCCTTGTGCCGACCAGGACGCCGCCGGAGCGGGTGTAGCGCAGCGCGTTGGAGAGGATGTTCTGCAGGATACGCCTGAGCAGCGTGCGGTCGGAACGCACCGCGACATTGACGGGGCGGAATTTAAGCGACAGGCCTTTCTTTGCCGCCTCGGGAAGGAAATCCGAGCGCAGCGAGGAAAACAGCGCCTCCAGGCTGACGTCGCCGATCTCGGGCTGCACCACGCCGGCGTCGAGCTTGGAGATGTCGAGCAGCGTGCGCAGCAGGTCCTCCATCGTCTCCAGCGAGCGCTCGACCTGGCGCACCAGCTTCCTGCCTTCATCGCTGGCCTGGACCTCTGCCAGCGCCGAGACCGACAGATGCGCGGCATTCAGTGGCTGCAGCACATCGTGGCTGGCGGCGGCGAGAAACCTGGTCTTGGAGAGGTTTGCCAGCTCGGCGCTCTCCTTCGCCGCGCTGAGGTCGATGTTCGACTGTTCGAGCCGGCGCAGCGTGGCGTGCAGTTCCTCGGTGCGGTTGCGCACCCGGTTTTCCAGCGAGATCGCGGTCTGGAACAGCGAGAAGGCGTTGCCCTGCTGGTCCATCGAGCGCTCGACGCGGCTGACCAGCGCGGCGTTGATCTTCTTCAGCCTTTCGAGGTCGTCGATGTCGCGAAGCGGCATCTGCACTCACTCGGCTGCCTGGCGCTCGCCGAAGGCGATGCCGGTAAAGGTCTGGTTGAGATGCATCGAACGATACTGCTCGCCATAGGTGCCGAAGCCGATGACCTTGTTGGTCCGGTAGAGCTCGGAGATATCGCGAAAAACCTGGCGGTTGCGCGCGTCGAGCCGGCGCAGCACGCAGTCGAAACCGAGGATCATGTCGATGCCGCCGAGCCGATGCTCGACGTCCTGGAGAGCGGTGCGCGTCGCTTCGACCATGTTCTTGGGCTGGGCGATGGAAAGCACCACGCCGTCGTCGATGGCGCAGAAGAAGGACAGCGAGCCGTCGGGATGCATGCGCTGGATCGAGCGGCAGTAATATTCGCCGCCGACCTTCACCACCACGGGGTGCGAGGCAAAGCTCAGCGGCGTCAGCGTCTGCGGCACGATGCCGACGGAGGCGGCATATTCTTCCGCCGCGTTGGTGGCGTTGAACTCGCGCACGACACGATGGTCCGGGTCGGACGCCGTCACCACCAGCTTCTCGTCGGTCGGAATGAAATTATCGGTCTTGAAGACGTGGAAGGGGATCTCGGTCGCGACCAGCACGACGATGGCGCTGTCGGACGCGACCGTGCCGTTGGCGATCAGCCTCGTCGTCTCGAATTTCAGGTCGTCGCCGGCCGAGCCGCCAATCAGCGGAATGTCGTCCAGCCCCCAGTGGATGGCCGAGGTAACCGCTTCCTCGGCATAGGACAGCCCATCGATGAAGCAGAGCGCGAATATGTTCTTGGCCCGATCCTGGCCGACGCGCCCGCGCAGCAGACGCCGCAGCGAGGCGACCTCGCCGGTGATCCGGTCCATGCCCGACGAGGAGAGGTTCTCGACCATGGTGGCGACGGTCGAAAACGATGCCGACGGCAGAAGCAGGGCAAGGGCATGTCCTTCCTCCAGCCCCTGCGGCGTGATCTCGCCGGCGGTCGAGCAGCCAGCATAGGCAAGCGACGGAGCGTGTACCTTCAACGCCTGCGCGAGCGCTGCCGCGTCGACCAGGCTCTGGGAGAAGAACAAAAGCGCGAAGCCGGCGTCGACGATTGCGGCTTCGGCCGCGATGGCCCGGGCAAAAACATTCGGGTCGGGCTCATCCGTGGTGAGCGCCGAAAGGCCCGATGCATAGCGTGTGCTAGAACTGGCCAGCCGCCTTCTCCGCAATTTCCTCCAACGCTGATTATGCGTGTCTTTTCTTATGCGTGTCAGGCACGCTTCGCGTCGAGGGCATCTTTGCCCTCAATCCCTGATTTGGCAATGGGCCGGGCGGCACGCTCAACAGCTTGTCGGCCATGACCGAAAGTACAAGGGGCGGAGCGCTGGCAGCACTGTTTTGCCCGTTGTACGGTACGCAAATAGCGCGCTGCCGAAGCACAGGCGCGGCATCGGCAAGGCGAGGACCAAGGTCAATACCCAGGGAGGCTGCATGTCGGACGTGTCGTTGACTGTGAATGGGAAACGGGTCAGCGGTAGTACCGAAGACCGAACGTTGCTGGTGCATTTCCTACGAGAACATCTCGGCCTCACCGGAACGCATGTCGGCTGCGATACCTCGCAATGCGGCGCCTGCGTCGTGCATGTCGACGGCCGGGCGGTGAAGTCCTGCACCATGCTCGCCGTTCAGGCTTCGGGCTCGACCATCGTCACCATCGAAGGGTTGGCCGACGGCGCCGAGCTGCATCCGGTTCAGGCCGCGTTCAAGGAGTATCACGGGCTGCAATGCGGCTTCTGCACGCCGGGCATGATCATGGCCGCGACCGACATGATCGCGCGCCACCCGCAAGGCCTCGACGAGGCAACTGTGCGCGCCGAGCTTGACGGCAATATCTGCCGCTGCACGGGCTACCACAACATCGTGAAGGCGATCCTCGCCGCATCGGAGGCGATGTCGAAGGGCGCCAAGGGCAAGGCGAAGCAGGCAGCGTGAGATGAGTGAGTAGCGAATAGTGAGTAGCGAATGGTCGGCGTCTCTGTGACCGATCGCTGCTCCAATCTTTTCCTACTCACTACTCACTATTCGCTACTCACTACTCCCCTAAATTCCGGAGGAATTTCCGCAATGGGTATCGAAGGCGTCGGCGCCCGCGTGGCGCGCAAGGAAGACAAGAGGTTCATCACCGGCGGCGGCCGCTATGTCGACGACATGGTGGTCCCCGGCATGAGGCATGCGGTATTCGTGCGCAGCCCGCACGCGCATGCGCAGATCAAGAAGATCGACGTGAAGAAGGCGCAAGCCATGCCGGGCGTCGTCGGCGTCCTGACGGGCAAGGAGCTCAAGGCCGACGGCATCGGCAATCTGATCTGCGGCTGGATGATCCATTCTAAGGACGGAACGCCGATGAAGATGGGCGCGTGGTCGCCACTCGCTGTCGACAAGGTGCGCTATGTCGGCGACGCCGTGGTGGTCGTCGTCGCCGAGACCAAGGGCCAGGCGCGCGACGCGGCCGAAGCGGTCGAGATCACCTATAGGGAACTGAAGGCCGTGGTCGATGCCACGAAGGCGATCCAACCCGGCGCGCCGCAGATCCATGCCGAGGCCGAGAACAATCTGATCTTCGACTGGGAGCTCGGCGACGCCAAGGCGACCGACGCGGCGATCAAGTCCGCAGCCCATGTCACGCGCATGAAGATCGTCAACAACCGGCTGGTGCCGAATGCGATGGAGCCGCGCGCGGCGCTCGGGCATTACGACAAGGCGGAAGACCACTATACCTGCTGGACGACGTCGCAAAACCCGCATGTCGCGCGACTGGTGATGAGCGCCTTCTACAATGTCGCGCCGGAAAACAAGCTGCGGGTGATCGCGCCCGATGTCGGCGGCGGCTTCGGCTCCAAGATCTACATCTATCCGGAAGAGATCGTCTGCCTGTGGGCATCGAAGAAGACCGGCGTTCCGGTCAAATGGGTCGCCGACCGCACCGAAAGCTTCCTGTCGGACGCGCATGGTCGCGACCATGTCTCGACCGTCGAGATGGCCTTCGACAAGGACAACCGCATCACCGCCCTCAAGGTCGATACGATAGCCAATCTCGGCGCCTATATGTCGCTGTTCTCGTCCTGCGTGCCGACCTATCTCTATGCGACGCTGCTGTCGGGCCAGTACAACATCCCGGCGATCCACGCCAATGTGCGCGCCGTCTACACCAACACGGCGCCCGTCGATGCCTATCGCGGAGCTGGGCGGCCGGAGGCCACCTATGTGCTCGAGCGCACGATGGAGACCGCGGCGCGCGAGCTTGGCGTGTCGCCGGCGGAACTCCGACGCCGCAACTTCATCACGTCCTTCCCGCACCAGACGCCGGTGATCATGAACTATGACGCCGGCGATTATAACGCTTCGCTCGATGCGGCGATGAAAGCCGCCGACTATGCCGGCTTCACCAAGCGCCGCGCCGACGCCGCCAAGCAGGGCAAGCTGCGCGGCATCGGCATGAGCTGCTATATCGAGGCCTGCGGCCTGGCGCCGTCATCGGCGGTCGGCTCGCTCGGCGCCGGCGTCGGCCTCTGGGAATCGGCGGAGGTGCGCGTCAATGCCGCCGGCACGATCGAGGTGCTCACCGGCTCGCACAGCCATGGCCAGGGCCATGAGACGACCTTCGCGCAACTGGTCACCCAGCGCTTCGGCGTGCCGATCGACTCCGTCTCGATCGTGCATGGCGACACCGACAAGGTGCAGATGGGCATGGGCACTTATGGCTCGCGTTCCGGCGCCGTCGGCATGTCGGCCATCGTCAAGGCGCTCGACAAGGTCGAAGCCAAGGCCAAGAAGATCGCCGCGCATCTGCTGGAGGCGGACGAGGGCGACATCGTCATCGAGAATGGCGAGGTCAAGGTCGCGGGCACCGACAAGAGCCTGCCCTGGTTCCAGGTGGCGCTTGCCTCCTACACCGCCCACAATTTGCCGGCCGGCATGGAGCCAGGGCTAAAGGAGACGGCCTTCTACGATCCGTCCAACTTCACCTTCCCGGCCGGCTGCTACATCTGCGAGGTCGAGATCGATCCGGAAACCGGCATGACGGAGATCATCCAGTTCGTCGCGGCCGACGATTTCGGCAACATCATCAATCCGATGATCGTCGAAGGGCAGGTGCATGGCGGCATCGCCCAGGGCGTCGGCCAGGCGTTGCTGGAAGGCGCGCATTACGACGCCAGCGGCCAACTCCTGACGGCAAGCTACATGGACTACACCATGCCGCGCGCGGCCGACCTGCCGTCCTTCAAGGTCTCGACCTCGAACACGCCGTGCCCGGGCAATCCGCTCGGCGTCAAAGGCTGCGGCGAGGCCGGCGCCATCGGTTCGCCGCCGGCGGTCATCAACGCCATCACAGATGCGCTCGGCGTCGTCGACATCGCCATGCCGGCGTCGCCCGCCACGGTGTGGTCGGCCATTCGGGCGAAGCATTGAAAAGCGAATAGCGAATAGGGAGTAGCGAACAGGGAAGAGGAGAGCGATGCGGCGAATAAGTAATCCTACTCGCTATTCGCTACTCCCTATTCGCTTTTTCCCCGAAGGGAGAAAAGAGACATGTATTCCGTCAACTACCATCGCGCTTCCTCCGTCGCCGACGCCGCAAGGCTGCTGAAGAACGGCGACGCCAAGCTGCTCTCCGGCGGCATGACGCTGATCCCGGCGATGAAGACGCGGCTCGCGGCACCGTCGGACCTCGTCGACGTCTCGCGGCTGAAGGACCTGCAGGGCATCAAGGTGTCCGGCAAGACCGTGACCATAGGTGCCGCGACGACGCATTACGACGTCTCCACCGACGAGAAGCTGAGGAAGGCCTGCCCGGCGCTTGCACATATGGCATCGCTGATCGGCGACCCGGCGGTGCGTTACAAGGGCACGATCGGCGGCTCGATCGCCAACAACGATCCGGCGGCCGACTATCCGGCGGCATTGCTGGCGCTGGGCGCGACGATCGTCACCAACAAGCGCGAGATCGCGGCGGACAAGTTCTTCAAGGGCCTGTTCGAGACAGCGCTGAAGGACGGCGAGATCGTCACGGCGGTGAGCTTTACCGCTCCCGCCAAGGCGGCCTACCAGAAATTCCGCAACCCGGCTTCGCGCTACGCCATCGTCGGCGTGTTCGTGGCCAAGGGCAAGGACGGGGTGAGGGCGGCAGTGACAGGCGCCGGCGAGGACGGCGTCTTCCGCTCCAAGGAAATCGAGGCAGCGTTGGCGAAGAATTTCGATGTCGCGGCGCTCGGCGGCCTCAAAGTGTCGGCAAAGGGGCTGCTGAGCGATATCCATGCTTCCGCCGATTACCGCGCCAATCTGATCGCGGTGATGGCCAAGCGCGCCGTGGCCGCTGCCAACGCCTGAACGGCGACGCCATGCATGAAAGAAGGGGCCTCGCGGCCCCTTTTTCTTTCGCTGCGGCAATGGTTTAGGCGCAAACGCCTGTCGAATTGCGGCTTCGCACTTGCACAAAGTTATCCCGCACTGCAAAATAAATCCGGCGGGAATACCAGATGGTCCAGGCTGCGGGCAATGTTTCGCATGCGGACCTCGAGTCGCGAAGGCACGGTATGACCGACATCTCCGCAGCGTCCGTTGTCCTGCCGCGGGCCGCGACCGACAAGGAAGCCAGGGCAAGACTGGCCTATCTCGACGGTTGGCGAGGCCTGTCGATCGCCATGGTGCTGGTCGGCCATTTCTTTCCGGTCCCAGGGCTCAATCTCGGCGTGCTCGGCGTCGAGTTCTTCTTCGTGCTGAGCGGCCGGCTGATGGGCGAAATCCTGTTCATCGAGCGCTTTCCGCTGAAGAAATTCTTCAAGCGCCGCTTCTCGCGCATCTATCCAGCGCTGCTAATCTTCGTGATTGCCGCCATGATCGGCCTGACCGGAACCTTCATCGCCTTCAAGTGGAAAGCGGCGCTGACGGCGCTGACCTTCACCTACAATTACGCCGGCGTCCTGATCACCCGCGCCGGCGCGCTCGACCACATCTGGTCGCTCTGCGTCGAGGAGCATTCCTATATCCTGCTGGCGCTGATCAGCGTGGTGGTTACCGGTCGGGCGAATGTCGTGCGGCTGCTGGTGGTGCTGGCGCTGCTGGCGATGGCCAACGGCGCCATTTCGTACGGGGTTCTCGGCATGGGCTACGAGACTACCTACTGGCGCACGGACGTGCATATCGCCTCGATCCTGCTGTCCGCGGCGATCTGCCTGTTCAAGGCCGACGGGCGCCTGCCGGCTTTCCTGCAAAACCAACATGTGGCGCTTGCGGCGGCGGTTGGCGGCGTGTTGCTGTTCCTCGATCCGGTGCCGACCACGATCCATTATCTTGTCGGCGTGCCGCTGCTGGCGCTCGCCGTCAACACGCTCGACTTCGCGGGCGGCTATCTGACGGGACCGTTGTCGTCACGGCCGATGGTGATGCTGGGGCTGTGGTCCTATTCGCTTTATCTCTGGCAGCAGCCTTTCTACAAATTCGTCGATGAGCGCGGCAGCGCGACAATCCCGATGCTGGCGGCCGTGTTCGCCTGCGCGCTCGCGAGCTACTACATCGTCGAGAAACCCGCCCGCGGCTGGCTCAACCGAAACTGGTGATCAAGCAGGTTTCGTCGCTCGTTGCGCAGCGAGGTAGCGGCGGAGCCCGGCTTCGCCGCGCGGCGTGGTCCAGCGATGGTTCCAGGCGAAGGCTGGCCTCAGAATCGGCGCCAGCAGCTTGAGGATCGGCCTCTCGACCGTGACCTGCCAGATAAGTTCGACATGCGTGCCTCGTCCGGACGGCGACAGCTCTGCCCGCCAGAGCCCGTCGAAGTCGCCGAAGGTCTTGACCACCACCAGCCGGCCGGGCTCGAGCTCGGCCGCCTCGATGATGAAGTTCAGCTCATAGGGCAGGGCGCCGCGCGCTCTCGCCCTGGCGCGCGCACCGACGACGCCCTTGCCCTTCCTGTCGAGCGGCTCGATCTCCTTGTAGGCATCGCCCCACCAGAGCGGCAGGAGCTGGGCGTCCGACAGCACGTCCCAAACTTCCTGCGGCGTGCCTTCAGGGATGTCCCAGCTTTCGTCGAAGCGGAAGACATTGCTCGCCATGACGTCGCCCCCAACCAGCGGAGCGGCCATATTAGCTGCGGCTTGTTTTCCTTGCCAGCGGCTTCGGAGGCATCTTCAGGCGACGATTGGCTTTGCCCAATAACGGACCGACTTCTTGCCGCCGTGGATCACCGCATCGCCGACCTCGGCGAAGCCGAGCGCTGCGTGGAAGGCATCGGAGGCCGGATTGGGCGGATCGGCGTTGACCTCGCAGGTGACGATCGCGTGGCCGGCGCGCCGGGCATGCTCGAACAGATCCTCGTAAAGCCGTCGGGCGTGGCCACGGCCGCGCGCCCCGGCCGCAACCACCACACGGTCGACATAGACAAAGCGCGTATAGCGCTCGCGGAACCAGAGGAAGTTCGGACTGTCGTAGCTTGCGTCCTGGTCGAAGCATAGGATGAAGGCTTCGAGCGCGCCGATCCGGCGGGTGTAGAAAGCCTCGTCGAGCAGGAAGGAAAGCCGTTCCGGCTCGAGCCAGGACAGCTCCGCCGCATGCTCGTTGTTGAGCGCGAGGATGGCGGGCTCGTCGGCGGGCGAGACGCGTTCGATCGGCAGCAATTCCTTGCTCATCACTTGCGCCATCAAGCTCTCGCGGCCGCGATCATCGCAGCCACCTTGGCTTGATCGGTCACCGTGTTGCGGTATTCGCGGTCGAGGTCGTTGCCGCCCATGCCTACATTCGGGTTGCGGTAGCGCATGGCGCTCGGCACGTCCGCAAGTGCTGCAAAATGCATCTCGGTCAGTCCCGTACGCCTGCGGACCTCGCCAATTGTGTCGGGGGCGAGTGCGCCACAGCCGAGTATGATGATGCGCGAGCCGGCCTGGCGAACGAGTTCCGCCAGAAGCCCGACGCCTTCGACCGCCGTGTCGCGCTGGCCGCTGGTCAGCACGCGGCCGACCTTGCAGCGGATCAAGGCTTCGAGCGCCTCAGCCGGATCGCGCGTCATGTCGAAGGCGCGGTGGCAGGTGACGTTGAGCGGGCCGGCGGCCTCAACCAATGCGCTCATGCGCGCCTCGTCGATGGCGCCGTCGGCGGTCAGGCAGCCGACGACGACGCCGGCGACGCCCAGCTCGCGTAGCGTTTCGACATCGGCAAGCATCGAGCGGTATTCGGCCTCGCTGTAGAGGAAGTCGCCGCCGCGCGGGCGCACGATGACATGGAAGGGAATGGTCGCGCTTTCGAGCGCGGCGCGCACCGTGCCCAGGCTCGGTGTGATGCCGCCTTCGATCAGGCTGGCGCAGAGCTCGACCCGGTCGGCGCCGGCGGCCTGCGCGGCGAGCAGCCCGTCAATGCCTTCGACGCAGATTTCGATCAGGGGGAGTCGGGCGTGGGTCACCAATGTCCATCCATATTTCAACAGATCGCCAGCCCTAGCATCGCGGCGATTGCCGCGAAAGCCGCAACGATCGATCCAGGGTCCGGCGGTGATTATCGGGGCTTGGTGCAGAATGCCGTTGACATTCATAACTGTCAGGTTATAGATGACCCATAGCTGGTGAGTTATTGATGTAATGGGAAGGACGGCGTGCCGCCTGGAGATGGTGAAGAGGATCGCACAAAGACCGGCCTGAGGACTGTCGTCACCTGGACGCTGACGCCGACCGAAACCGGCACCCATCTGCGCGTGGAACAATCGGGCTTCAGGCCGCGTGATGCGCAGAGCTATCGACGCGCCAGCCGTCACTGGAAGCGCTGTCTCGCGGCTTTGCTGAAATTGTTGGAACAATTGGACAAGGAGGATGCCATGGACGGTATCGCCAAAGACCCGACGAAGGATGAAACCAAATCGATCGTTGTCGAGCGGCTCATTCCACACGGCGCCGACAAGATTTGGCGTGCGCTGACGTTTCCGCATCTCGTTGCCGAATGGCTGATGGAGAACGACTTCGCGCCGGTCGAAGGCCATCGCTTCACCTTTCGCGCAAAGCCCGTGCCCGGCTGGTCAGGCGTGACGAACTGTGTGGTGCTGAGGGTCGAACCGCCAAGGCTGCTCGCCTACAGTTGGGGCGACGGAAGCGAGTCCGATAGTGGCCTGAAGACGGTGGTGACATGGTCGTTGACGCCAGAAGGCGATGCCACCCGGGTACGGATGGAGCAATCCGGCTTCAGGCCGCAGGACGAGCCTGGCTACAAAGGCATGGGAAGCGGTTGGCCGCGCATCCTGGAGCGGCTTGAGCAGGTTGCCGCCCGGCCGGGCTGATCCCGACATTTGCGCCGGCATGTGGTGCAAGTCCCTGATGCGTCTGCATCCAGGGCTCGCAGAAAAACGTCTGAAGGAGACCGACGATGGAAGCAAGATTGAAGAACCCGGTGATGCTCATTCCCGGCGCGCTGCAGGCGCTGCTGGCGCTCGACAAGTCGACCGAAGCCGGCGGCTTGCCTTATGTGACGCGCAAGCTCGTTCATCTGCGTGCCAGCCAGATCAATGCCTGTGCCGTCTGCGTCGACATGCATGCGCGTGAATTGAAGAAGGCCGGCGAGAAGGACGAGCGGATCTTCGCCGTTTCGGCATGGCGCGAAACGCCTTATTTCAATGACGCAGAGCGCGCGGCGCTTGCGCTTGCCGAAGCCGCGACGCGCATGGCCGACCGCTCCGACGCGGTGCCGGACGACGTCTGGGACGAGGCCGCGCGTCACTATGACGACAAGGCGCTCGCCGCCCTGGTGATCCAGATCGCGCTG
Organism: Mesorhizobium sp. CA16; assembly: GCF_020165175.1. Classification (NCBI taxonomy): domain Bacteria; kingdom Pseudomonadati; phylum Pseudomonadota; class Alphaproteobacteria; order Hyphomicrobiales; family Phyllobacteriaceae; genus Mesorhizobium; species Mesorhizobium sp. CA16. The sequence continues at coordinate 63,565 of NZ_JAIUHP010000002.1, forward strand.
ATCAATGCGTTCAACCGCCTGAACGCCACCACGCGGCAACTCGTGGGCGCCTGGAGATAAGGTGGAAGGAGGGCGCCCGCTCTGAAGCGGGCCTCTCGCCGGCTATTGTTTCAGGATCGTGTTCTTGGCGCCTTGCTCGACCTGATCGATCACCAGCAGCTTCACCGGATCGGTGCCGATATTGGTGGCCTGGTGCCATTGGCCGATCATCTCGACGATGAAGTCGCCGGTCTTGTAGATATTGGCGGCACCGGTCTCGACATTGGCGACTCTGAGCGTGCCTTGCTCGACATAGGCATAGCGCGGGAAGGGGTGCTTGTGCACCGGCAGGGTCGCGCCGGGGGCTATCTGGTACGACGAGACTTGAACCTCGACATTCTTTTGCGGCAGCGTGATCGGCTGGCCCGATGCGGTCGTCGTCTTCGCCGCCAGCGGCGTCACCACGACCGGCATGTTGCCGCTGTCCAAAGCGTTGGCCGCAGTCGCGTAGACGGCGGCTATCGCCAGCAGTGCCGGTATTGTGATGTTGCGCATAGTCCCCTCCAAATTGCCGCACCATCGCCCGACATTGACGCACAAGCATCCTTTTGCAAGCGGCTCTGTCACACAGCGGGGCTGTCCTGCCGTTTGGCTGTCCCGGACTTCGGCGGCCGCAACAGCAGGGCGACCGGCACGAGCAGCGCCGTCGCTACCGCGCAATAGAAGAAGACATCGACATAGGCGAGCAGCGAAGCCTGGCGGCCGATCTCCTGGCCGATCCAACCCACGGCCTGTTGCCTGGCCTCGGCCAGCGGCGAGCCTTCGGCGACGAAATGGTCCGTTACTTGGCGAAGCGTCTGCTGATAGGTGTCGCTCGACTGTGCAGTGTGGCTGACCAGCACCGACTGATGGAGCTGGGCGTTCTGGGCAATCACCGTGTTGGACAGCGACACGCCGATGCTGCCGCCGAGGTTGCGCGCGACATTGATCAGCGAGGACGCCTGATCGGTCTTCTGCGGCGGCAGGCCGACATAGGCGGCGGTCGAGATCGGGATGAACAGGAACGGCAGGCCGATCATCATATAGACGCGCGCATAGGCGAAGAAACCGAAGCTGGCATCGGGCGTCAGCGAAGTCGTGTGCCAGAGCGCGACCGCGACCACCGACATGCCCAGCATGATGAGATAGCGCGGCTGAACGATACCGGCGGCAAAGCCCGAAATCGGCATCAGCATCAGCATGGCGATGCCGCCCGGCATCATCGACAGGCCGGATAGGGTGGCGGTGTAGTCGAAGGTCGTCTGCTGCAGCTGCGGCAAAAGCTGGGTGGTGCTGAAGAGCACCGCGCCCACCGCCATCATGACCAGGAACGACATGCCGAACTGACGGCTGAAAAGCAGGCGGATGTCGACGATCGGATCGCGCCTCGTCCACTCCCAAGGAACAAGCAGCAGGAACGACACCGCCGAGATCACGGCGAAGGTGGTGATGAAGGTCGAGGCGAACCAGTCGTTGCGCTGGCCCTCGTCGAGAAAGACTTCGAGGCAACCGAGCGCCATCGCCACCAGGATGAAGCCGATCCAGTCGACCTTCAGCCCCTTGCTCAGCCGCTCGCAGCGCTCGCGCTCGAGAATGTCGGGCTCGATGACCAGCCCTTGCACGAGCGCCAGCGACATGATGCCGAACGGCACATTGATGAAGAAGATCCAGTGCCACGAAAAATTGTCCGTCAGCCAGCCGCCGATGGTCGGGCCGACCGTTGGCGCAACGATGACCGCAATGCCGTAGAGGGCAAAAGCCTGGGAGCGCTTCTCCGGCGGAAAAGTGTCGGCGAGGATCGACTGCTCGCTCGGCGCCATGCCGCCGCCGCCGAGCCCCTGCAGGATGCGGAAGGCGATCAGCGTCGGCAGATTGGGGGCCAGTCCGCACAGCAGCGATGCGAGCGTGAAGGTCGCCACGCAGATCATATAATAGCGCTTGCGGCCGATGACGCTGGCGAGCCAGCCGCTGACCGGGATGATGACGGAGTTGGCGACGAGATAGGTGGTGATCACCCATGTGCTTTCGTCCATGCCGGCGGCCAGGCTGCCGGCAATGTTGCGCAGCGCGACATTGGCGATCGAGGTGTCGAGCACCAGCATGAAGGTGGCGATCGAGACGACGATCGCGATGAGCCATGGGTTGCGCCCGCCGGCCGCAGACCGGCTTTGGTCGCCCTGGACTGTTGCGGCATCGCTCATCTGACCTTGACCGTCGGCACCACAGACATGCCGGGACCGAGATAGACGCCGGGCGGCTGGTCGAAGACGATCTTGACCGGCACGCGCTGCACCACCTTGACGAAATTGCCGGTGGCGTTTTCGGCCGGGAGCAGGCTGAACGCCGTGCCGCTGCCGGCCTGGACGCTGTCGACATGGCCATGGAAGGTCTTTTCCGGATAGGCGTCGATGGCGATGTCGACGGGCTGGCCCGGCCGCATCAGGTCGAGCTGCGTCTCCTTGAAATTCGCTTTCACCCAGACGTCCTTGGGCACGAACATCATCAACACCTGGCCGGGCTGCGCATAGGTGCCTTTCGCCACCGTGATGTTGGTGGCATGGCCCGCCACGGGCGCCGTGATCATCGTGCGGGCGAGAGTGGTCCTGGCCTGATCCTCGGTGGCTTCAGCCTGCCGAAGCTTGGCCTCGGCGCTCTTGCCTTGTGCCTGCAGAACCGCAACCTGGCTTTTCGCCGCCTCGGCATTGGCGTTGGCGGCATCGAGCGCTGCCTGGTCCTGGCGCAAGGTCGAAGCGGCCTGCTGTGCCTGTTGTTGCGTTGCCGTGCCCTTGGCGAGCAGCTCACGGTTGCGCTGGTCCTCGGATTTGGCGAATTCGAACGCGGCCTGCGCCTGGGCCACCTGCTTTCCGGCGACATCGATCTTGGCATTCTGCGCCTGGGTCTGGGCCTGGACGTTGGCGATCTCGGCCTGCGCCGCCGCCACGCCGGCTTGTGCCTGCTTGAGCGAGGCCTGGTAGTCGCTGTCGTCGATGCGCAGAAGCACGGCGCCGGCCTCGACCGGCTGGTTGTCGGTCACGGCAACGTCGGTGATGCGCCCGGCAATTTCCGCGCCGACCGTTACCGTTCGCGCGTCGATGAAGGCGTCGTCGGTCCATTCATAGTGCCGTGCGTTGATCCACCAGATCACCACCGCCGCGACGACCAACAAGACGAGGATCGCGATGAGCGTCGCTATGTAGGGGTGGCGTTTGATGAGACCGGGCTTGTTGCCGTCGGGCGAACCGTCATTCGCCTGCCTGTCTTGCGCCTGCTCGTCGTCGCGCTTGTCTTCTACGGGTCTGTCTTCGACGCGCTTGTCGTCGCCCGGCGGGCGTTGCTGCCGATCGGACCGCGGCTGAGCACGCGATTCTTCGGCGGGAGCGGTTTCGCGCTCTTTTCTGTCAGTTTTTGCGTCCAAGGCAACGGATCCCAGATATCGTCGACCCCTCTCGCAGCAGGGTCAACGGGTGTTTTCCGCAAAGGTTCCTGTCGCTGGATGCCGGGTTCACCTCAGTCCCGCCGGAGGCATTGGCCTGCAAATGGATGATGGCAGCGTCGCTGCGCGAGTAATAGGATCGTCGCTGCGACCGAAACCTCAGGGAGGGGCTGCTCATGCAGTCTCCGATGGAAAAGGACAAAAGCTCAACTCGGCCATTGCCGGGAGAAGCGGAACGTCGGGCGAGGCTGCAAAAAATGCAGGGGCTGCGAAGCCTGCGATCTTACGGCTCCTGCCTTCGGCTTGACCCAAGCGCCCAGTTTCACGATCTGATCGATTGTACCGCGCTGCTGGAACTGTTGAATGAAGGCGACGACGGACATCGACGGCGAACCGCCGCGCTCCCAAGCCACCTGGCTTGCTAGCCTCGCACCGGGGCCGCCGGCCCTGGCAAGCAGCGGCGAACGCTTACAAGTCAGGCGGCTGCATCCCACAGCAGGACATTCGAGCCCGCCTGCCGTTGGCATTCTGTTCGACCGCGGGGATAAGCTCAATCGACCCTAAATCATCGCGCGATCTGACAGGTCCCAAGCCGCGCAAGGACAAGCAACGCGAAATCCGAAATGCTGCCGCCCGACAAAACCAACGAATGGGACCGGAACAAGGTCCATGGCGATGGGGACAGCATTGGCATCGAAGAGGACGAGGCCTAGCCGGCGACGACAGTGGGTCGTCACCTCGGCGAAGCGGCCCGGCAAGGCTGGCGGGGTAGAACCAGTCAGGCCGGGCCTGACCAGCAAGGCTCGCAACGCTCCGGCTGAGATCGAGCCTATCAGCCCGACCCAAGATTCTTGCCATACGAATGGAGGATGCCTAGCCGGCCAGTGGGAACCAAGACCCGCCTTGCCAATAAATCGACGGTTGTTCCTGGAACTACGGTGACCGAACTGCCCGTGCGAGTGTAGACGTTCGGCGGCTGCAGCCGTCTTCGCCGACGGTGAATGGAAGTCCGTTGTAGGCCGCCACTCAATCCAACGGGATTGGCGGATAGGCTGCTGAGTGCAAGCTGCGTTTGTACCTCGCCAAGATTTCCTCTTCGATTTCGTCGATCGCCAGCGTTAGTGCACGTTGATTGTTGGCGTCGACGTCAATGATCGACCGGCCGCGCGCCGTCAGCAAGCCGCATACGCGCGCCACGACGGTGGCCGACTGAAGCCTTTTGTCCAATCCGGTTTCGAACAAACGCTCGGCAAAGGTGTGGCTCTTCTGTCTCCGGTCAAGCCGCTCGATGAGAAGTTGCTCGCAGGCGTCGATTCTAACCACCACGTCCGACTCCGGGATGAAATCCAGCGCGTGTGCAAGGCACGTCTCATCTGCTGTTCCACTGAAGCAGGCGAGCATCGAAACCGCCTGAACGAAGGCTTCGTCGAAAATAAGAATTTCCTCGCTCGCGGCAGATTGGCGCCATGCGCGGGCAAGGCGGAGAACGTATTGACTTAGCCTGATGCGCCAGATCACGTTTCTGGGAGGCAGTGTGTGCACCAGGTTTGCGCGAATTCTGAAGTCGACGGCATTCGCGGATGGACGACAGGCCATGCCAATCGAGCGTGCAGCCGCGCGAGCGACTCGACACATCGCAGTGACAATGCCGCCGGGGTCCAGCATGGATCGGTGAACAACCCGCCGGTCAGTGAGAACAATCCGTGCAGGGTGTCCGTGAGCCCGCAACTGTTCATAAAGCGCATGCGCAAATGTCGTTTTGCCTGACCCAGCCGGACCTGCGAATTCAACAATCATGCGTTAGGAACCCCGCTGGACTGGCTACATGTCGTATCGGGGGACCATCTTCGGCGACCGCAGCTCCTGAGCCATTTTCGCCGCCTGGAAGGTTGTCATCAGAACGTAGGTCGTTTCACCTTCGGTCGAGTTTATGGCCAAGACCACGCGGCCAATCTCGTCACTCATGGCGCAAGACCAGTCTTTGACAGCAATCGCTCGTTTCCAGGCCATTTGCCCCTGCCTTTCCTTCGCAAGGTTATTTGGCCTCGTGAAGACCAGCAATTTGGACTGAATGCCCATTCCGTTGGGCCTAACGTCGTTGTCTGCGTTAGTTCAATTGGTGAGCAATCGAGATGCCAGGCTTCAGATTTGGCGGAATTACGGTGGCTAATGATCAGAGCCAGCGCTCCAGGAGCAATGTGAGGCTGCACCGTCACTGTAATTCGGGCGCAACCGCCTTGGTTGTTTGCAACGCGTGGGAACGTCTCGAATGACTGCGCGTTCTTTCGTCACGGTCACATTTCATTGGGACCTAACCGGAGGATATTCAAATGAAAATCAAGATGCTCTGCATGAGCGCAGTTGCGCTCGCAATGATGGGTAGTGCCGCGATGGCCGGTAGTAGCACCGGGACGTCCGCGCTCGACGACCCGGCCAAGATGTCGCCGTTCTTCACCGACGCTGGCATGAAAACATTGAGAACCGAGGCGGATTTCAAGACTGCCTGGATGGCCATGAAGCCGGATGAGCGTACAGCGATTTTGAAAGACTGCGGCGACGCAACCATCAACAAGGCGCACGCGGACTTCTGCGCGATGGCCAAGAAGATGGGAGGCTGAAGCCTCCCCTCTATGAGCACATCACACCGTTCTCCCGCTAGGGAATGATCCCAATGCGCTCGGGTGACGGGTTGAGGCGGTCGATTCCGCATGGATGCGGCCGCCGTTTAAAACCCGCTGCCTTGCCATGCGGCGGCGGGTTTTTTGGCGGGCGCCTGCCCTCAATTCTGCATCGCCAGCATCTGGAAACAGACAACAATCAGACGGTTTCGGCACAGTCGTGGATGCGCTTGACGGACATTACCTTGAGGTTGAACCTCGAGCGTGCCGGAATGTGGACCGCTGGGGAAAGGCCGGGCTTTGAAAACGTCGATACAAGGCGTTCCGAGTGGAACTTGGCTCCCCGGGCCGGATTCGAACCAGCGACCAACCGGTTAACAGCCGGTTGCTCTACCACTGAGCTACCGGGGAACGGAGGCTCTGACGTGAGTGGCGCAGCCTATAGCAAACACCTTTCGGCTTTGCAAAGAAGCATTTCGCAATTTTTCTCCAGTTTTTGATGCGGCTATTTGTGCCATCGTCCGGCGCGCCCACATATGAAGGGCTTCACACCGGCGCGGAACAAGGCGGCCGGTTGTCGTCTTGATATGGCTTAGGCAGCAGATGGGATCTGGCTTGAATGACCGCAGCGGATGATGACAACGCCCCGGCGCGGAAGATTTCGATCTTCGGCCGCGAGTTCACCATGCCGCGCTCGCGCGGCTGGCGAATCGCGATCGGCATGCTGCTTACGCTCGGCGGGCTTCTGGGCTTTCTGCCGATTCTCGGTTTCTGGATGATTCCGCTCGGTCTCCTGGTTCTATCCTATGAATTCGCGATGATCCGACGCCACCGGCGGCGTTTCGTCGTCTGGTGGGAACGCCGGCGGCGGCCCGACTGAGAGCACGGGGCGGCCTTCGCCGCAGTGATTCCGGACCCATGAAACAGATTGGTAATCACCACTTTGGCGCTCGATGCGAAAGCGCCGGGAATGACGCGCGAGCGCTTGACGACCTTTGAGCGCCAACATAATGAGTTCGCTCGGAACGCCGGGAGCATTGCGAGGCCTCGTGGCGGAGTGGTTACGCAGAGGACTGCAAATCCTTGCACCCCGGTTCGATTCCGGGCGAGGCCTCCAGATGCTTGCGGGCTCCAGCGCAATCGCGCCGGAGCGGGGTTCCGGTTGAAGTTTTGGCCGCGCGCCTGGCGCGGGGAGCGGATTGTTGGGACATGAACGCTGATTTCTCCGAACGCCGCGTGAAGATGGTCGACGGCCAGATCCGCACCACCGACGTGACCAGCGCGCCGCTCATCGAAGCGATGCTGGCCGTTCCGCGCGAGGCCTTTGTCGGCGCCGGACAGCAGGATCTGGCCTATATCGACGAAGACATCCGCATTTCCGAGGGCGCCAATGGCAGCGGCGCACGCTACCTGATGGAGCCGTCGCCGCTCGCCAAGCTTTTGCAGCTGGCCGAGATCGACGCGAGCGATTCGGTGCTCGATGTCGGTTGCGGCACCGGCTATTCCGCCGCGTTGCTGTCCAGGCTCGCGCGTTCCGTCGTCGCGCTGGAGAGCGATGCAACGCTGGCGGAGGCCGCGAAATCAACACTTTCCAGCCTTGGCTGCCAAAACGTCACGGTCGTTACCGGGCCGCTGCCGCAAGGGCAGGCCGCCAAAGGGCCCTACAATGTCATCTTCATTGGCGGCAGCGTCGAGGAAGTGCCGCAGGCATTGCTCGACCAGCTCGCGGAAGATGGACGCCTGGTTGCGGTCGAAGGGCGTGGCAACTCTGGCGTGGCCCGGCTGTTTGTCAAGGCAGGGGGGGTTGTAACCGGAAGGCGTGCCTTTAATGCGGCAATTAAGCCACTACCGGGCTTCGAACGTGCTCACGCATTTGAATTCTGAGCGTTTTTGCCTTGCAGCGAAGGCGCTGTCATGATCGCTTGCGCCTGACAATCGTTGCTGATTTGGTTAACCGGGTGTTTTTGGGAGGCCGTCAGCGGGGGAACGATAAACAACGCGGCGCTGGCCGATCCGTAAGGGTAGGTTGGCGTGGCGTGGTTCCCATGCAAAACGAATGAGGGATATAACGTGCCGCCTCTACGCAAGAGTATTTTAGTAGCTATCCTTGTTTCGGCCACCGCGCTTTCGCCGCTGGCCGCCTCTGCCGAAACCATCACGGGCGCGCTCGCCAAAGCCTATCAGTACAATTCGCAGCTCAACGCGGCCCGCGCCGGCGTTCGCGTCACCGATGAGGGCGTGGCCATCGCCAAGTCGGGCTGGCGCCCGACCGTCACCGGTTCGGCTAACATCGACTACACCAACATACATGGCTTTGGCACCAGCCGGAGATTAACGACGGGCAGCTTCGGAGTGCAGATCAACCAGACGCTGTTCGACGGGTTTCAGACCAAGAACAATGTCGCCGCCGCCGAATCGCAGGTGAAGGCTTCGGTCGAAAGCCTGCGCAACACCGAAGAGAATATCCTGTTCAATGCGGCGAGCGCCTATATGGACGTGATTCGCGACCGCCAGGTCGCGGCGTTGACCGAGCAAAACCTGCAGTTCCTGACCGAGCAGGCGCGCGCCGCCCGCTCGCGCTTCGAGGTCGGCGAGGGCACCCGCACCGACGTGGCCCAGGCCGATGCCTCGCGCGCGACGGCCGTGGCGCAGCTGAGCGCCGCCCGCGCGACGGCGCTGGCGAGCGCCGCCACCTATCACCAGATCGTCGGCGACGAGCCGGGCAAGCTCAAGGCAGCCTCGCCGCTTGGCAAGCTGCTGCCGGGTAGCGTCGATTCCGCCTTGGCCATCGCTTCCGCCGAACATCCCGCCATTCTTGCCACACAGCATCTCGTCGATGCCGCGGTTTTTGCGGTGAAGTCGTCGGAAGGCGCGCTGCTGCCGCAGCTTACGGCTTCCGCCGGCGTTTCGGACAACTACACCCACACCGTTCCCAGTTCCATCACCAGTCCTAACGGTAGTTCGACATCGGCCAATATCGGCGCTTCGCTCACCATTCCGATCTATTCGGGTGGCCGGACCTCGGCGCTGGTGCGGCAGAGCAAGGAATCACTGGGCGAGGCGCGCATCCAGGTCGATGTCAGCCGCGACCAGGTGCGCCAGGCCGTGGTCTCGGCCTGGACGCAATATGTCGCCGCGCGCCAGAGCGTGGATGCCAACAGGCAGGTGATCGATGCCGCGCAACTGGCGCTCAACGGCGTCATCGAGGAGCGCAATGTCGGCCAGCGCACGACGCTGGACGTGTTGAACGCGCAGAACGCGGTCATTACTGCCAAGATCAACCAGGCCAGTTCCGAGCGCGACGTGGTGGTGGCGAGCTATGCCATCCTGTCGGCGATGGGCCGGCTGTCGGTCGACCGTCTTGGCCTGGCAGTCGCCAAATACCGGCCGGAAGAGCACTACAACGCCGTCAAGGACAAGTGGATCGGACTGCGCACGCCCGACGGGCGCTGATTGCCGACAGCATGCTTCCTGCGAGCGCCGCGTGTCCGATGGACGCGCGGCGTTTGTCTTTCCGGGAGACTCATTCGGCTGCGCGCCGCCTAATCTGTTGAAATCCAACGTGTCCCCAGATTGGGGATTCTCGGATGACGATCGGTCGGTTACGCTGTTTCCATTGATTCGAATTCCGGCCCGGGCAGGACGGAATTCTTGGGCGGGTCAAGTTCTTGAACGGTCGGTTCTGGAACAGGTCAAGTTCTTGGACAGGTCACTAGGGCGGCGGATGTGACGATGGCGACGGCAAGCAGCGCGCAGCGCGAACCTTCCATGGAAGAGATACTGGCTTCCATCCGAAGGATCATCGAAGACAGCGACACCGGGCGCAAGCAACCGGCCGAGGCCGGCGAGCTGCGCCAGGATCTGGAGCCGGCCGCGGCTGGCGCGCCGGCTGTCGAGGTTGATGCCTTTCGTTCCGAATTGCATGCCGACGTCCGCAAGCCGCCGACGCTGGCGGAGGTCCAGGCGCAGCTTGCGGCGACCGATCCAGTGCTGCCGCGCGCCGCCCGCGCCGAGCCGGTGAAGACTGCGCCTACGGCTGCGCCGACGGTTGAGCTTGAGAGTACTGCGCCGGGGGCGCAAGCGGCCGCAGGCAAGCCAGCCGCGGCAAATGCGCCGCAGACGGCCGAGACCATTGTCGCCGACTGGCGGCGCGAAATAGCGGCGGTCGGCGGCAGCACGGTCACCGCGAGACCGGCCATCCGGGTCTCGGAAGCCGCGCCGAAGGCCGAGGTCGAGAAGGAAGAGCCGGCGTTCGAAGATTCCGCGCCTGTAGGCGCGTCCCGGGCCTCCGAACCGGAGGCGCAGCCGGCCCGGCCCGCGATCCTTTCCGAGCATACGGGCCGGCAGGTCGCAGCAGCCTTTGGCGAGCTTTCCGATGCTTTTGCCAGCCGCGGCAAGAAAAGCTTCGACGAGATGGCCGAGGAGATGCTGCGGCCGATGCTGCAGGATTGGCTCGACAACAACCTGCCGACGCTGGTCGAAAGGCTGGTACGCGAGGAGATCGAGCGCGTGGCGCGCGGGGCGCAGTAACCGCCGCAACATGCAGGCTGACAAGCGCCGCCTTGGGGCGGCGCTTTTGTTTAAGGTGCCTGGATGAACGCGTCTGTCCTGGCTTAGCCGGCATTGCCGCTGGCCGCGGCAGACCTATCTGTGGAAGCGATCGCTGCTCTCGCGGTTGACTCGGCCAAGACCTTCCGATTTACACCGGACGCTTGTTCCCGACAGTTCGGACCTCCTCCATGCTTGATAAGACCTACGACGCCAAAGCCGTCGAGCCGAAGATCGCCAAAATCTGGGAAGAGGCCGATGCCTTCCGAGCGGGCGCCGGCGCGGAGGAAGGGGCCGAAGCCTTCACCATCGTCATCCCGCCGCCGAACGTCACCGGCTCGCTGCATATGGGCCATGCGCTCAACAACACGCTGCAGGACATTCTGGTGCGCTTCGAGCGCATGCGCGGCAAGAACGTGCTCTGGCAGCCCGGCATGGATCACGCCGGCATCGCCACGCAGATGGTGGTCGAGCGTCAGCTCATGGAAAAGCAGATCCAGCGCCGCGATCTGACGCGCGAAGAGTTCATCGAGAAGGTTTGGGAGTGGAAGGCCGAATCCGGCGGCGCGATCTTCAACCAGCTGAAGCGGCTCGGCGCCTCGGCCGACTGGTCGCGCGAACGCTTCACCATGGACGAAGGCCTGTCCAAGGCCGTGCTCGAAGTCTTCGTCACCCTCTACAAGGAAGGCCTTATCTACAAGGACAAGCGCCTTGTGAACTGGGACCCGAAGCTGCTCACCGCCATTTCCGACCTCGAGGTCGAGCAGCACGAGGTGAACGGCAATCTCTGGCACTTCCGCTATCCGATCGACGGCGAGGCGTTCGACCCTGAGAACCCGAAGACCTTCATCACGGTCGCCACGACGCGTCCCGAGACGATGCTCGGCGACACGGCCGTGGCCGTGCATCCCGATGACGAGCGCTTCTCCGGTCTGGTCGGCCGCAACGTCGTGCTGCCGATCGTCGGCCGCAAGATACCGATCGTCGCCGACGAGTATTCCGATCCGGAAAAAGGCTCCGGCGCGGTCAAGATCACGCCGGCGCATGATTTCAACGACTTCGAGGTCGGCAAGCGCCACAAGCTGCCGGCGATCAACATCCTGACGGTCGAAGCGGCCATCAAGCTGAAGGACAATGAGGACTTCCTGGCCGGCCTAGAGGTCACGCCGGGGCGCCAGGCGATATGGGACGAGCTGGATGGGCTCGACCGCTTCACTGCCCGCAAGAAGATCGTCGAGCTGATGGAGGCCGGCGGCTTCCTCGACAAGATCGAGCCGCACCGGCACACCGTGCCGCATGGCGACCGCGGCGGCGTGCCGATCGAGCCGTTCCTGACCGACCAGTGGTACGTGAACGCCGCCGAGCTCGCCAAGCCGGCGATCGCTTCGGTGCGCGAGGGCCGAACCAACTTCGTGCCGAAGAATTGGGAAAAGACCTATTTCGACTGGATGGAGAACATCCAGCCCTGGTGCATCTCGCGCCAGCTCTGGTGGGGTCACCAGATCCCGGCCTGGTACGGACCGGACGGGCATGTCTTCGTCGAGAAGACCGAGGAAGAGGCGCTCGCTGCAGCCATTGAATATTACCTCGCGCTGGAAGGGCCCTGGAAGGCTTGGGTCGAGGACAAGCTCGAGAACTTCCAGCCGGGCGAGATTCTGACCCGCGACGAGGATGTGCTCGACACCTGGTTCTCGTCGGCGCTGTGGCCGTTCTCGACGCTCGGCTGGCCCGACCAGACGCCGGAGCTCAAGACCTATTACCAGACGGACGTGCTGGTGACCGGCTTCGACATCATCTTCTTCTGGGTCGCCCGCATGATGATGATGGGCCTGCACTTCATGGACGAGGAGCCGTTCCACACCGTCTATGTGCACGCGCTGGTGCGCGACAAGAACGGGCAGAAGATGTCGAAGTCGAAAGGCAACGTCATCGATCCGCTCGACCTGATCGACGAATATGGCGCCGATGCGCTGCGCTTCACGCTGACGGTCATGGCGGCGCAAGGCCGCGACGTGAAGCTCGATCCGGCGCGCATCGCCGGCTACCGCAATTTCGGCACCAAGCTGTGGAACGCGACGCGCTTCGCCGAGATGAACGACGTCGCGCGCAACGACGAGTTCTGGCTGAACGACGCCAAGCTGCCGGTCAATCGCTGGATCCTGACCGAGCTGACGCGGGCGGCGCGCGCGGTCACCGAAGGCATCACCAGCTATCGTTTCAACGAAGCGGCGGGTGCTGCCTACCGTTTCGTCTGGAACCTGTTCTGCGACTGGTACCTGGAACTATTGAAGCCGGTTTTCATGGGCACGGACGAGGCTGCCAAGGCCGAGAGCCGGGCCTGCGTCGCCTTCGTGCTGGACGAAATCTACAAGCTCCTGCATCCGATGATGCCGTTCATGACCGAGGAGCTTTGGGCGCAGACCGCGGGCGAGGGCAAGGAGCGCTCGTCGCTGCTTTGCCACGCCGCATGGCCGTCGCCCGATTTCGAGGATGAGGAGGCCGCCGCCGACATCAACTGGCTGGTCGATCTCGTCTCGGGCGTCCGCTCGGTGCGCTCGGAGATGAATGTGCCGCCGGCGGCAATCGCGCCGCTCACGGTGATCGGCGCCAACACGCTGACGCAGGAGCGGCTGGAGCGCCACGCGCAGGCGATCAAGCGGCTGGCGCGTGTCGGCGATATCGCGCTTGCCGATGCGCCGCCGCAAGGTTCGGCGCAGATCGTGATCAACGAGGCGACGGTAAGCCTGCCGCTCGGCAGCCTGATCGATCTCCAGGCCGAGGCCGCGCGTCTGCGGAAGGAACTGGCCAAGGTCACCGAGGAGATCGCCCGCCTGCACAAGAAGCTGTCGAATGAAAAGTTCGTCGCCAACGCACCTGAAGAAGTGGTTGAGGCCGAGCGCGAGAAACTCGCCGAATATCGCGAGGCGCAGGAGAAGCTTTCGGTGGCTTTGACCAGGGTCCGCGACGCCGGCTGAACGGCAAGATTCGCCGCCGCTCCGAAGGCGCTTTCCGGTACGTTAGCTGCCTCGAAAATGCGGCTGCCGCTGCGTTAATTTTGACGTAAACGGAAAGTTTGCGCCCCATTGTTGCCATAATGTAACAATGAGGGCCGTCAGCCCCAAAACCGGCTGTTTTTGCCCCGTTTTTTGGCAGTTTCCCCGGATTTTTTCGATCCTTTGACGCCGGTTCGCGCGACTTAGGCGCCGATTGCGGCGTCGATGACCATGGCAAAAATAGGTGCTGTCAAGATGTACATGTACAGCTCCTGAAATCGTTGTTGCGTCGTTAACCCGAATTGGTTCTAGCTTGAGCCACTTGTATTTGGGGAGGGATTTCCATGAACATTTTGCGAGTCAAAGCGCTGCTGGGGGCAGGGTGCTTTTCGATCGCTTTGGCCGGCGCCGCAGTCGTCCCGGCGCATGCCGGCGGCCTGGAGCGTGGCTGGTACGACATCGATCTGCTTTTCGATCCGGCACAGGTCACGGGCGAGGTCACCGGCACCTATGTGATGCCGCAACGCGACCTCAAGAATGTGAGGGATGCGGATCCTTCTGACGGCAATCTCAATGCACTGGGTAGATCGACCACAGCCCGCGACACTGAAAGCTATTGGGTGCCGAGCGTGGGTATCAAGGTTGGCATGGGTCCGATCGATTGCTTGGGGGACTACTCCCAACCGATCGGTGCATCCAGCAATCCGGGCGCCAACTGGGCGGGTGCACAAGGGAACGTCAATACGCAGGTAGAGAGCGAAGCCTTTGGTGCGACCTGCTCGTACAAAATGGACCTCGGCAAGGGCCAGTTTCGCTTCATTGGCGGCGTGTTCCACGAGGATGTTTCGGGCTTCAAGGAACAGCTGGTTGCTCCCATTCCGGCAATATTCGGTACGGGCATCGGACGTCTTGATCTTGAGGGAGACGGATGGGGATGGCGCGCGGGCGTAGCTTATGAGATTCCGGACATCGCGCTGCGTGCCAGCCTGGTTTATAATTCGGCTGTCAAGCTCGATGATCTAAGCGGAACGCTTGATCTGACCCAGGTTCCAGGGTTCATCAATCCGTCAAACCCTTTTTTGGGCAGGGTCACCGATGTCAGCGGTTCCTCGGAGGTCCCGCAGTCAGTGGAGCTCAAGCTGCAGTCCGGCATAGCTCCCGGCTGGTTGGCCTTTGGGTCCATCAAATGGGTGGATTGGAGCGTGCTGCAGAGCATTCCTTTCTGCCCGACGGGCGTGGCAGTTTGCACGACGACCAGTCTTACGCGGCTTACATCTCTCGACTTGCTCTACCGTGATGGCTGGACGGTTGCCGCAGGCATCGGCCACAAGTTCAACGATCAGTGGAGTGGGGCTGCAGGGATCACTTGGGATCGCGGCACGACCACCGGTCTCAGCGCTCAGACAGATACCTGGACGCTCAGCGCTGGCGTGGCTTATACGCCGACACAGAATGTGGAAGTCCGTCTAGGCGGTGCCTTGGGCGTGCTAACCAGCGGGCATATCCACTCGGTCGTTGGTTCTGACGGCGTTACCTACGGCACGGACTATACCGCCGACTTTGGCAACGACCTCGTGTCGGCCATTTCAGGATCCTTCAAGGTCAAGTGGTAACTGCCTAAATTTGAACGGAAAAGGGCCGGCATTGCCCGGCCCTTTCCGTTGATGACGGCGATCGTAATTCTCAGTCCTCAACTCGCTGTTGCAGATTCGCCGCGCATCCGGCGCCCGATACGATTGTGACGTTTTGGCAACAGTTTATGAACAACCCCCGCGCTAAAAGACTTGCCGAGGGAACTGCCCATTTCCCGCCATAAACCCGGAGCACCCGAGATATGTCCCGGGATGCGTGCCAGGTTGGCCCGGCGATGGGACCGGCCGCGGGGTGTGCGGCAAGGACGATGATGGACGCCAAGGCAATCTCCAAGGCCAAGCTGCCCAGCCGCTACGTGACCGAAGGTCCGGCGCGGGCGCCGCATCGTTCGTATCTCTATGCCATGGGGCTGTCGGCGGCCGAGATCGCGCAGCCTTTGGTCGGCGTCGCCAGTTGCTGGAACGAGGCTGCCCCCTGCAACATCTCGCTGATGCGCCAGGCGCAGGTGGTCAAGAAGGGCGTTGCGGCCGCCAACGGCACGCCGCGCGAGTTCTGCACCATCACCGTCACCGACGGCATCGCCATGGGTCACCAGGGCATGAAGTCGTCGCTGGTGTCGCGCGAGGTCATCGCCGATTCGGTCGAGCTCACCATGCGCGGCCATTGCTACGATGCGCTGGTCGGGCTCGCCGGCTGCGACAAGTCGCTGCCCGGCATGATGATGGCGATGGTGCGCCTCAACGTGCCGTCGATCTTCATCTATGGCGGCTCGATCCTGCCCGGCAGCTATCGCGGCCGGCAGATCACCGTGCAGGACGTGTTCGAGGCGGTCGGCCAGCATTCGGTCGGATCGATCAGCGACGCCGAATTGCTCGAGATCGAGCAGGCGGCCTGTCCTTCCGCCGGTTCCTGCGGCGCCCAGTTCACCGCCAACACCATGGCGACTGTCGCCGAAGCGATCGGTCTTGCGCTGCCCTATTCCTGCGGCGCGCCGGCCCCATACGAGATGCGCGACCGCTTCAATTTCGCCTCGGGCGAAAAGGTCATGGAACTGATAGCCAGGAACATCCGGCCGCGCGACATCGTCACGCGCAAGGCGCTGGAGAACGCGGCGACCGTGGTGTCGGCCACCGGCGGCTCGACCAACGCGGCGCTGCACCTGCCGGCGATCGCGCATGAGGCCGGCATCAAGTTCGACCTGTTCGACGTGGCGGCGATCTTCGAGAAGACGCCCTATATCGCCGACCTCAAGCCGGGCGGCAAATATGTCGCCAAGGATATGTTCGAGGCCGGCGGCATTCCGCTTCTGATGAAGACGCTGCTCGACCACGGCTATCTGCATGGCGACTGCTTGACGGTCACTGGCCGCACTTTGGCCGAAAATATGGAGCACGTTTCCTGGAATGAAAGCCAGGATGTTGTGCGTCCCGCCAATCGGCCAATCACCAAGACAGGCGGCGTTGTGGGCTTGAAGGGCAACCTTGCCCCCGAAGGCGCGATCGTGAAGGTCGCGGGCATGTCGGAACTGAAATTCTCCGGTCCGGCGCGCTGCTTCGATTCGGAAGAAGAGTGCTTCGAGGCGGTCACGCAGCGCAACTACCGGGAAGGCGAGGTTCTCGTCATTCGCTACGAGGGGCCGCGCGGCGGTCCGGGCATGCGCGAGATGCTGTCGACGACGGCGGCGCTCTACGGCCAGGGCATGGGCGGGAAGGTGGCGCTGATCACCGACGGGCGCTTCTCCGGCGCCACGCGCGGCTTCTGCATCGGCCATGTCGGGCCGGAAGCGGCGGTCGGCGGGCCGATCGGGCTGATCCAGGACGGCGACGTGATCTCGATCGACGCCGTGCAAGGCACGATCGAGGTGGCCCTGTCGGACGCCGAACTGGCGACCCGGGCAAAGAATTGGAAGGCGCGCGAGACCGACTATCAGTCCGGCGCGATTTGGAAATATGCGCAGGCCGTCGGGTCGGCCCGCGACGGCGCGGTGACCCATCCGGGCGCCGCCAAAGAAACGCACTGCTATGCGGACATCTGAGGTGTTGAGGTCGTCTGTCTTTTCGGCACTGGTCGCTCTGGCGACCTTGGGCACCGTCGGGCAGGCCATGGCCTTCGACGACAAGGTGTTCGACGACAAGACCGGCGTGAAGCCGCAGTCGAGCCCCTGGGCGGTGTTCCAGTTCGGGTTCTCCGCCTACAAGAGCGGCCATAAGGATCAGGCGGTCGAAGCCTATAAATACGCCGCCGAGAACGGCCAGATCGGCGCCACCTGGAAGCTTGCGCGCATGTATGCCGAAGGCGACGGCGTGACGCGCGACGATTACGCCGCTTTCAAGTTCTTCTCGGAAATCGTCGATCAGGATGTCGAGCCCGGCTCGCCGGAAGAAAGCTATGTGTCGGACGCGCTGGTGGCGCTCGGCGACTATCTTCGCAAGGGCATTCCCGGCACCCCGGTCGAGGAAAACGACGTCGCGGCGCAGGAATATTACATGCGCGCCGCCGCTAACTACCGCAATCCGAACGCCCAGTTCGAGATCGGCCAGATGTTCCTCAAGGGCGAGGGCGGCGTGAAGGCCAGCGTCAAGCAGGCAGGCCGCTGGCTGCAGCTCGCGGCCGAGAAGGGCCATGCCGGCGCGCAGGCGACGCTCGGCAATCTACTGTTCCAGAGCGGCAAGGTCGTGCGCGGCCTGGCGATGATGACGGCGGCGCTGGCGCGGGCTCCGGCGGCCGACCAGCCCTGGATTCGCAACATGCAGGAAGAGGCTTTCGCCGCGGCCGGCGAGGCCGATCGCCGGACCGCGATCTCGCTCGCCGACGATATCCTGACCAAGGGCAACAACGGCGACCAATAAGCGCAGGTTGGCGATAGCGTGCATGGCAGCTTGGCGCATGCATTGGCTAATGTAGCGCTGGTCGACCCCCACTCCGTCTCGGCTTCGCCGAGCCACCTCTCCCCCGATCGACGGGGTAGAGGAAAGGCGCCAAGCTTTTTGCCGTCAACGCTCGTCCAGCAACGCTCCCTTCCTTTCCCTCCGGAGGGGGGAAAGGTGGCGCTGCGAAGCAGCGACGGATTGGGGGAACCACCTGGCAATCAAGCCTCGGCCTGATCAGTCGCGCCAGTCACAGAAGATGTGTGCATAGCGTAACCTGGATGGTGGGGAGATCAACGAGGCCTCAGTTCTCGGTCGGCTCCGTCGGCGTCTGGCCGGGCGTCGGGGTCGAAAGCGATGTCGGGTGCGGCTTTGGCGCTTCGCCCGGACATTCGTCCTTGATCCTGGTCCAGGACGTGTTGTTGAGAACCATGTCGCAGCGGGCGAGGTAACTCTCGCCGGCCAGCGTCAGGCACGCTGTCTCGCCGACGTTGAAGGATTTGCCGTTGGCAAGACAGGTTGGCGCCGCCAGCAACGGCGCCGGCGCGGCAAGCGCCAAGGCAAGGCCGGCTGGCCAGAAAAGAAATCGGATCGCCATTCAACCCCCACAGCAAGCCGCATCAAAGACGGGATTTGTGGCGATACTGGGTCAGGGTGCCTGGCAACGTCTCAGGCGGGCTGCAGGCTGAGGTCGATGGCGACCGGCACGTGGTCGGACGGCTTTTCCCAGGCGCGGACGTGCTTTTCCACCGAGGCCGACGAGAAGCGGTTGGCGGCTTCGGGCGAGAGCAGCAGGTGGTCGATGCGGATGCCGTTGTTCTTCTGCCAGGCGCCGGCCTGATAATCCCAGAAGGTGTAGACGCCGGCCGAGTCGGTCACGGCGCGCACAGCTTCGGTGAAGCCGAGATTCTTCAGCCGGCGGAAGGCTTGCCTCGTCTGCGGCTGGAACAGCGCGTCGCCCAACCAATTTTCGGGAAACCGGGCATCGGCGGGTTCGGGAATGACGTTGTAGTCGCCAGCCAGCACCAGCGCTTCCTCGAGCCGCAGCCGCTCCTGCGCCCAACGCTCCAGCCGCGCCATCCAGGCGAGCTTGTAGGAAAACTTCCGTTCATCGTCGACCGGATTGCCGTTCGGCAGATAGAGCGAAGCGACGCGCAAGGCGCCCTGGTCGGTGGAAAAAACGCCTTCGATAAAGCGGGCATGGTCATCCGCATCGTCGCCGGGCAGGCCGCGATTGACCTCGTCGAAGGGTAGCTTCGACAGGAGAGCGACGCCGTTAAAACTCTTCTGGCCGTTGGTCTCGACATTGTAGCCCAGCGCCTCGATCTCGGCGCGCGGGAACTGGTCGTCGACAGTCTTGATCTCCTGCAGGCACACGATGTCCGGCGCGCTTTCGGTCAGCCAGTGGGTGAGATTGCCGATGCGGGCGCGAACGCCGTTGATGTTCCAGGTGACGATCTTCATGAGGACCTCAATGCTCTTCGGGCGGCAGGCGTTCGACGAGGCCGATCGTATTGCCTGCGGGGTCCTTTAGGAAGGCCATCCATTCGCTTTCCCCCGCCGGGCCGAACCGCCCCTCGGTGTCGCGGTGGACGAGCGTCGGCGGCGCGGTGAAGGGAATGCCCGCGGCTTTCGCCTCGGCGTGGAAGGCTTCGAGGCCGGCGATGTCGAAATAGACGGTGCCGGCCGGAACGCCGTCGGTGAAGAGGAGGCGCACGTCACCGGCCATAATGAAGGCAATACCGGGCGGGTCGTAGCGGGCGTGCACGTTCAGACCAAGCACGTCGCGCCAGAAAGCAAGCGTCGCATCGAGATCACGGCCAGCCGAGAGCGCGACCTGACGGACCGCGCCGATGGCAGGCATCGGACTATATGGAAAAGCTCGTGCCGCAGCCGCAGGAGGCGACCGCGTTCGGGTTCCTGATCTGGAAGGACTGGCCCATCAGATCGTCGACAAAGTCGATCACAGAGCCGCCCATATAGACCAGCGACAGGTCGTCGATCAGGATGGTTGCGCCGTCCTTCTCGATGGCGACATCGTCATCGTTGCGGTCGCCTACCAAATCGAACTTGTAGGAAAACCCGGAGCAGCCGCCGCCTTCGACGGAAACGCGCAGCGCCGTCTTGCCCGGTTCGCCGGAAACAATCCTGGCGATCCGCTTCGCCGCGGCATCGGTCATCTCGACCTTCATGGCAGTCTTGGCATCCGCGCCCATCGGCGTCACCTTGCTTTCGGTTTCACATGATAGGTATGAAGCGGGCGGGGCCAAGTCAACTGGTGGATCAATGGACGAGCGGCAGGGCAAGGATGCTCTCGGCGACATCGGGTTCGGCGATCGGCCGCGCGCGGCCTATGCGAGCGACCCGGCGCGCTCGCGCGGTCGCCTGTTCGACGAGCCGGAAAGCCCGACCCGCACACCGTTCCAGCGCGACCGCGACCGCATCATCCATTCCACCGCCTTTCGCCGGCTGAAGCACAAGACGCAGGTGTTCGTCGCGCATGAGGGCGATCACTACCGCACGCGGCTGACGCATTCGATCGAGGTGGCGCAGATCGCCCGCGCGCTGGCGCGGGCATTGCGCGGCGACGAGGATCTCGCCGAAGCCGTGGCGCTGGTGCATGATTTCGGCCATACGCCCTTCGGCCATACGGGCGAGGACGCGCTCAACGAGAAGATGGCGACCTGGGGCGGCTTCGATCACAACGCCCAGTCGCTGCGTATCGTGACGCGGCTCGAGCGGCGCTATGCCGAATTCGACGGGCTGAACCTCACCTGGGAAACGCTGGAGGGGCTGGTCAAGCACAACGGCCCGCTGACCGACGCGAGCGGGAAGGGGCTCAAGGGCCCGGTGCCGCAGGCGATCCGCGACTATTCGGAGTTGCACGATCTCGAGCTCGACCGCTTCGCCGGCATCGAGGCTCAGTGTGCGGCGATCGCCGACGACATTGCCTACAACGCCCATGACATCGACGACGGCTTGCGCGCCGGCCTGCTGACGCTGGATATGCTTGGAGAGGTCGGTCTGCCCGGCTCGATCCTGAACAGCGTGCGTGCCAAATATCCTCAGCTCGACGATGTTCGCACCGGCCACGAGCTGATGCGCCGGCAGATCACGCTGATGGTCGAGGATGTCATCGCATCGACCATCGCCAATATCGAGCGCCTGAACCCGGACAGCGCCGACGCGGTACGCGCGGCCGGCGAGACCTTGGTGACCTTCTCGGCCAGCATGGCGGCGGCCGAAAAGGAATTGAAGGCCTTTCTCTACAAGCATCTATACCGGCATGCGGAGGTTATGCGCGTGCGGGCCGATGCCGAACAGATCGTGCGCGAGCTGTTCGACGTCTATTTCGCCGATCCGCGCGCCATGCCCGACGGGTGGCGCGAAGGGCTCGACCGGGCCGAGGACCGCATCAAGGCGCGCAGCGTCGCCGACTTCCTTGCCGGCATGACCGACACCTATGCGCTCAAGGAACATCGGCGTCTGTTTGACCATACGCCCGATTTGAGCTAGGGCGAGCCTCGATTTTGCCGGCCATCGGGCCGGTCGCCTCTTAAAGCCCAGAGCACTTCCGATGAATATCTTCGCCGATTTCAACGCGCGGATCATAAAAGCCGTCGAAGCCCTTAACCTGAAAGACAAGGATGGGGCCGCGCCTGACCTGTCGCGTATCGCGGTCGAGCCGCCGCGTGACGCCAGCCATGGCGACCTCGCGACCAATGCGGCGATGGTGCTGGCAAAGCCCACCGGACAGAACCCTCGCGCGCTTGCCGAAAAACTGGCCGAAGCGCTGCGGGGCGACGCTGATATTGCCTCGGCCGAGATCGCCGGGCCGGGCTTCGTCAATCTCAGGCTGAAGGACGCATTCTGGCACACGCACCTGGCGGCGTTGCTCGGCGAGGGGCGCAATTATGGCCGCTCGACCGTCGGCGGCGGCCGCAAGGCCAATGTCGAATATGTCTCGGCCAACCCGACCGGCCCCATGCATGTTGGCCACTGCCGCGGCGCCGTGGTCGGCGATGCTTTGGCCAATCTGATGGCCTTCGCCGGCTACGACGTGACCAAGGAATACGTCATCAATGACGCCGGCTCGCAAATCGACGTGCTCGGCCGCTCGGCGTTGCTGCGGTATCGCGAGGCGCTTGGCGAAGCCATCGGCGAGATACCGCCCGGGCTTTATCCGGGCGACTACCTGATCCCCGTCGGCCGGGCGCTGGCTGAGGAGTTCGGACTCGGCCTGCTGGAGATGCCGGAAGAGGAGGCGCTGGCGATCGTCAAGGACCGCACCGTCGACGCGATGATGGCGATGATCCGTGAGGATCTGGCGCTGCTCAACGTGCATCACGACGTGTTCTTCTCCGAGCGCACGCTGCATGCCGAGAACGCCAAGAAGATCCGGGCGGCGATCGCCGACCTGACGCTGAAGGGCCACATCTACAAAGGCAAGCTGCCGCCGCCCAAGGGCGAGAAGCCGGACGACTGGGAAGACCGCGAGCAGACGCTGTTCCGCTCGACCGCGGTCGGCGACGACATGGACCGGGCCCTGGTCAAGTCGGACGGCTCCTTCACCTATTTCGCCGCCGACGTCGCCTATCTCAAGGACAAGGTCGACCGCGGCTTCGTCGACCTGATCTATGTGCTCGGCGCCGACCATGGCGGCTACGTCAAGCGGCTCGAAGCGCTGGCGCGCGCGGTTGCCGGCGACACGGTCAAGCTGACGGTGCTGCTTTGCCAACTCGTAAAACTGTTCCGCGACGGCGAGCCGGTCCGCATGTCGAAACGGTCCGGCGATTTCATCACGCTGCGCGAGGTCGTGGAAGAGGTCGGCCGCGACCCGATCCGCTTCATGATGCTTTACCGCAAGAACGACGCGCCGCTCGATTTCGACTTCGCCAAGGTCACCGAGCAGTCGAAGGACAATCCGGTGTTCTACGTGCAGTACGCGTCGGCGCGCTGCCATTCCGTTTTCAGGCAGGCGAGCGAGCAGCTCGGCGAGGCGAACTTCGATCGCAACCGGCTCGCGGCCTCGGTGGCTGCGCTGGCCGACGAGGGCGAGATCGCGCTGATCCGGAAGCTGGCCGAATATCCCCGGCTGATCGAATCCGCGGCGCTTTCGCTGGAGCCGCACCGGCTGGCATTCTACCTCTACGATCTGGCTTCCAGCTTCCATGCACAGTGGAATCGCGGCAACGACAACCAGGACTTACGTTTTGTTAAGGTTAACGACCGAGAATCAACTTATGCCAGACTAGGGCTGGTGCAGGCTGTTTCGGATGTTTTGACTTCCGGCCTGACGCTGATCGGGGCAGACGCGCCCATCGAAATGCGTTAGGTTTAACTAAAAAACCTGTCACCTTTTGCCCACATTGCGCTGGTAAGGGCCAACCCTGCGCGACGTCCATGGCGTCCGACTGTGTGCGAGTTCGGGAACAATAATGGCAGACAGAACCCCGCTGAAAGTAGCCGACCACAACGACATCGCCGACGATGATCCGTTCGCTGAACTGACCCGGATCATGGGTTTCGATCCGCGCCAGCCGGTGCGGCAGCCGGCCCCCGCGGCCGAGAAGGCCAATCAGGCCGTGGAGGCTGACGATTTCGACATCGACCTCGAGAAGGAGTTGATGGGCGAGTTCGACTCCGTCGAGGAAAGCGCGCCGGTCGCTCAGCAGGCTGCACTGCATCAGATCAGCAAAGAGCCGGCCTTCGAAGCTGCCAGCGCCGCCGCGAATGACGACGAGCTTACCGCTTCCTTCGAGCAGGATTTCGTATTCGATGACGCGGCGGATTATGCCGACTTCGCTGTGGCCCGTGCGCCGGAGCCGGATTTTGCGCCGCAGCCGCAGGCGGCGCCCGAACCGGAAGTCGCGCCACAGGCGCATTTTGCATCTGAGCCGCATTTCGCGCCGGAGCCACAAGAAGCTTCCGAGCCGGAGGTCGCTTTCGACGACGATTTCGACAAGGCCGTCGCCAGTTCGCTTGATGTCTCGCCGGTCGAAGATGATCTTGCGATCGACCGGGAAATGGCGGCTTCGCTGGACCAGGATTTCCAGCTCGACCATCACGAGCCTGCCAACCTCGACGATCAAGAGCTCGCCAACCTCGACGATCAAGGGCCGGCTGACGCGCGTCAGGACGCCGTCGAGGCCATGCAGGCCGCAAGCGAGGCGGCGTTCGACGCCGATTTCGACAACGCGGTCCAGATGTCGCTCGAAGACGAGCTGTCGTTTGAGAGCCAGGAGCCGGAGCAGCATGCGCAGGCCGCCGAGCCAGTCGAAGCTCACGCAGCCGCCCCGCTGATTTCCGAGGACGATTTTGCCGGTCATTTCGATCAGGCGATGACCGATGTCGATATCAATCTCGGCCAGGATATGGATCTCGGCCAGGGTCAGGATCTTCAAGAGCCTGAGCTGTCGCTTGACGATGAGTCTGCGCCGACTGTCGAGGCGCCGGCCGAGACGGCCGCCGCCGAGCCGGAGCTCGCCGCGCCCGAACCTGCCGCCGCGCTGACCCTCGATGACGATTTCGAGTTGAGCTTTCGCGATGCGTTGAACGAGGAGCCGCAAGCTCCGGCCGTCGAGCCCGTTGCGGCGTTGCAGCCGACCGTCGCCGAGGCGGCTCCCGTCGTCGCCGCTCCGGTTCCGCCGAGCGCCGCCGTTGAGCCCGTGAAGCCGGCCGCCAGCGAGCGCAGCCTGGAAGACGAGCTCAATGCGCTGCTTGGCGCCATGACCGCGCGGCCGATGCCGGCTGTCAGGGAGCCTGCTCCCGCGCCACGGCTGGTTGCGCAACCTGCGAGCCACGAAAGCGAGAAGGCCGAGGCCGACGATCTCGACTGGAATCTCGACGAGCAGCAGCCGTCGCAGAGCGGCCAGGGCGGTCAGCCGGTTGAAAGCGACCTGGACGACCTGCTCGCCAGCGAGCTCGATCACCAGGATTTCGCAACCTCGGCCAAGGCAGAGCCCGCGGTCGATTTTGATGACGACGAATTCGGCGCCGCTTTCGCCCGGAGTATCGAAGCCGAGCAGGAGGCCGCCCGGGCGAAGGCAAATTCGTCCGATTGGCTGCATTCGACGAACGCCGAGCCGGCAAGGTCGTGGAGTCGGTCGACCCCGACCGCCGCTCCGCCGGTGCAGGCTTCGTTTGCGCAGCCGGCAGCCTCGACGGCGGTGCAGATGGCCGCGCCTTCAGCGCCAATGCAGGTGGCGGCGCCGGCCTACCGCAGCGAACCGGCTACGGATTATTCCGCCTACGCCAAGCCGGCGCAGGCGCCTGTGCCTCCACAACACCCCCACGAGCATGATGACATGCCCGACGTCGAGACGGTCGACGTGCCGGAGCGCGTGGTCGCGCTCGCGGACGACCTCGACATTCCGGAGCTCAGCTTCGAAGAGGACCAGCCGGCGGCATCCGCATATGACGACCTCGATGCGGAATTCGCCAGCCTGCTCACCGACATGAACGCGACGGAGATCGCGTCGGCGCCGACACAGAGCCGCGGCTATGACGACGAATCCTATAATGCCGGCTTCAATGGCTATGATCGTCGCGACTTGCGTGTCGAGGCTCCGGCGGCTCCGGTGACCCCGGCTGCGCTTGCCGTCGCGAATGATTACGATGCCGATGATTTGCCCGGCAGCCGGCCGGTTTCGCAGGCGGACGAATTCGCCGCCGATGAGCTCGACTATGATCCCGAGCTCGAAGAAGCGATGGCGATCCCCGGGCTTGCCGAGCGCGAGGCGGCGCAGCCGCGCAGGCGCGGCGTGATGATCGCGGCGCTCGTCGGCGCAGTGGTGGTTTTCGGCGGCCTTGGCGCGCTGGCCTTCTCTTTCGGCGGCAAAGGCGGCAGCGCGGCCCCGGTGATCGTCAAGGCCGACAATTCGCCGATCAAGGTGAAGCCGGAAAATCCCGGCGGCACGGTGGTGCCGAACCAGGACAACAAGGTTTACGATGCGGTTGCCAAGGGCGGCGGCGCGGCCAAGCCGGCCGAGCCGGTGCAGCAGAAGCTGGTGAACACCACCGAGCAGCCCGTGGACCTGGCATCGAAGGAACCGCCGCAGAGCCGGGTGGTCGACCTTTCGCCCAAAGATAACGGCGCCGCGGCCGGCACTGACGCCGCCAGCGATCCAGGCACAGCATTGCCCGGCGTCGAGCAAGCGGCTGTGCCCGCAAGCGCGCAACCTGCCGCGCCGGCAAGTGCGCAGCCTACCGCGCCGGCAAGCGCGCAGCCGGCGGCACCGGCGCCGAAGTCGGAAGACCGCATCGCACAGGTGCTGCAGCAGGATGCCGAGAACACCGCCAACAACGATGTCGTCGCCGTCGCGCCGCGCAAGGTGAAGACGATGATGGTGAAACCCGACGGCTCGCTGGTGCCGCGCGAGGACCCTGCTCCAGCCGCTGCGCCGAAGGTCGCCGCGGCCGAACCGAGCGATCCGGCGCCGCAACATGTCGCGCCGGCCTCCGACGGCCAGCAGACGGGGACCGTGGCTTCCGACGCGGGCCAGGCCGTTACGGACCAGGCCGATGCGCCGGCCGTCAAGCCGGTGAAACCCGCGAAGAAGACTGAAGCCAAGGCGCAGTCGGCCAACACGCCGGCAGTGGCGCCGGTGGCGCCGGCGCGTCCGTCCGACCAGCCGGTCGATATCGTCGGCGAGGTCAAGCCGGACCAGGTCGCTTCGATCGATCCGGCGGCGGCCGCCGGCGGCGGCTCGTGGTCGATGCAGATCGCCTCGCAGCCGACGGTCGAAAGCGCGCAGTCGACCTATCAGGACCTGCAGCGCCGCTATGGCGGCGTGCTGTCCGGACGCACGGCCAACATCGTCAAGGCCGAGGTCGCGGGCAAGGGCACCTTCTACCGCGTCCGCGTTGCGGCCCAGTCGCGGAACGATGCGATCAGCCTTTGCACCAGCTACAAGGCGGCCGGCGGCAACTGCTTCGTATCGCGCTGATTAAATCAAGCCTATCAAAGCCGGCGCCGCCGAAAGGCCGCGCCGGCTTTTGGTTGTGGACGATTGCGGGCTTTGGCTGGTGCGAGGGCAGGGGTGATTCCCTTTGCTCGCTCAAAGCCTTAAGCTTCCGTGCATGAGCGAATCAAAATCCATGATCCTCGGCTGCGCCGGGAGATCCCTCACCGAAGACGAAATCCGCTTCTATCGGGACGAACGTCCCTGGGGCTTCATCCTGTTTGCGCGCAACATCGGCGAGGCCGGGCAGATCCGCGACCTCGTCGCCTCGATGCGCGACTGCGTCGGTCGCCCGGAGGCTCCGGTCTTCATCGACCAGGAAGGCGGCCGGGTGCAGCGCCTGCGTCCGCCGCTGGCGCCGAACTACCCGGCCGGGGGCGCGCTTGGCGCATTGTGGGGCGATGATCGCGAGGCAGGCCGCCGCGCCGCCTGGCTGATGGCGCGGCTGCATGCCTTCGATCTCTCGCGCCTCGGCATCACCGCCGACTGCCTGCCGGTTCTCGATGTGCCCGTCGAAGGCGCCAGCGACGTCATCGGCGCGCGCGCCTATGGCAAGGAGCCCAATGCTGCGATCGAGCTTGGCCGGGCCTCGGCCGAGGGGCTGATGTCGGGCGGCGTACTGCCGGTGATGAAGCATATTCCCGGCCACGGCCGCGCCTTTGCCGACACGCATTTCGCGCTGCCGACCGTCGATACGCCGCTCGATGAACTCAGACGGCATGATTTTGCCCCGTTCAAGGCGTTGAACGAGCTGCCGATGGCGATGACGGCGCATGTCGTCTACAGCGCAGTCGACCCCGACAATCCGGCGACGACGTCCGCCAAGGTCGTCGATCAGGTGATCCGCCGCGAGATCGGCTTCGACGGGCTGCTGATGAGCGACGACACGTCGATGAAGGCACTTTCTGGGGATTTCCCGACAAAGGCGGCCTCGATCCTTGCGGCCGGCTGCGATCTCGTCCTTCACTGCAACGGCGTTTTCGAGGAGATGTCGGGGATCGCGTCGCGCACGACGGCGCTGTCAGGCAAGTCTTTGCAGCGCGCCGAGCGGGCGCTGACCTATATAAAGGATCGCGACGTCGCCGACGAGACGGCCATACGCGCAGAATTCGCCACCTATTTCGAAGCGGTGGCCTGAACCGAAGGGACGAAAGGCAAGTGGCGGAGACATTGGAAGGCAAGGCCGCGAAGGCCGCACCGATGGACCGCCTGTGGGCCGAGAACGACGATTCCCGCCTGACTGGCGACCCGTCGCTGGTCGTCGACGTGGCGGGTTTCGAAGGCCCGCTCGATCTTCTTTTGCATCTTGCCCGCAACCAAAAGGTCGATCTGGCGCGCATTTCTATCCTGGCGCTCGCGGAGCAATATCTGGCCTTCGTCGAAAAAGTGCGGGCGCTTAGGTTAGAGCTTGCCGCCGACTATCTGGTGATGGCGGCGTGGCTGGCCTTCCTGAAGTCGAAGCTCTTGATCCCGAAACAGCCGGGCGAGGAGGGCGAAAGCGGCGAGGAACTGGCGGCGGTGCTGCAATTCCGGCTGAAGCGCCTTGAAGCCATGCGCGACGCCTCGGCGCGGCTGGTGAACCGCAACCGTCTTGGGCGCGACGTCTTTGCGCGCGGCATGCCGGAAATGGTCATTGTCGAGAAGCGCAACAGCTTTTCGGCTTCGCTCTACGATCTGCTCACCGCCTATGCGCAGCAGCGCCAGCGGCAGGCGATCAACAATGTGACGATCGCCCGGCGCGCCGTGTGGTCGCTCAAGGATGCGCGCGAGGTGCTGGCGCGGCTGATCGGCTCGGTCGGCGACTGGACGACGCTCGACAGCTTCCTGATCGAATATCTGGCGGCGCCGGAGGAGAAGCGCACGGCGATGGCCAGTTCTTTCGCGGCGACGCTCGAGATGGTGCGCGAGGGCAAATTGGAAGTTCGGCAGGATCAGGTGTTCGCGCCGATCTATCTGCGCGGCCGCGCGCAAGGGGTAAGGGCAGTCGAGGTGGTATCATGAGCGAACGCGCCAACGCTTCGGTCATCCCGTTCAAGGTCGAGGACGAACCGGAAGACGAGATGGCCGAGCAGGGTTCCATCGAAAACCCCGCCGAGCGGCTGCAATTGTCGGAAGCCGTGCGCATGGCCGAGGCGATCATTTTCGCCAGTGCCGAGCCGGTCAGCGAAAAGCAGCTTGCCGCGCGCCTGCCGGAAGGCGTCAACATTGCCGCCGCAATGGCGGATTTGCAGGAAATCTATGCCAAGCGCGGCGTCAACTTGGTACGGGTCGGCGATGCCTGGGCCTTCCGCACCGCCGGCGACCTGGCTTTCCTGATGAGCCGGGACTCCGTGCAGCAAAGGAAGCTCTCGCGCGCGGCGCTCGAAGTGCTGGCGATCATTGCCTATCACCAGCCGGTGACGCGCGCCGAGATCGAGGACATCAGGGGCGTCGAAACGTCGAAGGGCACGCTCGACACGCTGCTGGAAACGGAGTGGGTCAGGATGCGCGGCCGCCGCCGCACGCCCGGACGGCCGGTGACCTACGGCACCACCGACGCTTTCCTCGATCATTTCGCGCTGGAGGAGATCCGCGATCTGCCCGGCATGGAAGAGCTGAAGGGCGCTGGCCTGCTCTCGACGCGCATGCCGGCGAATTTCTCGATGCCGGTGCCGCCGGCCGACCCGGACGCGCTCGCCGAAGACGAGGATGCGCTGACGGATATCGACCTCGAGGAGCTCGGGCTGCTGACGCCGCGCGTCACCGACGAGTGATCATCAAATCGCCGCGAATGGTCTATTAGCAGAGGCTGCGCGGATTCGTAGCAAGCCGCTCACGCCGAAAGTGCGTGACATCCGCTAGCCATTTTATCAACTTCGTAGCGGTTGTGTTTGAATCCCTGAGCGAAAACGCATAGATCATCGCCGAGGGAAACCATTCGAGAGAGATTGTTATGGGTTCATTTTCGATTTGGCACTGGATGATCGTGCTGGTCATCGTGCTTCTGGTGTTCGGCCGCGGCAAGATTCCGGAACTGATGGGCGACATGGCCAAGGGCATCAAGAGCTTCAAGAAGGGCATGGCCGACGACGACGCCGACGACAAGCGTACCGTCGAGCATCGCGCTGACGAGACTGTTTCGCCGGCCAAGGAAAAGGTCAGCAAGAGCTGATCTTGGTTGTTGCTTTGAGCATGCCGTTGTCCCAAAACCGCTTCGCATTTTTGGGCGGCAGGCACCCGTCGGAATAGATTGTCATGTTCGAAGTCGGTTGGAGCGAGCTGCTGGTGATCGCGGTCGTCATGATCGTGGTCGTCGGGCCGAAAGATTTGCCCAACATGCTGCGCACCTTCGGCCGCACCGCGGCGAAATTGCGCGCCATGGCCGGCGACTTTCAGAAGCAGTTCAACGAAGCGCTGAAGGAAGCCGAGCTCGACGATGTGAAGAGCTCGATCGATAGTCTTCGCGGCCTCAATCCGATGAACGAGGTGCGCAAGCAGCTCAATCCGTTCGAGCGGGCCGCGGCCGATGTGCGCGCCGGCGTCGATACGATGATGAAGCCCAAGCCGGCCGCCGATCCGGCGGCGCCGGCAGCGGAAACGCCGCAGGCCGCCGAGCCGCTCAAGAACGGTGCGACGGACCTGCCTGGCGTCGGTGGGCCCGAGGCTAGCTCTGCCGCTCCAGCCTTCCCGGCCATGACCGACGCCTCCGTCACCGCACCGGTTTCTGACACCGCCGTGCCGGCCAGGCCGGCGAAAAAGGCGGTGACCGCCAAGGCAAGGACCGCCAGCACGGCGGCCAAACCGGTCGCGGCAACTAGGGCACCGGCAGCAAAAGCGCCGGCCGAAGCCGCCGCGCCCGCCAGGAAGGTCGCGCCCAAGACTGAGACAACGCCTGCCGCGGCGAAGAAGCTGGTCGCGAAGAAGGCAACCGACGGCAAGAAGATGACGGGCGGCACCAAGTGAGCGTTTCGGACAAGGAGCGGGAAGAAATCGAGAAATCGTCAGCGCCGCTGATCGAGCATCTCATCGAGCTGCGCCGCCGCCTGATCTGGTCGCTGGGCGGCTTCTTCGTCGCCTTTCTTGTCTGCTTCTTCTTCGCCAAGCGCCTGTTCAACCTTCTGGTCGTCCCCTTCAAATGGGCGACGCAGTGGGCAGGGCTCGACCCGCATAAGGTCGAGCTGATCTATACCGCGCCGCAGGAGTTCTTCTTCACCCAGGTGAAGCTCGCCATGTTCGGCGGCATGGTGATCGCCTTCCCGCTGATCGCCACGCAGATCTACAAGTTCATCGCGCCCGGCCTCTACAAGAACGAGCGCAGCGCCTTCCTGCCGTTCCTGATCGCATCGCCCATCTTGTTCCTGATGGGCGCCTCGCTTGTCTATTTCTTCTTCACCCCGATGGTCATGTGGTTTTTCCTGGCCATGCAGCAGACCGGCACCAACGACCAGGTGCAGATCTCGCTGCTGCCGAAGGTGTCGGAATATCTCAGCCTGATCATGACGCTGATCTTTTCCTTCGGCCTGGTGTTCCAGCTGCCGGTGGTGACCAGCCTTTTGACGCGCGTCGGCATATTGTCGTCGCAGGCGCTGGCCGAGAAGCGCAAATGGGCGATCGTCCTTTCCTTCGTCGTCGCCGCCGTGCTGACGCCGCCCGATCCGATGAGCCAGTGCGGCCTCGCCATCCCGACCATCATTCTCTATGAGGTCGCCATCTGGTCCTCGCGCATGATCGAGCGCAGCCAGGCGCGCGACCGCCTGGCGCGCGAGCAGGCGGAGGCGGGGAGCTCTGCCGCCAGCAACACGCCGGACGCGCCGTCGGCCTAGGCGAAAGGCGTCAAGCCGGGAAAATCGCGGCTGTCGTCCTGACCGCCGTCTTGCATCGATGACGGATGCGGTTTACGCCCTCGATCCTTAAAGCGCATCGCTTTAAGTCTTAGTTTTGATGCATGTCGTTGTCCCAGAACCGCGACATACTTCTGGGCGACATGCATTGCTTTGAGGATCGACCATGCTTGATATCAAATGGATTCGCGACAACCCCAAGGCCCTTGTCGAAGCGCTGGTGAAGCGCTCGTGGCCGGCGGATGAAGCGCAGTCCACGGTCGACGACCTGGTCGCCAAGGACGAAGCGCGGCGTTCGCATCTCAGCGAATTGCAGGTCAAGCAGGAACGCCGCAACGCCGCCTCGAAGGAGATCGGCAACGCCATGCGTTCAGGCGATTCAGCGCTCGCCGAGAAGCTCAAGGGCGAGGTCAGCGAGATCAAGGCGTTCATCCAGAATGGCGAGGCGCGCGAGCGCGAACTCGACAAGGCGCTGGACGACGCGCTGGCGGTTCTGCCCAACGTGCCGCTTGATGACGTGCCGGTCGGCAAGGACGAGCACGATAATGTCGTCAAGCGCATCGTCGGCGAGGTGCCGACGCGTCCGAATTGGGTGAAGGAGCATTTCGAGATAGGCGAAGCGCTGGGCATGATGGATTTTGAGCGGGCGGCGAAATTGTCCGGCTCGCGGTTCACGGTGCTGAAGAGCCAATTGGCGCGCATGGAGCGGGCGCTCGGCCAGTTCATGATCGACCTGCACACGACAGAGCACGGTTATGAAGAGATCATCCCGCCGCTGATGGTGCGCGACGAGGTATTGTTCGGCACCAATCAGCTGCCGAAATTCGAGCTCGACCTGTTCTTCACGCCGCATGGCGACAGTCGGCTTGGTCTCATTCCAACGGCGGAAGTGCCGCTCACCAATCTCGTGCGCGAAGAGATCACCGCGCATGAGAAGCTGCCGCTGCGCTATACGGCGCTGACGCCGTGCTTCCGCTCGGAAGCGGGCTCGGCCGGCCGCGACACGCGCGGCATGCTGCGCCAGCACCAGTTCTACAAGGTGGAGCTGGTCTCGATCACCGACCAGGAAAGCTCGCTCGCCGAGCATGAGCGCATGACTGAATGCGCCGAAGAGGTGCTGAAGCGGCTCGGCCTGCCGTTCCGCACCGTCACGCTTTGCACCGGCGACATGGGTTTCGGCGCGCGCAAGACCTACGACATCGAGGTCTGGCTGCCGGGGCAGAACGCCTATCGCGAAATCTCGTCCTGCTCGGTCTGCGGCGATTTCCAGGCCAGGCGCATGGATGCCCGCTACAAAGACAAGGACGGCAAGGGCAATCGCTTCGTCCATACGTTGAACGGCTCGGGCACCGCAGTCGGCCGGGCTCTTATCGCCGTCATCGAAAACTACCAGAATGAGGATGGCAGCGTAACCATTCCTGAAGTGCTGCGGCCTTACATGGGTGGTCTCGCCAAGATCGAAGCGAAGTGACTTGATGCGCATCCTGCTGACCAATGACGACGGCATCCATGCCGAGGGGCTGGCGTCGCTCGAGCGTATCGCCCGCACGCTGTCGGACGACGTCTGGGTGGTTGCGCCGGAGCAGGACCAGTCCGGTTACGCGCATTCGCTGTCGATCTCGGAACCGCTCAGGCTGCGCAAGATCGGCGAGAAGCACTATGCCGTGCGCGGCACGCCGACCGACTGCGTCATCATGGGCACGAAAAAAATCCTGCCTGGACCGCCGGATCTGATCCTGTCCGGCGTCAATTCCGGCGCCAATATCGCCGACGACGTCACCTATTCGGGCACCGTTGCGGGCGCCATGGAAGGCGCGCTGCTCGGCGTCCGCTCGATCGCGGTGAGCCAGGCCTATTCCTATGTCGGCGAGGATCGCGTCGTGCCTTACGAGACGACCGAGGCGCTGGCGCCGGCACTGCTCAAGCGGCTGGTGGAGACGTCGTTGCCGGACGGCGTGCTGCTCAACGTCAATTTCCCGAACTGCGCGCCGAACGAGGTGGAGGGCACCGTCGTCACCGCGCAGGGCAAGCTGGTGCACAGCCTTTGGGTCGACGAGCGGCGCGACGGGCGCGGCCTGCCTTACTACTGGCTGCGCTTCGGCCGCGAGCCGGTCGAAGGCAAGAAGGGCACGGATCTCCATGCGCTGCGCAACCGGCTGGTGTCGGTGACGCCGTTGCAGCTCGACCTCACCGCGCATGAGCTCCGCGACCAACTGACCAAGGCGCTGTCATAAAATAGGGTTTTGGCATGAATACGGGCATCGACGACCGCGAAGGTTTTGCCGCTTTCCTGCTCAGGCTGCGGGGCAGGGGCGCGGCGCCCAAGGCGCTGGTCGCCGCCTTCGAGGCGACGCCGCGGCGTGGTTTCCTGCCGGCGCAGTTCCATGCGGTCGCCTGGTCGGACGGCATGCTGCCGATCGAATGCGGCGAGGCGATCGAGGGCGCCGATCTGCAGGCGGCGGTGATCGCCGCGCTCCATATCGAGCCGGGCAACCGCGTGCTCGAGATCGGCACCGGTTCGGGCTACACGGCCGCTGTCATGTCGAGGCTTGCGGCGCGCGTCATCACCGTCGACCGCTACAAGACGCTGGCCGAGCAGGCAAAGCAACGCTTCGAGGCGCTGGCGATCAGCAACGTCATCGCCCGTCAGGCCGACGGGTCCAACGGCCTGCCCAATGAAGGACCGTTCGACCGCATCGTCGCCTGGGCGGCCTTCGACAGCCTGCCGCGCTTCCTGCTCGACCAGCTGTCGAGCGGCGGCGTGGTCATCGCGCCGATCGGCCCGGAGGAGGGCGAGCAGGTGCTGGCCAAGCTCACCAAGGTCGGCAGCCGCTTCGAGCGCGAGGACATCGGCATGGTCAGGCTGCAGCCGATCCTGCGCAGCGTCGCGATGGTGATTTAAGGGCTTCACAGCCCTCGCCAAAATTTCCGCCAATGTTTTAAGAAAATTTTTGTCGGATTCTAATGGGTTAACCGCCCAGTAACATTAACGCGCTTTAATCGTGACCAGTTTGTACCGGGTCTGTGCGGGTTAGTGCGATGCAATTCAATCACTTGAAGGCAAACAGACGTAATCTGGCGCGCGGTTGCGCTGTCCTGATGATTGCCGGCGCGGCGGCCGGGTGCAGTTCCCAGTCGATGCGCTTCAACGGTGTCGATGATGTCTTCACATCATCCACCAACAATCAGCGCGCCATCATCAACAAGCAGAATGTCGACCAGCCCTATCCGGGCGACACGGTCGCGCCGGCGCCGGTCGACGGCACCCACACCCAGTCGGTGAGCCGCTCGAGCCTCGAGCCGGTCACGGCGCAGCAGCTGCCGCCGCCCTCGCAGCCTGCCGCCGCGCCAGCCAGGCCGATGCGCACAGCGTCAGCCCCCGCCCTTGCTCCGGCTCCCGCGCTTGCCCCCGCACCGCATGTCGACAGGACGACTACCAACACCGTCGCGCCGGCCAAGCCGTTCAAGACGGCCGAGCCCGACGCCGTGCGCAACGCCAGTGCTGCCCCGCATGCGACCGAAATCGTGGTCAGGGACGGCGAGACGCTTTCGGGCCTGGCGCAGCACTATCACGTGCCTGCCGATGCCATCGCCAAGGTCAACGGGATCGATCCGAAGAAGGGCATCCGCAGCGGCCAGAAGATCGTCATTCCCGCCTATGCCTATTCCAGCAAGGAGCCGAAGGTCGCCGAGGGCAAGCCGGTGAATACGCCGAAGCAGCCTGCCGGCGCGCCGGAGAAGGTCGCGGTGCTGCCGCAGCAGCCGAAAATCAAAGACGGCAAGTCGGCCGCTGAGGTCGATACGTCGGTCGCGGCCAGCGGCTCGAAGGACCCCAAGCCAGCGGCGCAGATGGCCGAGGCCAAGCCGGCCGGCGCCGGCGACTCCTACACGGTACAGCAGGGCGACTCGCTGTCGTCGATCGCCAGGAAGACCGGCGTCGGCGTCGTGGCGCTGAAGAAGGCCAACGGCATGCAGGACGGCCTGCTCAAGATCGGCCAGACGCTCAAGGTTCCGGCCGGCGGCACGGTCGCCGTTGCCGCGGCAAAGCCCGCGGCCACCAAGCCGGCGGTCGATCCGGTGACGACGGCAACGACGCCGCCGGCGGCCAAGACCACCGAGACGCTCGCCTCCTATACGCCGCCGAAGAAGGACGCCAAGGTCATCCAGCAGGCCGAGGACGACGATGCGGTGGCGCCCGACGCGACCGGGATAGGCAAGATGCGCTGGCCGGTGCGCGGCCGCGTGATCTCCGGCTTCGGTTCCGGCAAGGACGGCGTCGACATAGCGGTGCCGGAAGGAACGCCGATCAAGGCAGCCGAGAACGGCGTCGTCATCTATGCCGGCGACGGCCTCAAGGAATTCGGCAACACCGTGCTGGTGCGGCACGAGAACGGCCTGGTCACCGTTTATGGCCATGCAAGCTCGATCGAGGTGCAGCGCGGCCAGAAGGTCAAGCGCGGTCAGGAAATCGCGCTCTCCGGCATGAGCGGCACCACCGACTCGCCCAAGCTGCACTTCGAAGTGCGCAAGAACTCGGCCCCGGTCGATCCGAGCGGCTACCTCGAATAGAACAAGAACCGTTT
The DNA here is from genome assembly GCF_020165175.1 of Mesorhizobium sp. CA16. Classification (NCBI taxonomy): domain Bacteria; kingdom Pseudomonadati; phylum Pseudomonadota; class Alphaproteobacteria; order Hyphomicrobiales; family Phyllobacteriaceae; genus Mesorhizobium; species Mesorhizobium sp. CA16. Next base: position 100,001 of record NZ_JAIUHP010000002.1, read on the forward strand.
GCGGGCCGCCTGACCTCCAGTCCGGCCCGCCGTCTTCAGCCCGCTCCGCAAGGAGCGGGCTTTTTCAGATTCGTGCAACATGCCTGCCCGCAAGGTTCAGAGATAATCACGGAGCGTATCGGCGATCATCTCTTCAAGGCTGCTGGCCTTCACGCCAAGAAGTGTCTCCGCGTCGGAGCTATCAACGAGCAAGGGGCTCTCGAAGAGGTACCGCATCTCGACGAGCTCATGCATGCCAAGGGCTTCCATCTCGGGGACGGAATAGGAGCGTGTCTCTGGGGTCTCGTGTCCGAGCATAGCCGCGGTTTTCCGGATAAGCTCGCGGGGCGAGGCGTATTGCGAAGGAACATGAAACGCCCGTCCCCATTCACCCGTGTAGCGGGAGGCCGCGACAAGCGTGCTCGCGACGTCCTTGGTGAAGGCCCAGGCATGAGTTGCGTCGAGGTCCCCAATGAAGGCGGTGGGCTTGCCTTCGATAATGGAAGGCAGCGCGACCAGCGAGAAGTAGCTGATCGCGCCATGTCCGAGATAGTCGCTGGACCGCACTTCGATCGCCGGCACACTGGCGCGGACCGCCCGCTGCCACATGATGGTCCTGGCGGTTCCCTTCTTCGAAGTCGGGTCTAAAGACATGTCAGAGCGAAGCGGGCGGTCGGCATGTCCCCCATAACCATAGAGGTTGCCAAGCACGACGAGCTTCGCGCCGACGGCTTCCGCCGCGCGCACGGTGCCGTCGATTATGGGGAAAAAGTCGGTGGGCCACCGATGATATGTGGCCATGGCGCACATGAAAATGGCATCGGCGCCTCGGCAAACGCGTGACAGCTCCGCGGCGTCCGTGGCGTCAGCCCGTATCGTCCGCACATTCGGCGACGCGTTCGAACCGACGCTTCGGCTTGTGAGAACGACATCGTGTCCTTCTTCGCCAAGACGACGAGCCGTCTCGCGCCCAACCGGGCCCGCGCCGACAACAACATAAAAACTCATGGCAACCTCTCTTCCAAGCTTGATGGAGAGGCGTGAGTACGAGTTCACGGCGTTGAAAATCGCGCGGGAATTGCCAAATCTTGGACAGGTTTTGCCATGAATCGAGAGAGCATGCCTTCGCAATTCGAGCCGGCCCGATCCTCGTCCGACATAGCAATGGTCTCCCGCCGTGTTGAAGCAGGCGTCCATCGCCTGTCCCGGGCGCCACACCATCGCATCATGGTGCATGCAAGCGCGGCAACGCGCTCCTACTGCAACCAGGTTGGGCGATATTTCGTCAGGCGCGCCGGCGATATCGACCTAGTGCCGGCTGGCGAGGAGGGGGGCTTCGACGCCGAAACCCCGTTCGACACGATCGAGATCGTCTTGCAGCCGGCGTTGATGGAAAGGGTCGCCGCGGAACTTGGCGGCAGGGCGCGAGCGTCGCGGCTCGACACGCGCCATTTGCTTCGTGACCAGCGCATCGAACATCTTGCCCGAGCGCTGCAGAGCGACCTCAATGCCGGCGCGCCGGGCGGCCCTTTGTTTGCCGACAGCATCGGCGCCGCCCTTGCGGTGAGGCTGCTCGGTCTCGATGGGCCGGACACGGTTCGAGTGAACCGGTTGTCGGATGCGCAGCTCAAGCGGGTTCTGGAACACATAGAGACCGCTCTCCACGAGCCGCTTTCGATTGACCGGCTGAGCCGGGTTGCCGGCGCGAGCAGCTCGCACTTACGGACATGGTTCAAGGTGGCGACGGGCGTCACCCTGCATCGCTACGTGCTGCGACGCCGCGTGGAAAGGGCGCGCGTTCTGCTCAAGCAAGGCGATCTGAGCACGAGCGAGGTTGCAGCATTGACGGGCTTCGCGCATCAGTCACATCTGGCGCATTGGATGCGCCGCGAAATCGGCCAGACGCCGCGCGACTTGCGACGAGCGCAGTCGCCCAGTTGACGTTAACGTTTCAATCCTTGAGCGGCTTGCCGAGCCTCCCGGCGAGGTCCTGCGTGAATTGCCAGGCGACACGGCCGGAACGGCTGCCGCGCGTGGTTGCCCATTCCAGCGCCTCGGCGCGCAGCTGCTCGGGGTCGATCGCCAGATCGTGGTAGCGGACATAGCCGTCGATCATGTCGAGATATTCGTCCTGCGAGCATTTGTGGAAACCGAGCCACAGGCCGAAACGGTCGGAAAGCGAGACCTTTTCCTCGACCGCTTCCGAAGGGTTGATGGCGGTGGAGCGCTCATTGTCGATCATGTCGCGCGGCAGCAGATGCCGCCGGTTGGACGTGGCGTAGAAGATGACGTTGCCGGGCCGGCCCTCGACGCCGCCTTCGAGCGCCGCCTTCAGCGACTTGTACGACGTGTCGTCGTGATCGAAGGAAAGGTCGTCGCAAAACAGGATGAAGCGCCAGGGGGCGGCCTTCAGGAGACCCATCAGCTTGGGCAGCGCGTCGATGTCCTCGCGGTGGATTTCGATCAACTTCAGCGGCCGCTCGAGCTTGTCGGATGCGTTCACCGTGGCATGCACGGCCTTGACCAGGGACGATTTGCCCATGCCGCGCGCGCCCCACAAAAGCACGTTGTTGGCCGCATAACCGGACGCGAAACGCTCGGTGTTGTCGAGCAGGATGTCGCGCACGCGGTCGACGCCGCGGATCAGGCCGATGTCGACGCGGTTGACCTTGCGCACCGGTTCCAGGAAGCCAGGGTCTGCCTGCCACACGAAGCAGTCGGCAACACCGAGATCGGTCTGAGGAACCGGCGGCGGAGCGAGGCGAGCGACTGCCTCGATCAGGCGATCGAGTTTCTTGTTCAATGCGTCCAGGCTGTCGGTCATATCAGGTCTTTTTGTTTAGGCATTTCAGCGTGTGGGAGCAGCTTCCATGACATCGCTGCAAGAACCAGCTCCAAGCTTTTGTTGGAGCATGATCTTTTCGGTGGCCTCGAAGCCGCTTCTGCTGCGACGCTCTAGCACGCCGCAAACGGCTGGAAAAGCAACGGATCGGGCTCGCAGCGCAGTTGCATTGGCAAGTTTACCGACTATATTCCGGCCAAATTTCGCGGGGCCGCCCCGGCGGTATTTCACCATCCAGGAGTTTCTTAATGTTCGTTACACCGGCATACGCCCAGGGCGTCGGCGCCTCGCCAGACATGTTGATCTCGATTTTGCCGTTTGTCCTGATTTTCGTGATCATGTATTTTCTGATCATCCGGCCGCAGCGCGCGCAGTTGAAGAAGCGCCAGGAAATGCTGTCGGCGGTGCGCCGCGGCGACACGGTGGTGACCGGCGGCGGCTTCGTCGGCAAGGTGACCAAGGTGATCGACGACAACGAGCTGGAGATCGACCTTGGCGGCGGAACCAAGGTGACGGCGCTGCGCTCGACGATTTCGGACGTGCGCGTCAAGGGCGAGCCGGTGGCGAACCAGAACGCCAAGAAGTAATCCTAACCTCGATGGCGGAACGCTGCCGCTTCTACGCCTGAACGGATAAAACGAATGCTCTATTTCTCGCGCCTGAAGATGATCCTGATCTGGCTGGCGGTGGCCGTCACAGTGATCCTCGCCGCGCCCAATCTCTTCCCGGCGAGCATGCTGGCGCAATTGCCGAGCTGGGTGCCGAAGCGGCAGATGACGCTGGGCCTCGATCTTCAGGGCGGCTCGCACATCCTGCTGCAGATGGATCAGAACGACCTGATCAAGGATCAGCTGCAGACGACGCGTGACGAGATCAGGACACTGCTGCGCGACGCCAAGATCCAATATACCGGCCTTGGCGGAACAGGCCGAACCGTGCAGGTGCGCATCAACGATGCGAGCCAGGTCGAAGCCGCCAAGACAGCGCTGAAGCCGATAACCAATCCGGTGACCGCCGGCCTGTTTGCCGGCGGTTCCGTGCAGTCGATGGCGCTGGACGATTCCGAGCCTGGGCTGTTGAAGTTCACCGTCACGGATGCGGGCATCAAATACCGCACCACGACCGCTCTCTCGCAGGCGATCGAGGTGGTGGAGCGACGCGTCAACGCGCTTGGCACGACCGAGCCGATTGTGCAGCGGCAGGGCGACGACCGCATCCTGGTCCAGGTGCCCGGGCTCCAGAACCCGCAAAGGCTCAAGGACATTATCGGCCAGACCGCCAAGCTGACGTTCCAGATGGTCGACACGTCGGTGCCGGTCCAGGACGCGATGAAGAATCGCCCGCCGGCTGGCGACTCGGTCCTTTATTCGCAGGACGACCCTCCGGTTCCTTACCTCGTCGAGAACCGCGTTATCGTCTCGGGCGAAGACCTGTCGAATGCGACGCCGACGTATAATTCACAGACCAATGAGCCGGTGGTTTCGTTCACCTTCAATTCCCGCGGGGCGACCAGGTTCGGTCAGGCGACCCAACAGAATGTCGGCAAGCCGTTCGCCATCGTGCTCGACAACCAGGTGATTTCGGCACCGGTGATCCGCGAGCCGATCCTTGGCGGCAGTGGCCAGATCTCCGGCAATTTCACGACCGAGAGCGCCAACGACCTCGCCGTCTTGCTGCGCGCCGGCGCCCTGCCGGCCAAATTGACGATCATCGAAGAGCGTACGGTCGGCCCGGGCCTTGGTCAGGACTCCATCCACGCCGGCAAGGTGGCTGGCGTGATCGGCTCAATTCTCGTCGTCGCCTTCATGTTCGTCGCCTATGGGTTCCTCGGTTTCCTGGCCAACATCGCTCTGGCCGTGCACGTGGCGATGATCGTCGGCGCGCTGTCGCTGCTCGGCGCCACGCTGACCTTGCCCGGCATCGCCGGTATCGTGCTCACCATCGGCATGGCGGTGGACTCCAACGTCCTGATCTATGAGCGCATCCGCGAAGAGCGGCGCAACGGCCGTTCGGTGATCCAGGCGATCGACACCGGCTTCTCCAAGGCGCTGGCGACTATCATCGATTCCAACGTCACCTCGCTGATCGCCACCGTGGTGCTGTTCTGGCTGGGCACAGGGCCAGTCAAGGGCTTTGCGATCACCTACGCGATCGGCATTCTGACCACGGTCTTCACGGCCTTCACCTTCACCCGCATGCTGGTGTCGATCTGGCTGCGCCGCGCCCGGCCGAAGGAACTGCCGCGCGCGCCGGTCACCTTCATTCCGCCGGGCACGAAGATCCCGTTCATGGGCATCCGCCGCTGGACCTTCGCTCTCTCCAGCACGTTGTCGATACTGTCTGTCGTCGGGTTCCTGACTCTTGGCATCAACTACGGCATCGACTTCAAAGGCGGCTCGATAATCGAGGTGCAGTCCAAGAAGGGCGATGCCGATCTCGGCGACATCCGCAACAGGCTGTCGGAGCTCAATATCGGCGAGATCCAGGTGCAGCAGTTCGGTGCGCCGAACGACGTGCTGATCCGTGTCGGCACGCAGGACGCCGGCGAGAATGCCGAGCAGACCGTCATCGACAAGGTGCGGGGCGAGTTGCAGGACCAATATGACTTCCGCCGCGTCGAGGTGGTCGGGCCGACGGTCTCAGGCGAGCTGGCCAAGCAGGGCACGATCGCCATGCTGATCGCGCTGGCGGGCATCCTGCTCTATGTCTGGTTCCGCTTCGAATGGCAGTTCGCCGTCGGCGCCATCGTGGCCACGGTGCACGATGTGGTGATGACGATCGGCTTCTTCGTCTTGACAGGGCTGGAGTTCAACCAGTCGTCGCTGGCGGCCATCCTGACCATCATCGGCTATTCGCTGAACGACACCATCGTGGTCTATGACCGCGTTCGTGAGGATCTGCGAAAATACAAGAAGATGCCGCTGCCGCAGCTCTTGAACAATGCCATCAACGAGACGCTTTCCAGAACCACGCTGACCTCCGTCACCACGTCGCTGGCGCTGTTGGCACTGGTGCTGTTCGGCGGCGAGGTGATCCGCTCCTTCACGCTGGCGATGCTGTTCGGCGTGGTGTTCGGCACCTATTCGTCGATCTTCATCGCCGCGCCGCTGCTGATCCTCTTCAAGCTGAGGCCGCAGGCCTCGGCTGAGGAGCCGGTGAACGGCAAGGCGGTGGCGACCTGACGCCGTTTCGGCATCATGTTCTAGAGCCATGGCCAAAGGCATCATCATCCGCGAGGCGCATTTCCCCGGCAAGGCGCCGATCGAGGCCTATGGCAATGGCGGCTTTCGCTTTGCCGACATGTCGCATCGCGGATCGCTGCTCGTCCTGCCGTCGGGCATCCATGGCTGGGAGCCCGCCGATCCGCTGGCGCTGAATGCCACGGATTTCGACAAGCTGCTCGCCGAGGCCGGCAAAGTCGAGATCCTGCTGGTCGGGATGGGCAAGGAACTGCGGCCGCTGCCGGCGGCGCTGCGAGCCGCGCTAAAGGAGGCCGGGATCTCGGCGGACCCGATGTCGACGGGAGCGGCGGTGCGGACCTACAATGTGCTGCTCGCCGAAGACCGCGCCGTGGCCGCGGCGCTGATCGCCGTCGATTGAATGGCCGCCGGCACGTCCAAGATCATCAAGAATGGCGACATCGTCATGGGTGCGGTGCGCGCCGTCGACCATGACCGGTATCTGTCGGCGCTTTACGCGCCGGGCGACAAGCGCGACGCGCTGCTCGCGCTCTACGCCTTCAATGCCGAGATCGCCGGCGTGCGCGATCGCATCCATGAGCCGCTGCCGGGCGAGGTCAGGCTGCAATGGTGGCGAGACGTCATTTCGGCCGAAGGGGATGCCGAGACAGGCCACCCGACCGCCGATGCGCTGCGCGCGACGATCGCCGCCTGCCGGTTGCCGAAGGCTGCTTTCGAGAACATGCTCGAGGCGCGCATCTTCGATCTCTATGACGACCCGATGCCGTCGCGGACCGATCTCGAGGGCTATTGCGGCGAGACGGCCGCGGCGGTGATCCAGCTTGCGGCCATGGTGCTCGATCCCGCCGCGGCGCCCGGCTTTGCCGAACTGGCGGGCAGGGCCGGCTGCGCGCAGGCGATCACCGGCCTGTTGTTGCTTCTGCCGCTCCATCGTCGGCGCGGACAGTGTTTTGTGCCCGCCGACATCCTTTCGGCCGCCGGCACGACGCCGGAAGAGTTCGTCAAAGGCGAAGGCGGGGCAGCCGCCGAGCGCGCGGTTGCGGCGATGATTGCGCTGGCGCGCGAGCATCTCAACGCCTTCGAGAAAGGTGCGCCAGCGCTTCCCGTTGCGCTGCGGCCCGCCTTCCTGCCGCTAGCGCTGACCGATGCCTATCTCGACAGGATGGAGAAGACGGGCAGGTCGCCGCTCAGTGCGACGGCAACGCTCTCAACCTTGCCCCGGCACTGGCTGCTCTTGCGTCATGCGATGCGGGGCTGGACGCCCCCTTTGACGTAAACGTCAACCGTGCTAGGGATTCCGTCCATCTGGACTCGCGTCGAAGAAATGCGGGCCGCCGGAGGAGCCGTCTTTCCATGAGCCTGCCAGTCCTGGTCGTCCTTGTCGTGTTCGGCATCGCGCTGTCGGTCGCGGCCGTGCATTTCACCGGCGGCACGACGACCGCGACGCTTGCCGGCGCCGATCATGCGCTCGCACGCTTTGCCGAGGATTTTCCCGACGAAAGACCGGGTTCAATACGGCTGACAGCCGACAGCCATGCCGCGTTTCTCGATCTTGGCCCGCAGCGCTGCGGAATCGTCCGGAGCATAGGCGATTGTTTTCTGACGCGCATCGTCACGCCCCACGACATTCTGGCGCTGACTAGGGAAGGCAATGTGGTCTCGCTGCGGCTCAATGATTTCACCTGGAAAGGCGGGCGGTTTGCTTTTGCCGACGAAGCCGGCGCGCTGGCCGTGGCGGCGGCATTGCAAAGCCATGATCGGATCCGGGAGGCGGCGTGATGGACGAGTATAATTTCCCGCAGATCACCCAGCTTGCGATCCCGTTCTTCGTCGCGGCGATCCTGATCGAGCTCTGGCTGGTGCGCACCGGCCGCGCCAGGGGATCGTTCGAAACGCGCGACACGCTGACCAGCCTGATGATGGGGACCGGCAATGTCGTCGCAGGCTTGCTGCTCGGCGTCGTGTCCTACTGGGCGCTGCTGTGGCTGTGGCAATTCCGCTTCTTCAACCTCGGCCTGTCGATCTGGGTGTTCGCCGCCGCCTTCCTGCTCGACGACCTGCGCTACTATGTCTATCACCGCATCGCGCACCGGGTGCGATGGGTGTGGGCCGAGCACGTCAACCATCATTCCAGCCAGCACTACAATCTCTCGACGGCGCTGAGGCAAAGCTGGACAGGGCTGTTCACCTTCACCTTCATCCTGCAGGCGCCGCTGGTGCTGCTCGGCTTCCATCCTGCGGTGATCGCGTTCGTCTTCGGCTTCAACCTGGTCTGGCAGTTCTGGATCCACACCGAGACGATCGGCAAGACGTGGGGCTGGTTCGAATTCATCTTCAACACGCCTTCGCACCACCGTGTCCACCACGCCACCAATCCGCGCTATCTCGACGCCAATTATGCCGGCACGCTGATCGTCTGGGACCGCATGTTCGGCACCTTCGTCGAGGAATTGGAGGAGGACCGGCCGCGCTACGGCATCGTAAAGAACATCGGCACCTTCAATCCGCTGAAGGTTGCGTTCCACGAATGGATCGGCATGTTCAAGGATGCGCTGGCGCCGGGGCTGACGCCTGGTCAGCGTGTCAATTATCTCATCCAGCCGCCAGGCTGGAGCCATGACGGTTCGCGCGATACGTCCGAGACGCTGAAGTCGGCTTATGTGCGAAGGAATCCGGGAGAGGCGGGCAAGCCGGGGTTGCCGAGGACAGGCGCGGAGCCGGCGGAATAGTTGGAAATCACTAGCTGATGCGCTGACCGGAGCCGAGATAGCGCCCTGATTCACCGCCCATCGCATCGGTGAAATTGGCCTCCAATTCAACCTGCGCGTCGACGACCGCCGGTGTCTCTGAGGGCGGAGGTTCGGATCTGAAGCTGGCGCACACGTACACACCGCGGGGGTGCGACGGGTCCAGCCGGGCTTGAATTGTCCAATACGAAGAGAGCGAATAAAGCGTCTTCATGAAATCGACGAGGATCTGATCGGTGTAGGGGCCTGGGACGCGCTTTAAGGCAATAATCCTCTTCAGCCTCCGGTCCCGGTTCTTGATGTAGCGTTCGTTGTCGTACAGCCAGCCGTTGCCGCCATGTGGCTGGCCGATCAGCGCTTCGAGCGCTGGGATATGAACCTCGCGCAATTTTTGGAGCCTCTTGCAGCGAATATAGACGCTCCAGACAATCTCGTAGCCCCCCGCGAAGGGTTCTTCACTTGCCGGCAAACCCGGCGGCAGGAGCTGAGGCAACCTGGAGACGGCAGCCATAAGTTACTCGGCCGCCTCGGCCCGTGCGGGCAGCCCCAACCATGCCCTGCAATCGGCCAGAGCGCGCGAGGTGATGGCATGGCGCTTGGCGACGGTCTTGTCCTTGCCGCGCAGGCGCTTGCCTTCGGTCTTCGGCGCCTCGACCGGCGGAAACAAGCCGAAATTCACGTTCATCGGCTGGAAGGAGCGCTTGCCGGGCTCGTCATCCGAGACGATATGACCGCCGGTGATGTGGTTGAGCAGCGCACCGAAGGCGGTGGTCGAGGGCGGCAGCGATAGCGCCTGGCCGAGGCGTTCGGCGGCGGCGAAGCGGCCGGCGAGCAGGCCGATGGCGGCGCTTTCGACATAGCCTTCGCAGCCGGTGATCTGGCCGGCAAAGCGCAGGCCGGGGCGCGATTTCAGCTGCAGCGAAGGATCGAGCAGCGTCGGCGAGTTGATGTAGGTGTTGCGGTGCAGGCCGCCGAGACGCGCAAAGTCCGCGTTCTCAAGCCCAGGGATGGTGCGGAAGATGCGCACCTGCTCGGCATGCTTCAGCTTGGTCTGGAAGCCGACCATGTTGTAGAGCGTGCCCAGCGCATTGTCTTGCCGGAGCTGCACCACCGCATAGGCCTTGACCGACGGATTGTGGACGTTGGTCAGCCCCATCGGCTTCATCGGCCCGTAGCGCAGGGTCTCGACACCGCGCTCGGCCATCACCTCGATCGGCAGGCAGCCGTCGAAATAGGGCGTGCCTTCCCACTCCTTGAACTCGGTCTTTTGGCCGTCGAGCAGCGCCTGGACGAAGGCGAGATACTGCTCCTTGTCCATCGGGCAGTTGATGTAGTCCTTGCCGGTGCCGCCTGGACCGACCTTGTCGTAGCGCGACTGGAACCAGGCTGTGTTCATGTCGATCGTGTCGAAATGCACGATCGGCGCGATCGCGTCGAAAAAGGCGAGCGCATCGGCGCCGGTAGCTTCGGCGATCGACTGCGCCAGCGAAGGCGCCGTCAGCGGGCCGGTGGCGATGATCGCCTGGTCCCAATCCTCGGGCGGCAGCCCAGGCACTTCCTCGCGCTGGATGGTGATCAGCGGATGCGCCTCGATCCTCGCGGTGACCGCGTCGGAAAAGCCGTCACGGTCGACTGCCAGCGCGCCGCCGGCCGGCACCTGGTTCGCATCGCCGGCACTCATGACCAGCGAGCCGGCAAGCCGCATTTCGGCGTGCAGCAGCCCGACGGCGTTGTTTTCGGCATCGTCGGAGCGGAAGGAGTTGGAGCAGACCAACTCGGCCAGGCCGTCGGTCTTGTGCGCGTCGGTGCCGCGTACCGGGCGCATTTCATGCAGCACGACCGGAACGCCGGCTTGCGCAATTTGCCATGCGGCTTCGGAGCCGGCGAGGCCGCCGCCGATGACGTGTACGGGATTTTTGCTCATGAGCGCCGGAATAATAGCTTGGGGACGCGATTGCAATTGCCAGCTGACAACGCACGAGGCCGGTGCCTGCGCCAGAAACAACAACACCCGCCGGGGGAGGAGGTCCGGCGGGTGTCGTTTTGGGGGTCGATCCTCGGGAGGAGGTGAAGATCGACCTTCATTCGTCATTGCCGGGGAGGAGGTCGGCTTTGACGAAATTCCTTATCGCCCTTCGAAGACGAACTGCGTTCGCTTCGGGAACAACGCCCGCCGGGGGAGGAGGTCCAGCGGGCGCCGTTTTGGTGGTCAACCCTCGGGAGGAGGTGAGGGTTGGCCGTATCCGTCAGGGTCGGGGAGGAGGTCGACCCTGGCGAAATGCCTTGCTTAGATCGCCTTGCGGGCGACCATCTTGATCTCATCGCGAACGATGCCGAGATCGTGGAGCTGGCGGTTCGAAAGCCGACCCAGCTCAGCAACGGTGTCGCGATAGACGCGCCAGTTACGATAGCTACGGATCAGGTTCATTGTCTTAACTCTCTTCAAAACTGGTTCGGACCATTTGCGGTCCGAAGCGGATTAGACCGCCTTGCGGGCGACGTAGTGGATGTCGCTGCGGCTGATGCCGAGGTCGGTCAGTTCACGGTTCGACAGGCGGTTCAGCTCGGAGACGGTGTCCCGGTAGCGGCGCCAGTTGCGGTAGTTGCGGATCAGGTTCATGGTAGTTCTCGTTTCGTCTTTAACTTCGGATCATTCCGTTTGTGTACGAACAGAAAATAGGTGGGATCATATCGGTTTAAAAGTGCCGTTGGCGCATGGCAGCAATGCAAATTGTGCAATGCAACATTAACGGCCGTTCACGCCTGCGTCGCAAAGAAGGCCGAATCGGAAAGTGCCGCCGCGTCAACGGTTTGGCTGCCCCGGTTGAGGAAATGACCAGGCTTCGGGGGAAAGCATGGCGAGCTATACGACACGGCTAAGGGCGGATATCGCCCGCTGGCGGGAGAGAGGGCTGATCGATCCCGCCACGGCGGAGGCATTGACGCGCGACGTCACTGCCAACGAGCGCGCGTCGCTGAGTTTCGGCTCGATCCTGGCGATGATGGCGGCGCTTCTGTTCGGCGCAGCGATCCTGATTTTCGTCGCCGCCAACTGGGAGGCCATTCCGCGTGTCGTTCGTGTGGCGGCGCTTTTCGCCGTCATCCTGGCCGGCTATGTCGGCGGCGCGGTGCTGAAGACGCGCGACCATGCCGCGATCGGCGAGGCGCTGTGGATCGTTGCAGCCGCCGCCTTCGGCGGATCGATCGCGCTGATCGGCCAGATGTACCATCTTTCGGGCGACGAGGCCTCGGCGCTGGTGACATGGTGTGCCGGCACGGCGCTGGCGGCAGTAGCGCTGCGTTCGAACCCGCTGACGGTGGCTGCAGTCGGCATTGCCGATGCCTGGCTGGTCCTCAAGGGGTTCGGCTTCTACTGGCGCGCGGAAATTCCTCATCTCTTCATCGTCATGGCGATCGTCCTGTTCGCCATTTCGTTCTGGACGCGCAGCCGGGCAGCGCGCCACCTCATCGTCCTGTCTGTCATTCTGTATCTGGTCTTGCTGGCGACGGATCACGACGCGCTGCCGGTGGCGATGTCGCTGGCCATCGCGTCAGTGCTGCTCTTTGCCGCCTCGGTCTTTGCCGGCGATCCGATCGACAGGATCCTGCAGCTGGGCGGCCGGCTGTCCTTGCACGCCTTGCTCGGCTTCCTGACCGGCATGGCGATGATCCAGTTCGAGCTGGCGGATGAAAGCACCTATAACAGCGGTTTCGCCCTCGCCTCGATCATAGCGCTTGCCGGCATCGTGGTGGCGATCATGTTGGCCGGCCGCGAGAGCAGGGGCCTGCGCTGGCTGGCCTATGCCGGCTTCGCCTTCGAACTCGCAATTATCTATAGCGTCACCTTGCTTTCGATGCTGGATACGGCCGGCTTCTTCCTGGCGGCTGCCGTGCTGCTCGGCGTACTGGCGCTGATCATCATCCGTATCGAGAAGCGCATGAGAGCGCCCGCCGAGACAGGAGCAGCAGCATGACCGGCAAGAAGCTCATCATCTCGGCGTTGGTGCTGGCGCTCGTCCAGATCGGCTTTCTCAGCTGGATCATAGCCGGCCGGGCCGCGATCCTGCGCAACGGCAAGGAAGTCCTCTTGAAAGTCCAACCCGTCGATCCGCGCGACCTCCTGCGAGGTGACTATATCTCGCTCAACAACAACATTTCGCGCATCCCGGTGAAGCTGATCGTCAACCTTCCGCAAGGCAAGTTCTCCAGCGACGACACAGCGATCGTGGTGCGGCTGAAGAAGGGCTCCGACGGCTATTGGCAGCCGACCGCGGCGTGGTTCGGCAAAGCGCCGGTCCCGGCCGGCGCGGACGAAGCAGACATTGCCGGCCATGTCGGGGGAGGCTGGGGCCTCAGCGATCCGGGAGCGACGATCGCGCCCGACTACGGGATCGACCGCTTCTATCTGCCGGAAGGCGAAGGAATGGCGATCCAGGACGACATGCGCGTGCGGCCGTTCGGCATCAAGCTCGCGCTCGCCTCCGACGGCACGGCACAGATCAAGGCGCTGATGGACGGCGACAAGACGCTGTTCGAGGAGCCGCTTTATTGAGCGTATAGGTGCTTGACGTCTGTGTCCGCGCTAACGGTGGTCCCGCTTATCGCTGGACACTCCCTGTCTCTGCGATAATTTTGGGATAGGGACCGATCGAAATCGTGTAGCTAAAGTTTGCCACGCCTTTTTCCTGCTTGTGTATCGAGGGACTGCGCACAACCCAGTCGTAGACGCCCGAGACCATGCAGCGATCGTTAGTGCAGTTGACCACGATGCTGTCATTGCGGACGCTATATCCGCGTTCAGGCCATCGCCGGTAATAGTTTCTCTTGTCCTGAATGATCGACCTCAACTTCGTCAGCTTGCCATAATAATCGACCTTGGGAGCGTAGGATGCCTGAACTTGGGCAAGAGCGAAATCGTCGTTGTCGCCATGATGCTCGATGAGATCCCTGACGAAGGCGACCGCAATGCTTTCCGGCAGTTGCCTGGCGTCGAGTGCGGGAGCGGACACGGGCGCAGGATTTGGCCTCGTTAACACCTGTGAAATATCTGCCGGCGATTGGTTCGCTGCGGCATTGGTCACATGCAAGTCAGCCATTTCGCTGGCCGATAGATATCTTATGTCATGCTTGCCATAGCTCGAAGCCAATTCTATCAGCTTGGGGTCCACTCCCATCTCGACCACATAAGACGTGATTGCAGCCGTTCCGAGCTGGACGCGGGCCTTCGCTTCTTCGGTGGACATCCCGTCAGCCGGTTTGAGAAACGCCCGGTGGATGCCGATGGAACTTGGTTCGGCAACACGGTGGATGCCACCCAGGAAGGCCAGTGAGCAGGCTGAAGCGCACTGCAATTGGCCAACCTGAAGCGTATCCAACCCTGCTGCGCGGATCATACGCCCCAACCGAATAGCACCGCCGACATTGCCACCAGGGGAGTTGAATACAATCACCTTGGCCCCGCTGCTCGCAACCGCGCGGCTGAAGCCGTTCAAGGACTCATTGGCGCTAAACTCACCGGAGACAATGAGCATTGGCCGCTGACCCGGAAGAGAAGCCGGAGTGTACTCCAAAGCCTCAACCTGAGACGCCGCCGCGAGAGCTGACCCAAGCCCCAGAACCAGAGAAGTTACACGCACAATCTGACAGAGCCCCGACCCGCCTGTTGCAAGTAAGAACCTGTCAAAGGGCTATTTCAAGTGCATCGGATGCGCAAAGCGGGATGGTCTCCGAGAGCGTGAGGGCCTTGCTTGCGCCGCCAGGAGATAGCTGCGGTCCTCCTTCGCCAAGACTTCGGAGACACCTTCGGCTCTTCGAGCCTCAGGTGGTGGCCTGCCATCCGAAGCTCAAAGAGCGAAGATGGTGCGGATGAAGGGACTCGAACCCCCACGCCTTTCGGCACTGGAACCTAAATCCAGGGCGTCTACCAATTCCGCCACATCCGCTTTCCCCGGCAATCCCATGTAGCCATCATTCTGTCAATGTCGAGGCTCAAGTCATGCTTATCCGGCTAAAGCGCGTCATGTCGAAACGGCTCGGGTGACGCGCTTCAGGCCTAGTCTTGATGCATGCCGTTCTCCCAAAACCGCTGCGCACTTTTGGGCGGCATGCATTGGAGCGAAGATAGTTGAAAATTAGCCTAGCCTGTGACAAAAGGCGTGTCGAATGTGACGGAAAGTGAGTTTCCGCTTCTGCAAGATGTGAAAAGTCGTAAGAAAAACAAAGACTTATTCGCATCCGGCAAGGCGCAGTTCAGGAGAATTTGAGCCGCATTCGCGGTCAAATCGCCAGGTTCCGTCCCAAAAGCCATTTCCGGCAAGATCATACCGGCAGGCTGTAAACGGCTAAAACCGTTCGGCAGTCTCATTGTTGAAAACAAAGGTTCTAGGATGCAGGTCACCGAAACGCTCAACTCCGGTCTCAAGCGCGAGATCAAGATCACCGTGCCGGCCGGTGACATGGAAGCCAAGCTGATGGCGCGGCTGACCGATGCCCGCGGCAAGGTGCGCATCAACGGCTTCCGCCCGGGCAAAGTGCCGGTGCAGCACCTGCGCAAGGTATACGGCAAGTCGTTCATGGCCGAGGTCGTCAACGAGATCCTCAATGACTCGACCCGTTCGATCATCTCGGGGCGCGGCGAAAAAGCCGCCATGCAGCCCGAAGTGATCATGACCGAGGACGAGAAGGAGGCCGAGAAGATCCTGGCCGGCGGCGCCGATTTCGAATTCAGCCTCAACTACGAAGTCATCCCGCCGATCGAGATCAAGGATTTCTCCGACATCAAGGTGACGCGCCAGGTCTATGACGTGCCGGACGCGGAAGTCGAGGATCAGGTCAAACGCGTCGCTGAATCGGCGCGCAGCTACGAGCCGAAGACCGGCGAGGCCGCCGAGGGCGACCGTGTGACCATCGACTATGTCGGCAAGATCGGCGGCGAGGCCTTCGCCGGCGGCGCCGGCACCGACCAGCCGCTGGTGCTCGGCTCCAAAGAGTTCATCCCGGGCTTCGAGGAGCAGCTGATCGGAACGAAGGCCGGCGACGAGAAGCAGGTCACCGTCACTTTCCCCGAAAACTACCAGGCGGCGCATCTGGCCGGCAAGGAAGCCACCTTCGACGTCACCGTCAAGGAAGTGTCGGCGCCCGGCGCGCTCGAGATCAATGACGAGACGGCCAAGAATCTCGGCCTGGAGTCGCTCGAGCGCCTGCGCGAGATCGTGCGCGGCCAGATCGAGAACCAGTTCGGCTCCATGACCCGCCAGAAGGTGAAGCGCCAGTTGCTCGACCAGCTCGACGCATCCTACTCCTTCGAGGCGCCGTCGAAGCTCGTCGAGGCCGAGTTCAACAACATCTGGGGCCAGGTCAACCGCGACCTGGAAGCCGCCGGCCGCACTTTCGCCGACGAAGAGACGACGGAAGAAGAAGCGCGTGCCGAATATATGCGCCTTGCCGAGCGCCGCGTGCGCCTCGGTCTGGTCCTGGCCGAGATCGGCGAGAAGGCCGGCGTCACCGTGTCGGACGAGGAACTGCAGCGCGGCCTGTTCGAGCAGGTGCGCCGCTTCCCGGCCAACCAGCAGCAGGAAGCCTTCGAGTATTATCGCAGCAACCCGGAAGCCATCAACGCGCTGCGCGCGCCGATGTTCGAGGAGAAGGTGGTCGACTATCTGCTTGGCCAGATCTCGGTCAACGACGTCAAGGTCGGCAAGGACGAGCTGATGGCCGACGACGAAGAGGCCGAAACCGCGACTAAGGCGAAGCCGGCCAAGAAGGCTTCCTCGAAGAAGGCCGAAGCCAAGGCAAGCGACGCAAAGGCTGGCGAAGCAAAGGCAGGCGAAGCCACCGACGAGGCGGAAGAGCCGAAGAAGAAGGCCGCGCCAAAGAAAAAAGCCGCCAAGGAAGCCGAGTAATAGGTTTCAACACCGCGATTTGGAAAGGCCGCCTCCGGGCGGCCTTTTTCATTAGGAGCTACTTTATTGTGGCGGCGCGGCAACACAGACAACTTGTCTTGAAGGCCTGCCGCTGGCGATACCAACGGTTGAACATTATCTGCGCTTCATCGCATTCGCGGGTGTTTGGAGGCATTGGTGAGGCTGGGATTCACGATGAGAGACGTGGTCGTCGCCGCGGCGCTCTTGTTTGCCGCAGCCGCCGGTGTCGCCCGGGCCGAGCCGGCTCTCGGCAACTGGAGCGTTGGCGCCGGTAATGATGGTCAGATCACGGCGTCGCTCCACGCCAGCAACAAGCTCATCACCGGCGGCGGAGCGTTGGGCTACAGCCCTGTGCTGACATTGGCTTGCCGGCCCGACGGCGAACCACGCTGGAGCGAGTGGCTCCAGCTCAACGATGCTGTCTCCGCCAGCCGCAAGATCACCATCTCCGTCGTGGTCGACGGCGGCGGCAAAACCGATGAAAGCTGGTCGGTCGGCCCGCGCGGCAGAACACTGGTCAGGGATGGAGACGACGGCATCAAGCGTCTGGCTTCAGCGAACCGGCTGACGCTGTCGTGGCGCTTCGGCCTTTTGTCGGGACGCGGCGAGGCCGATTTCGAGCTTGCGGGTTTTTCGGACGTGATCGGGCAGATCGCGGCAAGCTGCAAGACCGACCCGCCCTGATCGTCGCCGTTCAGAAGGCTTGGACCGCTTTTAGGGGCAGTTAGTCCTCGGCGCATGGCCTAAGCCTTCGCAGGCTGGCAATTTTTGCCCATTGGTTCGATTCTGTGGTATGTAGGTGCCGCAATTCCACTGAAGAGACGCGGCTGCCCGCCATGCAGGATACACCAGCGTGGCGCGGGCCGTCCGACGTAAATGACGATCAGGGAGGAAGTGCCATGCGCGTAACCGCACTTTTCATCGTCTTGTCAGCTACGACCTTCTTTGCAAGTCCGTCGCAGGCGCAAGACGCCGCCGCAGGCGAGAAGGTGTTCACCAAATGCAAGGTCTGCCACATTGCCGACCAGGACCAGAATAAGGTCGGCCCGTCTCTGCACGGCGTCATCGGGCGCACCGCGGGCACGCATCCCGGTTTCACCTATTCCACGGCCATGATCGAGGCCGGAAAATCCGGCATCAAATGGGACGAGCCTACGCTGACAAAATATCTTCACGACCCCAAGGCGATGGTCAAAGGGACGAAGATGGCGTTTCCCGGCCTCAAGAACGATCAGGACATAGCCAACGTCATCGCCTACCTGAAGCAGTTTTCCAAATAAACACCGCCGTCCAGACTCTTTTGATGGTCGCCTGCTTATCCGGAAGGAAGACGCCGGCAGTTGCGCAGATGAATATCGCGCCCAGCACCGTCAAGCCGGGAGCGCAAAAAAACCCAATAGCAGCAGAATGACTATGCCAAGGCCGAGTATGAGAAGCGTCCGCGTGTCCATGACGTTCACCTTCGCATCTTGAGAATACCGAAAAAGCAGCCCTGGACGACTGGCGGTCGTGCTCCTCGACCCTGGCATGTTTACCGCAAGGTCGTAGAGCCGCCGGCTGCCCCAGACCGTCGAAGCAATCAGGCCCTGCCGTGACGCAGCGGCGGGAGCCTCTATGCGTCAGAAGGCCGGATAGCTGAACCGCGCCTGGCGCGCGTCCGTCGTCAGGTTGCGGAAATCCTTGCCGCTGACATGCACAAGCGTCTTGTGGTCGCCGCCCTCGAAATAGATATCGGCGGCATCACGCAGGCTTTCGTCCAGAATGACCGGCACATCATAAGCCGCACCGATCGGCGGTATGGCGCCGACGTCGCAATCGTCAAAGAGCGATACCACTTCGTCTTCGGAAGCGAGGCCGAGGCGTTTGTCCATGACGTCCTGCAGCTTGCCGAGTTCGATCCTGTGGGTGCTTGGCACCACGGCCAGCGCATAACCGAGTTCGTGGTGAACGACCACGGACTTCGCCATAATGCTGCCGGGCACGTGCGCGGCAATGGCGGCCTGCCTGCTGGTGGCAGTTCGATGATGCCCCACGGTATCGTAGGAGATGCCCTTGCGGTCGATAAAGTTTCTCAGTCTGTTCGCTATCGTCATTGTCCGCGTCCTTTGCTTGAGTTCACGGCGCATACGCCAAACCAAAATGGGCCGGCGGCCTGTTGTTTCAAGGCATCGGAACCGGCCGTCCCCGGCCCGTCATGCTGCGGCTGGACCCCGCATCGGGTGTCAGGGGCCAGGCCCGAAAAACGCGATACGAGTCAGCAGCGTATAGTCGGCCTCGAAGACCATCATCGCCACGAAAACCAGCACCAGTATCGGGGGCAGGATGATTGCATACATCATCGCCAGCCGCTCCCAGGCCATGTGCATGAAGACGGCGACGATCAGTCCTGCCTTGAGCATCATGAAGATTAGGATTAGCGACCACCTGAGATAGCCGTGGAGGCCGAAATAGTCGACCAGATAGGAGCAGGTGCTGAGAATGAACAGCCACGCCCAGACGACCAGATAGAGCTTGATCGGGTGCTCCTGATGCGTCTCCGCCTTGGCGACGATCGCCGCATCATGGGCGGGATGCAGTGCGTGTTGTCCGAGACCGTTTGCGGTTGCTTCAGCCATGTCTTCCTCTCAACAGAACCTGCCTCTCACCACAGATAGAAGAAGGCGAAAATGAACACCCAGACCAGGTCGACGAAGTGCCAATAGAGCCCCATGATCTCGACGTTCTCGTAGCGGCCCCTGCGGCTGGTGAAAAAGCCGGGCCGGCCGGTGTCGAAGTCACCACGCCAGACTTTTCTCGCCACGATGATCAGGAAGATCACCCCGATCGTGACGTGCGTGCCGTGGAAGCCGGTGATCATGAAAAAGCACGAGCCGAATTGCGCGGCTCCCCAGGGATTGCCCCATGGCCGGACCCCTTCGGTGATCAGCTTGGTCCACTCGAAGGCCTGCATGCCGACGAAAGTCGCGCCGAGCGCGGCGGTCAAAAGCATCAGGATCGCGGTTTTGCGCCGATCGCGGCGATAGCCGAAATTGACCGCCATGGCCATAGTTCCGCTGCTCGAGATGAGAACGAACGTCATGATGGCGATCAGGATCAGCGGGATCTCCGAGCCGCCGATGCGCAAGGCGAAGACCTCGCTTGGATTCGGCCACGGCACGCGCGTGGAGATCCGCGCCGTCATATAGGAAAGCAGGAAGCAACCGAAAATGAAGGTGTCGCTGAGCAGGAAGATCCACATCATAGCCTTGCCCCAAGACACGTTCTTGAACGCGCGCTGATCCGAGGCCCAGTCGGCGGCGATCCCGCGCAAGCCCTGGGGGCGATCCATCTGGCTGGTATGCGTCAGTGTGGTCTCGGCCATCGCCAGTCTCCTAGGTCAGCAGCCGTTGGCAAATGCTCACAAACGTCGCCGCCCAACCGGCCAGGACGGCGAAGATGCACAGCCAGACGAAAAGCAGGAAATGCCAATACATGGCGCATAGCTCGACGCTGAGGCGCAGCCGCTCCCGCCGCGTTCCGTTCCAGGCGCCGGCGCTCGTCCTGCCAAGGCCGACCAGCCCGCCCAGTATGTGCAGGCCATGCATCGCCGTGATCAGATAGAAGAAGCTGTTGGCCGGGTTGGAGGCCAACAGGTAGCCGTCCTCGGTCAGCTGCCGCCATGCAATCAACTGGCCGGCGAGGAAGGCGAGGGCGGTCAACCCCGCCGTTGCAAGACCGAGCCTTACCATGTCCACCTGGCCTCTGCGCGCGGCGACCACCGCACATTGCAGCGCGACGCTGCTCAGCGCCAGCACGCCGGTGTTGAGCCAAAGCAGGCGCGGCAGCGGCAGCGGCCGCCAGTCCGACAGGCCCATGCGCATGAAATAGGCGCTGGTGAACAGCGAAAACAGGCAGCCGACGACGGCGAGGAAGACGCCGAGGCCGATCTTGGCGGTGGGCAGGGACGACCGGTCGAAGCCGACGACGTCCCCGGCCACGCCTTGCTCCAGCCACGGCTTGGCTGTCAACCGCTGGTGCGAAAGCCACCAACCGGCAAAGCCGGCGATCACCAACATGAAGACCAGGATGACGCTCATGCCGGCTCCCTGGAGGGGCCGAAGGAGCCCGGCACGTTCTGCGGGATGAAGTCCTCCTTGGCGCCCGGCACGCTGTAGTCGTAGGCCCAACGATAGACGATCGGCAGTTCCTTGCCGAAATTGCCGTGCGCGGGCGGCGTCTCAGGCGTTTGCCATTCGAGCGTCGTTGCCCGCCACGGATTGCCGCCGGCCTCGCGGCCATGGCGAATGCTCCAGATCAGGTTGAACAGGAACACCATCTGGGCGAAGCCGACGATGAAGGCCATGACGCTGATGAACGAGTTCAGATGGTGGGCCGATTCCGTCATGATATTCATGTCGGTCAGTTCGGCGTAGCGCCGCGGAACCCCCATCAGGCCGAGATAGTGCATGGGGAAGAAGATCAGGTAGGCGCCGAGGAAGGTGACCCAGAAATGGAAGCGGCCGAGTGTCTCGTCCAGCATCCGTCCGGTGACCTTCGGATACCAATGATAGATCGCGCCGAAGATCACCAGGATCGGCGCGACGCCCATGACCATGTGGAAATGTGCGACGACGAACATCGTGTCCGACAGCGGCACGTCGACGACGACGTTGCCGAGGAACAAGCCCGTCAGGCCGCCATTGACGAAGGTGACGATGAAGGCGAGCGCGAACAGCATCGGTATGGTGAGGTGGATGTCGCCGCGCCACAACGTCAGCACCCAGTTATAGACCTTGATCGCGGTCGGCACCGCAATGATCAACGTCGTGGTGGCAAAGAAGAAGCCGAAATAAGGATTCATGCCGCTGACATACATGTGGTGCGCCCAGACCACGAAGCTCAGCGCGCCGATGGCGATGATGGCCCAGACCATCATGCGATAGCCGAAGATGTTCTTGCGCGCATGCGTGCTGATCAGGTCGGACACGATGCCGAAGGCCGGCAGCGCCACGATGTAGACTTCCGGGTGGCCGAAGAACCAGAACAGATGCTGGAACAGGATCGGGCTGCCGCCATTGTGCTGCAGCTGCTCGCCCATCTCGACGATTGCCGGCATGAAGAAGGAAGTGCCGAGCAGACGGTCGAGCAGCATCATCACACAAGCAACGAACAGTGCCGGGAAGGCCAGAAGCGCCATGACCGTGGCAGTGAAGATGCCCCAGACGGTGAGCGGCAGGCGCATCAAGGTCATGCCGCGGGTGCGGCCTTGCAGCACCGTCACCACATAGTTCAGGCCACCCATGGTAAAGCCGATGATGAACAGGATGAGCGAAGAGAGCATCAGGATGATGCCCCAGTCCTGGCCGCCCGGCGTGCCGGTCATGATCGCCTGCGGCGGGTAGAGCGTCCAGCCGGCGCCTGTCGGCCCGCCCGGCGCGAAGAAGCTCGACACCAGGACCAGCACGGCAAGCAGATAGACCCAATAGCTCAGCATGTTGACATAGGGAAAGACCATGTCGCGGGCGCCGACCATCAGCGGAATGAGATAATTGCCGAAGCCGCCAAGGAAGAGCGCGGTGAGCAAATAGATCACCATGATCATGCCGTGCATGGTGATGAACTGATAGTAGGCCTCCGGAGTGATGAAATCGAACGTGCCGGGGAAGCCGAGCTGCAGGCGCATCAGCCAGGACAGCATCAGCGCGACGAGGCCTATAGCCATGGCCGTCCCCGAATACTGGACTGCTATGACCTTGGCGTCCTGTGAAAAGACGTATTTCGTCCACCAACTGTGCGGATGGTAGAGTTCCATCTCCGCGACTTCGGCGGGTGGAACGGCATCTGCGGGTGTGACGTCGACCATGGGAGCACCTCCGCGCCCTGTTCAGCGGGCCTCGAGCGTTTCGAGTTTTGCCGCAACGTCCAAACTGGACGCCATCGTCTTTTCCGACGGTTGGTTCGCCGAGCCCGTTTGCTGGGGCGCGGACAATTGCGCAAAGGTCTGTTGCTGGCCGAGCCAGGCCAGATAATCCTGCTCGGTATCGACCATGACAACGCCATGCATCAGCGGATGTCCCTGGCCGCACAGCTCGGCGCACAAGACCTGGAAGGTTCCGGTCCGCGTCGGCGTGAACCAGAAATACGTGACCGATCCCGGGATCATATCCATCTTGGCGCGGAATTCCGGGATGTAGAAATCGTGCAGCACGTCAATCGAGCGCAACAGCACTTTGACCGGCTTGCCGACCGGCAGGTGCAGGTCCGCCGCCTCGACCACGACGTCGTCCTGGCCGTTCGGGTCGCCGGGTACGATGCCGAGCGGGTTTTCAGCCGAGACGATGCGGGTGTCGGAGGTGCCGAGCTTGCCGTCCTTGCCAGGCAGACGGAAGCTCCATTGCCATTGCTGGGCGACAACCTCGATATCGGCAGCCTCGCCGGGAACGTTGACGAAGCGGCTCCAGACGAAGAGGCCGGGAACCAGCAAGGCGGTGACACCGGCCGCCGTTGCGATCATCAGCCACGATTCGAGCCGCCTGTTCTCCGGTTGATATGCCGCGCGATTGCCTTCCCGATGCCGGAAGCGGAAGACGCAATAAGCCATAAAGAGCACGACAGCGGCAAAGACGATGCCGGTGATCCAAAAGCTGATGGTGATGGTGTTGTCGATGTAGTCCCAGTTCGAGGCGATGGGCGTCCACCACCATGGGCTCAGGAGGTGGAACAGCACCGAGCCCACAACGATCAAAACGAGTACAAGCACAATGGCCATGTCCCGTCCTCCCGGTATTTCACGGGAGCGCGAAGCATCCCAGGAAGATACCAAGTGCCATCATGCTTGATTTCCTGCTGAAATTCCAGAGCCGACTATCTGATGAGGAGACGATGTCCCGGCAATCCCGAAATGCCGGGCAAACGCCTCAGATCAGCAGCAGACCCTTCATCGAGGCGTTGCCCTTGCGGCCGATGATGATGTGGTCGTGCACGGCGATGCCGAGCGGCTTGGCCGTATCGATGATCTGCTTGGTCATCTCGATGTCCGCGCGGGAAGGTGTGGGGTCGCCAGAAGGATGGTTGTGCACCAGGATGACGGCGCTGGCTGAGAGCTCGAGCGCGCGCTTGACCACCTCGCGCGGATAGACCGGCGTGTGGTCGACGGTGCCTTTCTGCTGCACCTCGTCGGCGATCAGCCCGTTCTTCTTGTCGAGGAACAGGATACGGAACTGCTCGCGGTTCTCGAAGGCCATGGCCGAACGGCAATAGTCGAGGAGTTGCGTCCAGTTGGACAGGACTTCACGGCCGCGCACCTCGCCGCGCGCCATGCGCTGGGCTGTGGCGGCGATGACCTTGAGATCGGTCGCGACGGCCGGTCCGATGCCTTTGACTTCTTCAAGCAGGGATGCTGGCGCGCCGAGCACTTCGGCCAGCGAGCCGAAGCGGGCGATGAGCGCCTTGGCGATGGGCTTGGTGTCGACGCGCGGGATCAGCCGGAAGAGCAGCAGCTCGAGCAGTTCATAGTCGGGCAGGGCGTCCGGTCCGCCGGCGACAAAGCGCTCGCGCAGGCGGTCGCGATGGCCGTGATAATGCGGTTTCTCGGTAGGTGCCGCCTTCTTTTGCACTGCCTCAGGCGGTTCAATCCAGCCTTCGGAAAAGAATGCCCGCTCGTCCTCGACTTTGCCCATGGTCCGCCCGCTCCCCCTCAGGCTTAGGTCGAAGTGCTACGCCGGCAGGCCGGGGCGGTCGAGCTTTTTCGGCGACAGCGTGAAGATCTCGCAGCCTGTGTCGGTGACGCCGATCGTATGCTCATACTGCGCCGACAGCGAGCGGTCGCGCGTGACTGCCGTCCAGCCGTCCGACAGCACCTTCACATGCGGCCGGCCGAGATTGATCATCGGCTCGACGGTAAAGATCATGCCCGGCCGCATCTCGACGCCTTCATTGACGGTGCCGTAATGCAGGATGTTGGGCGCGTCGTGAAAAAGCTGGCCGACGCCGTGGCCGCAGAAGTCGCGCACCACCGAGCAGCGCTCGGCCTCGGCATAGGTCTGGATCGCAGCGCCGATGGCGCCGGTGCGGGCGCCGGGCTTGATCGCGGCTATGCCGCGCATCAGGCACTCATAGGTCACTTCGAGCAAGCGCTCGGCGGCACGCTTGATCGTGCCCACCGGATACATGCGCGAGGAATCGCCATGCCAGCCGTCGAGGATATAGGTGACGTCGATGTTGACGATGTCGCCTTCCTTCAGCGGCTTGTTGTCGGGGATGCCGTGGCAGACGACATGGTTGATCGAGGTGCAGGACGATTTGGTGTAGCCGCGATAATTGAGCGTTGCCGGCAGCGCACCATGGTCCATGCCGAATTCGAAGACGAAGCGATCGATCGTTTCCGTCGTCACGCCGGGCTTCACGATCGGCACAAGCTCGTCGAGGCAGCGCGCGGTGAGGTCGCAGGCCTTGCGCATGCCGGCGAAGCCGTCCTCGCCATAGAGGCGGATCTGGCCGGTGTTTCGAAGGGGGGCAGTGGAGGCGTCGAGATAGGTGACCATTCTTGTCCGTTTTGCGGGCGTTGGCTCCAAGGGAGCCGAATGCGAAAATCTGCTCCAGATTTGGCACCGGAAGCCGCAAGGTTCAAGGACGAAGTGCGATTGCGGCCTCCATTGCGGCTTTCCTTCGGCCATCCCATGGGCTAGGTCGGGCCTTGGTATCCGGAGACTGACTTGACGGCGCCTGAACGCGAAAGATCGATGCTGCTGCCGGCCAGGACCGCTTTTGCGGGCCTGATGGCGCTGCTGATGCTCGCGCTGCTGGGCTTCGCGCAGGCCGAAATCTCCGCGTCCGCCGCCTCGTTCTCGTGTGGTTCCAGCATCAGCGCTGCCCGTCAGGGCGACACGATCGCGCTGCTCAGAACGACCGGCAAGGCGCAGGCGCTTGAGGTCCGGGCCAGCCGGCCGCTCGCGACAAAGCTCGTCGGCGGCAATTCCGGCGCGCTCGCCCATGCATCCGATTTCCTGGTTATCGGCCGGGCGTTGCCGTCCGAGATGAGCGCCACGCCCGTATCGGCAAGCGCTACCGCTTCGCGCACCAACCAACCGCGCGCGCCGCCGGCCGCGTGAAGCCTTAGCCGCTAGGCGCGGCATTCAAACCAAAAATTCCTTTGCGCCGTGATCCGGCGACGGCCGCCGGTCGTCCGCCGGTCGCGTGCGCGTCAGTTCGGATTCCGTTCAATGCAACGCATCAAGACATTCAAGACACTCACCTGCGCGGTCGCGGCGGCCTGCTTTCTGGCGGTCCAGGCGGCAATCTGCATCGGCACCGTCTACTGGGCCATTGCCGCCACCCTTCGCATGGAAGGAACGGCGGCGATCGTGCTCGGCGCCATCTTTGCGGCGCCGTCCGCTTATGTGCTGATGGTAGTTACCCGCATGGCCTATGATGCGGAGACCGACCCGGCTAACCAATAGCGGCAAGGGCGTGGAAGAGGGACAAGGGGCTGCGATGGCCGGCAGTACGATGGAAATTCGGCATTGGCAATGCAGCCGGTATCGATGCGGACTGACCCGGATCCGCCGCACCGGCGAACCGATTCTTCATCGCACTGAGGTCACATTTGCGAGTCAGAAGGCCGCAAAAGCAACTTTTCATATCGAACGGCGTTGCTCCGGCTACGCCAGTTCGGGAGACAGGGGATGGACAGATTGCAATTCGAAGTGCCGGTGCGCATCACGCCCGCGCCCGGGCTGCCGATCGAGGAAATCTACAGCGTCGAACAGGCGCTCGATTTCCTGCAGGACTGGCCGAAGCGCAGGCAAGGCAAGGTCTACGAAGCCGCATTCAACGCCTGCTTCGGGGCGACGGTCGACGTGACGAGCGCCGAGGAGGCCTGCCGCGCGTTCGCAGCCTTCTGCCGCGTCAGCGGATTGCTGGCGAGGGACGCGATGTTTCCCGGCAAGCGTCGCAGCGGGGCAGGGACGTATCGCGACGCGAGAGCGTAGATTTCGATCGGTTCAGCCGCCGAACGACACGCCCCGATAGCGCATTCCCACCTGCACGCCGCGCACGATCACGCGCGACAGGATTTCCATATCCAGCGGCATTTGCGGACGCCACACGTCGAGCAGGAGAGCGACGCGGGGCTGATCCGAGTTGTTCATCACTTCGTGCTCGAAAGTATCGTCCCACAGCAAGCACTCGCCGTCGGCGATGCGCCTTTCCTCATGATTGATCATCATGATCGTTGCCGGACGGCCGTCAGGCTGTTGGGGGATGACCAGGCCGAGATGGAACCGCATGATGCCGCGAAAGGGTCCGCGATGCGGCGGGATGTGCTTGCGCGGGGCGAGGAACGAGACGGCCGCCGATTTGACCTCGGGGCACTCAGTCAGCAATCGGCTGAGCACCGGCATCCTAGCGAGGTTCACCGGGATCGTCATGTCATAGGCCTTGAGCACGAACATGCGCCAGTCGAGACCGTCATTGGCCGAGATATTGGCCTGTTCCGGCATGATGTCGTGGAAGCGCGGCGCCTTGTTCAGCTTCGCGGCCAGTGCTTCATCGCGGATATTGCGCCAGGCGGCGGTGAACTTCGCGGCATTGGGAAAATGCGTGGCGGCATCAAGAATGGCCGGTGCATCTATGCGTTTTTCATAGATACGGCGGACCAGATTGGTTCCGAGATCGTAGGCGCCTGACATCTCATTACCTCAACGATGCTGTTATATAGTGGGATATTGCTTACGGGCCATCACTCACGGAGATTTGCTCGAGCCGTCAACACGGAGATGACATCGCAGGCCGCCATGCCAAAATCGAAACGATGTCGGTCTCGCTCGCTGCATCGTGACAGCGCGATCATTGCGGAACTGCGACACAAGATGCGAATTTGGCGATACGATGTTTGCCAGGACGCCACCATGCCCGGACGCAAGATTATGCTTTGCGCGGCAGCCATGCTCGTTGCTGCTTCAAATTTCGCCGACGCCCGATCCGATACGCGCAAGATGACGTGTGAACAGACGCAGGCACTGATCCAGAGCCAGCACGCTGCGGTGCTGAGCACCGGACCGAATACCTATGACCGCTATGTCCGCCAATTCGGCAATGAGTGCGACGCTCCTTACGCGCCGATGGTCGACTATGTTCCGACCAGCGACGGCCGGTGCATGGTTTACCGGTGCGAGGAGCCGGCTCCAATGGTTCCGGATTGACCGAAGGCCTGTGAGCTCTCCCGGCTTTTCACGGAGCCTCAGACACTGGCCGATGCGGCTTACTTGACCTTTTGAATCTCCGGTTGAATCTCCGGGCTCGGCGTCTGATCAGTTGCCGGGGCCGGCGTGCAATCCGGGCCCTTGCAATCCAGCACGGGATCGTCAGCCGGAGGAAGACAATTTTGCCCTTGGCAATGGACTGCCGGCGGCCGCGGCATTGCTTGGCTATTCGGCTGGGCAGGCTGATCTGCGTGAACGGGCGGCACGCCTGCCAGGCCGGTCATTGCCGCGCATAAGAGCGCTGTCCGAAGCATCTTCATTCCCGCCTCCAAGGCCGAGAGCGGAGGGAATTTTACACTTTCGAGTCGAGGACGGCTCCTGTCGTCCGCGAACGGCGTTAACAGCGCGTTTCCGCTTGCGTCCTGTCTTGTTACCGACAAGGCACGACGCTGGCCCGCCATTCAGACCGGGCGTGGTTTATGGGCGCTGCTGCCGGCTTCGCCGGCGCTCAGTTGCGAGAGCAGCTTCAACACGATTTCCCGCAGCCATCGGTGCGTAGGATCGGTTGTGTTGCGTTTGTGCCAGACGATGCAGATGAGGGCAGGATCGATCGGCATCGGCGGACTGTAGATCGCCAGTCCCAAGCGAGATGCTACCTTGCGCGCGAGCTGTTCCGGAACGAGAGCGACCAGATCGCTTCCCGCCACTGCGCTACAGACGCCGCCGAACACCGGCATCGTCATGGCCACCCGCCGTTCGCGCCCCATCCGGGCCAGCGCCGCGTCGCCCATGGCCTTGAGCTTGCCCTCGGGCGAGAAGACGACGTGGCCGAGGTCGCAGAAAAGGTCGATCGGAATGACGTCTCCGGGGCTCACCTTCGCCCGCTCGAGTCTTGGGTGCCCAGCGCGGGCGATCGTCACGAATGTCGACCGGAAGGCAGGAAGATAGTCGATCCAACTGGGGAAATCGACCTTGGGAACGAGGGCAAGATCGATACCGTGCTTTTCGAGCGTGCCGACATAGTCGTCGGGCACAAGATCCACCAGTTGGATCAGTATTTTGGGAGCAAGCCCGGAGATTGCATTGGCCAGGGCAGGCATCAACATCTCGGCAAAGAAATCCGAACCTGCGATCTTGAAGCTTTGCTCGGCTTCGGCCGGATTGAAGCTGCCAGGCCCGGCAAGCAGCGCCGACAGTTCATCAAGGATGCGGCGAAGCGGAAGCTCGAGGTTCCGGGCGTATTGTGTCGGCACGATATGCTGTCCCTGGCGCACGAACAGCGGATCGCCGAGAAAATTCCGAAGTCGTCCCAGGCTGGCCGATATCGCCGGTTGCGACAGACCGATGCGTTCTCCGGCCTTTACGGTCGATTGCTCGCGCAGCAGCGCGTCGAGTACCCGCAGGAGATTGAGGTCGAAGCTCGATAAATTCATTCGCCGAATATATTTTATATCAGCTATCGATTTCAATTATGAAATCGGTTCTGGCAACTTCCCTGCGTCGAAAATGACGTCGGATCGCGGGAGGTTTCGGTGGCCGTTGCTTCAGTACCCTACAGCGTCCAGTGGCTTGGAACGTCCTACCGGATTTGCCTCACGGCGGAGCAAACGGCCTCGCGGCTGGGAATGTTCGAAAGCCTCGATCAGCTCGGTTACGGTCCTCCGCGCCACATCCACAATAACGAGGACGAGACCTTCCAGATCCAGTCCGGCGAAGTAGAGTTCTGGATGAACGGTCAAACGCGCATGGTCGGCCCGGGCGGTGTCGTGCACGTTGCGCGCGGAATCGAGCATGCATTCCGGGTGATCGGCGATCGACCCGCCAGAATGCTCACCATCCTGACTCCCGGCGGCTTCGAAGGCTTCTTCGCGGAGATGGCGAAACACAAGTGCCGAATCCCGGATGACATGGATCAGATCGCGGCAATCGGGGCGCGTTTCGGTCTGACCTTCACAGGCCCACCTCTGGGCGCGGCTAGATAACTAACTGCGCGATAGCTAACTGCGCGTCCTTGGCGGCTCAGAGACGAGTTTCTTGAGGGAGTGCGAAAAATGGCTGAGCGATCTTCACGAGCTCGACCGCATCGCCGACAGCGCCATCCGCCTAGTGCGCGAGGAGGTGAACCAGGACGCGGTGGAACTGGACCGGCTGATCCGCGACATCGAGACCGAGATGACGGCCCTCCGGCGCGCTCGGCCTGCGCCGCCGCGCGCTGCGCAACCTGATTGTCAACGCTGCCACAACCCTGGAAGCTCTGGACGGCCATTGGTGCTGGCGACGAACTTACAGTCACGCTGAACGCAAAGAATGATCAGCTAATGCGTGGATTCGTGAGCGGCGGATTTGCTGAAAAAGAGGTTTTGCTGTAGTCGGGCAGGTAATTTACTGCACGATATTTAATCACGATCACATGTCGGATTTCGCTTTTTATGTCGAGCCGAACTCTAACAGATTCCGGCGGCCGATATCAAATATGAGGGCCTTTTATCGAGTGCCCATCGAGCCGCGGATCGCAAAGTTCTTGTCGAGATGCAAAACAGCGAAGGCTTGAGCTGTGATGCCTAGTCTAGTGAGAACCCGACATGTGTCGCAATTGACGCGGCTGCTTAGGTGGCCGGGCGTGCTGGCTTGCTGAAGGTGACTCCGCCCACATCCAACACACGCAGCGCGCCTTCCGCGACCGGGTCATTATACAGCAACGCGCGGAATTCCAGCACAGCGTAAGGGGTGGACGCCTTAGCCATAGAGCGGCCCGACAGTTCCGCGTTGGGGTTTGCGTTGGGTGAACCGCCGGGCCTTAGCCGACTCGGTAGGGGTGGGTAGAGTCGGCTAAAGCGAGGCTAAATTAGCATCTATGCATTGATATAGGTTTCTATACCTTTTCCACCGATTTCCAGGCGCCGGAATGCGGTCATTGCGTAAAGGTTTGGTCAACTATCGCACATTAGAATTCGCTAATGCGCTTTACTTTGGTGCTCTTTTGTTGGGCTGCGTTCTTCGGCTGGGATTTGGCCGCCAACCATGGTGAATTCATGCTCGCGATCGGCCATGGGGTTTTTCGGCTCGTCCACATGACGGGGCTGGCTTGAACTAAGCTCACAAGTGCGGAGAGCGTTACTGACCGGGCGGCGGTGGTGGTGGCAGGGAGGGTGTCGATGGCAGCCAATCTGTTCCGGGTGTCTACTTCGTTAACCAGCGCGCCTGTGATGGGAGCCAGGAACGCGTTCGCGAGGCGAAATTCATTGTGACTACGGAGACGATGAAAGCCATGGCGGCAGAGACCTTCGGCCGTCAGGAGGCGCGGCGCCTGACCGGCGAGACGCATTCGGCAATCAACTAAACCACAGTCTGCACCACCGATCTTTGAGCGGCCCGCTGCCTCATTGGGGCGGGCACGCCAGTAACTAAAGTCCGAAAGAAAACACTTCGGG
The DNA here is from genome assembly GCF_020165175.1 of Mesorhizobium sp. CA16. Taxonomy (NCBI): domain Bacteria; kingdom Pseudomonadati; phylum Pseudomonadota; class Alphaproteobacteria; order Hyphomicrobiales; family Phyllobacteriaceae; genus Mesorhizobium; species Mesorhizobium sp. CA16. The sequence goes on from NZ_JAIUHP010000002.1 coordinate 131,302, forward strand.
ACGGCTCGTCTCGTAGCCAAGGCGGGGCTTGGAACTGCCCACCTCGGTCTGTGGTGAATTGGCGGTTCCGGTCGCAGTACAGTCAAGTTTGGCCGCTGCAGTCGCCTTGATCGACAGCCCTGCACATGCCTTTTGGGCAGTGAGCGTCGGCTTCTTATCGTGGGCCACAGCGGCACTTGACGCCGCGAGAACGAGAGCCGCACAAACGATTGCCGTTTTCATAGCGTTACCCCTTCTTTAGCAACAGCTAATGAGAGGGTAACGTAACGTTAACCAACCGTCAACGCGACACCGGACCAGCCGGATTTCGAGCCCGATATTGGCCAAAGATTGGACAGAGTCGGCATAAGCGTCACTAAGTGCTTGAGATTGCTGGTACGCCCAAGGGGAATCGAACCCCTGTTACCGCCGTGAAAGGGCGGACTTTTCGTCTCATGCGGATCGCTGATCGTCTACTCGTGTCTATCGGTGTATAGCATAAATGTTTGTATTTATTGGATAGTTCGTGCTACATATCTAGGGTTGTCTTCTCGTGTCCGCGGGTGTATTTCGGGACCGATTTCGGGTCAATTTTTGAGGCGGGACAGGCCACATGGCGCGAACCAGGACAGAAGCTGCGATAACGACGCGCAATGCCCGCAAGCAGCTCAAGCCGCGAAAGAAGCCGTATTGCCGGTCACTCGGGCCAACCCTTGCTATCGGCTACCAAAGAAAACCGCGGGGAGGGGTCTGGCAGGCGATCGAATCGCTCGGCGCCAAACGTTACCGCGTTGAGCAGATTGGCATTGCGGATGATTTTTTGGACGCGGATGGCGTCAACGTTTTTGACTTTGAGCAGGCCAAGAGTGCTGCCCGGGCGAAGATTTCCTCGTGGCATGCAGCGGAAATAGCTTCCGCGGATGGCCCTGCGCCGACAGTGCGTTCGGCCGTGGAGAACTACATTGAACTGCAGGCCGCGCGGGAACGTGCCGTGGCAGGCAAAGGCAGATTGCGGGGTGATGCACGGCTGAGGCTTTCCCGACACGTGTTGTCGGATCCCGTCTCTGATGTCGCGCTCTACGATTTGAAAGAGGCTCATTTTGACCAATGGAGGAGCCGTCGACCGCCCGATCTTTCAGTGTCGACAGTTCGCCGGGTGGTCAACGATCTCAAGGCGGCCCTCAACGCCGCAGCTGTCAAAAATCGTTCCCGCCTTCCGGCTGATGTGGCGGTCGTCATCAAGAATGGGTTGTCAGCAGGCGAGGCCGCGCCACCTATTGCTCGCGACCAGGCCGCACTGCCCGACGCAGATATCCGCCGCATAATCGAGGCGGCGAGCCTGGTCGATGCCGACCAGGGTTGGGACGGCGACCTTTTGCGCATGGTGCTGGTGCTGTCCGCGACCGGAGCCCGCTTTTCGCAAGTCGCTCGCATGACTGTAGGCGATGTTCAGATACCACAAAGCCGATTGATGGTGCCGACGAGCCGTAAGGGCAGGGGTACGAAAAAGACAACGCACGTCGGTATCAGAGTTGGCGTTGATGTTATCGATAAGTTGCGCCCCGCGATTGCAGGAAAGCAGCACGGTGACGCTTTGCTTCAACGGTGGCGCCATGTTCAGACGAAGGCCACCGACTCCCAGCCGCCACAATGGGTTCGCGATGCCCGTGGACCGTGGATTGCAGCAAGCGAATTGGCTCGGCCTTGGCTGGAGATCGTCACCCGTGCCGGCCTGTCGCGCGAGGTCGTGCCTTATTCATTGCGGCATTCGTCCATCGTTCGCCAGCTTAGGGCAGGGCTACCTGTTCGGCTTGTGGCCGCTCTGCATGACACCAGCACGACGATGATTGAACGCCACTATGCCTCGGCCATCGTCGACCTGCTCGATGAGCTATCTGCGAGCGCCATCATCCCGCTGATCTCTGGCCAGCCCCCGAGCAACGTTGTTTCGCTTCACCCGGTACCGTGAGGTAGCTGGTGCTCCGGTGTGCGGCGTCAAGCCACGCCGGGACAAGGTGCCTGGACATATTCGACAAACGTCGCCGGCGACGAAGGAACGGGTTGAAGCTGGCAACCACAAAAGCCCTGCGCTGTCGGATACCGATTTGTGCATAACCTCCGTGGATATCGGGGAAAAAGCAGTCCAATCCACCCCAAGCCAAAACTCACCTACAGGGAGTTCCAGACGCCCTGCTGGAAAAACGAAGCCGCAACTGCAAACTCTGGAGTTTATGGCTGCTTGGGGCGAGAGTGCCGGTTGGCTCTCAACGTCAGTAACCTCGCTTAAGTGCTTATAGACGTGCAGGTTAGTAGTGCTGTCCCAAGCCCACGAGACAGCAGCATGACCCGTCCCAAGCTTTCCATCGATCATTCGCCAGCCGCAACCGCCAACCGCCCTCGACTCGCAACTGACGTGAAGGGCGCGGTGGACTACACCGGTCTGTGCCGTGCGCAGCTCTACAAAGACATGCGCGCCGGTCTGCTGGTAGCGCGCAAAAAGGGTTCCCGCACGATCCTGCTATACGAGGATTTGGATCGCTACCTCAAAGCGATGCCCGAGGCGAAGTTCAAGCCCATGCCCATGAAGCTGTGAGCTCGTAGCCGCTCAGATCCCAAACAACCCTGAGCCAACGATCAAGCTGAAGAGGCGATCGACGGGAGGAATCTATCGATGGTCCGCTCGAACTGCCGTCCCACCCCGCAGCATACGGCATACTGCCCCGGCGTGGCATCAGCACGAGCCCGACTCTTCGAACCGAATTGCACAATCAGTGCGTCAGGTTATTGCGCCCTGATGGATGAGGTCCAGCGTCGTGCCGATTTCCTTTTTGATGACCTATGCACGGCCCAACTGATTCATGACGTACCGAAATACATCGTTGAGGCGGCCAGAGAATACAGACGACTGGCCGGCAGGAGCTATTGATGCAACGCGGCGTCGACGATGGAACCGAACTGTCCGACTGGGACAGCGAGAGCGCGCAATCGGCAAGGCTTGAGGATTTCTTCGCGTACATGCCACAACATCGCTATATCTTCGCACCAACCCGCGAGCTATGGCCGGCGAGCAGCGTTAACGCTCGGGTCTCGCCAATACCTCTGCAGCACACTGACGGCTCACCGAAACTCAATGCCAAGGGTGAGGTCGTCTTCATGCCCGCGTCCGCCTGGCTCGACCGATTTCGCCCCGTAGAACAACTCACTTGGTATCCGGGCGAGCCGATGCTGATGCGCGACCGGCTGATAGCCGAAGGTGGCTTCATCATGCGGGCTGGCTCTGCCATCTTCAACCTCTATCGTCCTCCGGCGGTAGTGGAGGGCGATCCCGGGGCGGCTGGACCCTGGCTGGATCACATCGCAAAATCTATCCTGATCATGCCGATCATATCGTCCGCTGGCTGGCACATCGTGTGCAGAAACCAGCCGAGAAGATCAACCATGCACTGCTGCTCGGCGGCGCGCCAGGCATCGGCAAGGATACACTGCTTGCTCCAGTCGCTCGCGCAATTGGCACCTGGAATTTTACCGAAGTAACACCTGTCCAGTTGCTCGGACGCTTCAACGGGTTCATCAAATCCGTGATTTTGCGCATCAACGAGGCCCGCGACCTCGGCGAGATCAACCGCTATGCCTTCTACGAGCACATCAAACCATTGACGGCAGCGCCGCCCGAGGTGCTCCGCTGCGACGAAAAGAATATCCGCGAACATGCCGTGCCGAACGTGACCGGCGTCATCATCACTTCAAATTACCTAACCGATGGTGTTTACCTGCCCCCCGACGACCGTCGCCATTATGTCGCGTGGTCACCTCTCCAGCACGGCAGCCTCGATCCAGAGTATTTCGGTCGCCTCCACCGCTGGTACGAGGATGAGGGCGGCTACGATCATGTCGCTGCCTTCCTTTCTCAGGTGAACCTGGACGACTTCAACGCAAAGGCACCACCGGACAAAACTGCCGCGTTCTGGGAGGTCGTCGAGGCCGAGCGAGGCAGCGAGGAGAGCGAATTGGCAGACGCCATCGACAGGATGAGCGAGACAAATGAGTTGGGCAAGCTCGTTCCGCCGGACGCCATCACATTGGATGATGTGAAGCGTTCTGCAACAAGCGATCATTTCGGGGCCTGGCTCGAAGACCCGAAGAACCGCCGGCAGATACCTAAGCGGCTCGAAAAGGCCGGCTATTTGCGCGTTCCCAATCCCGACGCCGAAGATAGCAAATGGAAGATCAACGGCCGTCGCCAGCCGATCTATGGCCACAAGAATTTGGCAGCGCGAGAGCGCATCGATGCCGTCAGGAGGCGCGTCGACGGGGAAATCAGATGGTCACCGAAGTAACTGAAGTCATAGGTCCTTCAACTCGGATTTCTTCTGCGTCGTGAATTTCTCACGAATTGACAGACCAGTGACTTCAGATACTTCAGGACAACCGGCACACGCTGGACGTGAGACGTTGGCGGCAATCGACAATAGCGGTATTATAGAACCACCATGTTGCACTCAAAATTGAACACACGGCAGGAGCGTTTCTGCCTTGGCCTCGCCGAGGGCCTTCCCCAATCCCGTGCCTACATTGAGGCGGGCTATGCTGCGCGCGGCAATGCCGCTGAAGCGAGCGCTTCCCAGCTTCTAAGAAACCCTAAGGTGGCGGCGCGCATCGCCGAGTTGCAGGCTGCGGCCGCAAGGCGTTCGCAGATCACAGTCGATGATTTGGTCGCAGAACTTGAAGATATGCGAAAGCTAGCGATTACAACCAAAAACCCGGCCGCAGGCGTGGCGGCAGTGATGGGAAAGGCTAAGCTGCTAGGTCTGATCGTTGACAGAGCCGAAGTCGCCACGACGATGCGCAAACCTCTCCGTGAGCCGAACGAGGCGGAGCGGATGAGCCTTGACGATTGGACGGCTAAGTTCGCGCCCAAGGCAAAGCTGCAATAGGCGCTTACCAGGCGCAAACGCTAGACCCTGGCCAATAGCATTTCGGCCCCGTTCGTCTTCCATTGCCGAGCTTGACATTTTGGGTCTGATTTATCAAATGCTGAGGCAACAAATGGTCAAGGCCAAATTTTCACCATTAGCGCTCGAACCATCCCCTGCAGAGTTGCAACAAGAGGTCACCGAGCCCGCCGAGCGGACTCCGCTCGGCTCGCGCTGGTAAGATCCGGCAACCCGCCCCCGGGGTTGTCGGCAGGCAGGGGCGGGGGCTGGTTGTGGGGCCCCTATCGGACACGCCCGGCTTCCCTCGCTCACGGTTCGGGATCACTCATGGCCGCCGACCGCTATCGCCACAAGACCCAAGTCGCGCTGAACGACCGAGTTCGACCTAATCTGGCCATCCAATCGGGTGTTTTAGAGTCCCAGAACACATTCCGTCTTATCGTGACATGCTTCATGGATTCGCTTTTGCCGGTGACACTCGCCAATCGATGACACACAATTGGAGGAACTCTCCTTCCTCAGCAGAGCTCCGCGAGTTTCTTGAATGACAAAGGCGCCTAACGCCAAGCTTATGGTTGAACTTATCAACGTCGGTCACGGCGACTCGCTGCTGCTACATTGGATACCCGAAGAGGGAAACGCATCGACCATCCTTATTGATGGTGGTCCCCTGGCAGGTGAACGGCGCATTAGAGAGACGCTCAATCGCGTTGGGGCAACTAGGATCGACTTAGCGGTACTCAGCCACTGCGATGCCGACCACGTCGATGGGTTGCTCGCCTATGCCAAGCTTGCGGATCGGCTGCCAATCCACCGCTATTGGGGCCCATGCCTCCCCGCGTTCCGTCGCCACAGTTGGCTTTTTCCTGCGCGGATCGAGCGCGGCCTCGACCAGACTCAAGTGCTGCAAGAGACGATTGGCGCAGACTGCGCGATTTCTTGGCCAGTTGAAGGTGCTGGTTGGACAAGTCCTGACGGTGGTCTCTCCATCAAGGTTCTTTCACCTGCAGCCCGCCTCATAGAGCGTCTCCTGCTCGGTGAAGATTCGCTGAGTCTTTTCCTCGAGCACCCCACACCACTCGGATGGCTGCTAGTCGGGGACGCCGAAGATTCTCTCGTCGAAGACCCCTTTGCGGAGCTTCGCTTCGCAATATCGACTGGGGAGATTGGGCCTGATCAAGTGCCGCCGGACCTTCCACCAACACCGCGGCCCTCTACCCCCGCAGAGTTCGCTAGGCAGGCGGCAGAAAGGGGGGTGGCGCCCGAGTTTTTTGGAAACTCAGTACTTAATGACACCTCGATCGTGCTCCTGGTCGAGGTTCGCCTTGGCGTCATCCACCGACGCCTCTTGTTCACTGGAGACCTCGAAAACTTCACCTATCTCATGGCGCGCCATCCCATGGGACTAGGCTGCGAGGTCGTGAAGGCGCCGCATCATGGGTCCTATTCCTTTGTCGATCGTGACAAAGCTTATGATGCGGTCTGGCAATGGTTGCGACCGCGCTCAGTGCTAGTGAGCGCGAATGGAAAACATGGATTGCCCCGCAGCGACTTCCGTGACGCTGCGTTACGCTACGGTGCAACCCTGTTCTGCACTTCGCGGCGCAGCCGCGAGATCGTCAGCGGACCGACCCTCGAACCTTGCTGCAACGTCCAATATGCGTGCAGAAACAACGATCAGGCACCTGTCTCTCTTTCAATTACGAGGGCGGGCATCGTCAGTGACGGTATTGCGTGTGCGCGGGGCAATCTATCCGGCGCCATGCCGGTGATAGAGATTAGACAGCACGTCGTCGAACCAAGCCCGATCCTCGCGACGCTTGCTGAGAATGAAATTCGGAAGCACATCGAATGGGCGATCAAATGGCTGCGCTCGACACTAGCCGATCGTCGCAACCGACCAACTCGACCCGACCTCAGTCCCATTCCCCTTGGTGTCATGCGACAGGCAGCAGTCGCAGCAAATCGGCTGGCGGCCGCAACTGAGATGGAAATGATTCTCGAACGCGCCTCTCGCGAAGGAAAGGTCTGGCTTTCCCGAAGCAGCCGCTTCCGAAGCGATGATCGGCAAGCTTGGATTATGCCCGATTCAAACGATCGAGCTGACCTCAAGGCCTGGATTGACGAATACCTTGTCGTCCAACTTGCGGTGGAAGATGCGAGTTCTGCTTCAGCCGTCGAGGAATTGCTCTACGCAGCGGATACGAGTTGGCTGGCTGATCGTTTGGCGGAAAGCCTCCTTTTTCCTCGGGCTATGTTCGGAGACATTCTCTGGCCGATGACAGTTGACCATCTCATGCGTACCCGCACTATAGCCATCCGAACGCTCGCAGGTGCAGAGAACACTTACGGTGCGACGACAATTCTGGCTCTGTTCCACGACGAGAGCCTCGACAAGATGACCTCGACGTTAGCCAAGAGCATTGAAGCCCTTGGTGACCGCGAAAAATTGCAATCCTATTTGCAATTGTCGGCGCTAGCGCTTGATGTGTACTACAATAAACCATCGCTTGAATGGCCCGAGGTACTTAACGGACTTGTGACGCCTCTATGGCTGGGAAAAGTATTGCCGCCCAGTGGCCTCATGGTGAAGCGGTGGCATTCTGTCGATTTGCCCGTTGGCAATTTGAGCAAGCTCGAGCGTGCAGCCGTCAAAGAATGGATAAGTGGTGTTGGGTCATCCTTGACTCGTACAGAACTTCCTCTGGAAGTAGCGCCGACGGCAACCGCTGCAACGTTGTTGGGAGGTGGGTTTGACATCATCAGCAAGGCTCCGGCGCGCCACTTGTGATGTTAACCGGACGACGGGTCGCCGGCACGGTCCGCGCGTCTTCTTGGCTGCTTTCCCGCACTAGTGGAGCGTCGGATAGGCGTAGTCCTAATCTAGCCGAGCAGTTTCTTCGAAGCGGATCCAGTTAGCTGGCTGTGTGGACTATGCCGCCATTCTCGACTGCTCAACAACTAGGTCCTCGTAAATTTGAACGCCTGCCTATTAAGCAGCGACGGTTTTGACTGGGAGAACGGACGAGCGTTCACATGACAGCCCGTCAAAGCCTTAAGGCGGATAATTGCGTTCTCACCAGAGAGAGCAACAATGTCCACGTATTTCTATCGATAACGACTCGACTTCCAGTGCGGAAACTGCAGTATAGGCTAGTGTGAAACGTATCTGCATTCTCGGGGGGAACCGCAGATGCTACGTTCGGAGTCTTCAAGGCCTAATGGAGGCGCGGCCATATGGCTAGCGCGACGCATAGCGAAGAAGCTCGTCGTCGGCGCAGTATCCGTTCTCTACACATCATCTGCGGTCGGGGAAACGTTGCCTAAGCCTGTCAATGCAGGTGCTGTGGCGCGATACCAATTGCATCAGGGGGTAGGGCCTTCTCTGATCCGAGATTCGGTCGTTCTAACGGAGAAAAAGCAAAGAGCTTCGATCTCTGGGCTTGAAGTCTTTCTGCGCGAGCCGAGTCACAGCCCAGTCGCGGTGACGGTCGAGTGTTTCAGTGAACGACAGACGCCAGCGTTAATGATCGATCCCGACCTTTACGGGGAAAACGCACATCTCATTAACTTGACCAAGCGGCCGGAGCATTCCTGCAGTTCTTACCAGATCAGCGCCGCCTCATTGCCAGGCGTTGACTACGGACGAACATCTGCTGTTGCTTCGGCATCCACGATCGGCGTGGCGGTCCACACTGCCGACCTTGTGGGAGAAAATGACAGCTCGTCCACTCCGTCTGTTTTTACCTTCAATAGCGTCTATGGCAATTGGGCCGAGGCGAAGTCTTTCACGCCGCCCAACCGAGAACCGAATAAGGCGTATGCGACGCTGAATGAACAGAGCCAGCGCGTCATTGCCGGTGTTGTTGCCTTGCCCGAGACACTACAGGCGGAGCCGGCAACCAATCAGCAGTCGTCAATCGCAAAGCCTCTAGACCAGGTGTCGCCGGATGACGGCTACTTGAAGATCGGCGGCGTCGAGCCCGACAGCAAGGGTGCATATAGCGTCGACCTCCCGCTGCTCTTGCGACCGTCGCGCGGTCCCGGCCCGAGTTTCTCAGTGCGCTATACTTCCGGCGGCGCCACCGGCGTCCTCGGGCGCGGTTGGGATTTAAGCTTCAGTTCGGTTGAGGTTCGCGGTCCATCGCCGATCTACCACCCAGACTACGAGACCGAGGATTACCTTCTCGATGGAACCGAGCTGATCGCCCTTGACGGCGATGGTCGCGACATTCCCCCCTTGTACAAGGGGGGGCCGATTATCCCTCGCGTCGCCGGTGAGCGTGTTTTTCGTTTGAGGAACAATTCGAGTGGCTTGATTGTCAGACGCCGCGGCAATGATCCCAACAACTATTTTTGGGAAGTCTGGAACCCAAACACCCAAGTGACGCGTCTCTATGGCGCGAAGCTGCAACATGACGGTTCGTTGGCGATCGATGAAACCAGCAACGCTCAGTTGCGGGGGGTCGTTCGCTTCAGCGGCGGTCACGGCAATACCGTCATTGGCCAATGGGGACTAACCCAAGAATATGACAACCAGCCCGCCAGGAGCGGCTCAACCTATTCGTATGAGCACACAGACAAGGGAGCGCGGTGCCAAAGCGCCTCGTGGGGAGGAGAATGCTGGGCAAGCTTGCGACTGAAGGCAATCGACTACAATCAGGCGTTTGGCGGAACCTTGGACGGCGGGGGAAAATGGGTTCCAATTTCGGGGTGGGAGCGCGGCGCGACAACAGTTCTTTTTGACTGGGAAGAGCGTGAGTTGGCGCGCTTTATTTCCGATGGCCGACTCGGGTTCCTTCAGGCACAGGAATTCTGGCTTCGACAGATCAATGTCGTCTACGCGCCGGCATCCGATAATTCATGGCTGAGCGCAGCGAACCAGACAGTTGCGGTGATGGCCAAAGAGCTGCGGCCGGCGGATCGTGCGGCAGGAGCCAAGGCCGAAAATGGAGTTCTAAAATCGATCGAGGGCAAGGTTGTGTTTTCCTCACACGCGTTTGTTCTCGGTGATGAAGATGCCCCGTGCATGAACTACGAGCGAGTGCTCAAGGCCTATCGCGTCTGGGCCAATCCACTTGTGGATGGACCACTCGCGCACGCCAATGCAAAAGCTCCGCGCGATGAAGTCCAGACGTTTTCGTTCGACTACAAGGGCGAGACCAAAGTGGGTGGAGCCTGCACGGCACAATGGGCTGACGAACCGCAGAACGTCGAAGCGTCGATGGCTGGAGAAATCGGCCTCAACGCACCTGAAGGCAAGCTTGATTTTCCCACGGCGCTGATCACAGATCTCGGCCTCGATCTGTTGCAACAGCGCTCGTTGCTGGGAACAGGCCGCACCAAGGAAACGGGTGGCTCCCTCTATGTCGGCGTTGGTCCAAACGACGGTCGGCTGACGTCAAAACCCATCACCGGCGGCATCAAAGGTGGCACGACTTTCACGAAGTCGGAATCAAACTCTACTTTGGTGGATGTAACCGGTGACGGCATCGATGATATCCTTTACCGGGGCGTTAATGGTCTTCGATACTGTGCGGGTCAACGCGATCCAGCCGATAAGTTCCGGATGAGCTACAAGCGATGCGGGCGTGTTGTCGGCCCTGCCGACTCGCCGATCGAAGAATTCTCGTCCTCGGACACGTCGACGCTCAGCGTTTCGGCGGAGGGCTTTTTCCCAGCAAACTCCTTCGCCGCAGTTGGCTTCAACCAGTCCGAGAACAGCACCGATATCTATTTCACGGAACAGGATGGTGACGGCCTCGTCGATTTGGTCACTCATGGCCGAGTTCTCTACGGGCAGGGGGAGGAGCGGCCTGCAACCGGCGAACCGGTCGTGCGGTTCCTTCCGAGCAGGGCTTTGACTCCACCGGTCCCGGGCCAGATTGCCAAGTCGATCATTCAAGCGCGCGTGCCGACACAGTTGCGCGAGACAATCCGCCTCGTAGAAACGCGCCTGGCGCAAATCAGCCGGAAACTTGAGCAACTGAGCTATAGCCAGACAACCCTGTCCTGGGAGAGCCCATTGGACGGGATTGTCTCAATCGGTGGAAAGCTTGAGTTCGATAGTGTGGAATCGAGCAGCGATGTATGGCCGGACGATATTCTGCAAGCTGAAGGTGCTCTCCCGCGATCTAAACTCGCTTTCACGCCATCCGAATTTGCAGCTCTTCCTGCAAAGGTCAAACCGTTCGCCGACAATGTAGCGGCTAAGGCCAAATGCCTCACATGGACTGACGAGCCGGCGTGCCACCAACAGGTGTCGGATCCGTTCACTCCGGGCTACGATGCGCCGGTGCCTGCAGGCTTCGACTTTATCCACACGCCGCCTTCGTTCCTGCAGGTTTCAATTTTCAGGAAGGCAGCAGGGGGCGTAGCATCGCCGTGCACGCCAAATGAGCCGATACCGGAGCGTCCGGACTCACTCGATCTCGCTACAATTAACTTTGTTGCGGACTGCCAACCGGCGACTGAACAGCTCGGGTTCGTGGGTGACGGCAGGCGAGCGAAGCTGATCAGAGTGGCGGCGGGCGACGTCATCCATGTCACTTTCAGCGTTCATCCTCATTTCGGCAAGCGCATCCGCCCTGAGCTGAAACTCACCTATGAGGACGTCGATGGCGATCCGGTCTTTCGCTTCCTGAAGTACGGCGCGCTGACCAATGGCGGAACCCGTGAAGGCATCGAAAAGGCGATCCGCTGTTCCTGGAAGGACCCAGCCCCCGTCAAAGCGAACGATGCCTGCCGCTTGGCTGGCCTCACTCGCTACACGTTTGATCTTTCGGCGGGAGCGCTGACCTCGTCACCCGGCTCACAGGCTGTTTTGCCGAAGGGCATTGAGCGAGCAATGCGCGGTGCTTTTACCTTCCCCGATTTGCGCCAGAACTACGATGTCTTTGTCGATCTTGTGGGTGCCGAAACCACCGACAACGACGCTAGCAGGACAGTGGTCCCTGACGGGCCACCACTGAAGCGGATCGATGCGTCGACTTCCTGCACCAATGGCGAATGCCAAGTCGACATCAGCACGTTTTGCACTTGGACGAAGCCGAGCACCCCATGCATCGATATCCTGAACGAAAACACGTCGTACGTCCTCGCGTTGCGGCTCACGATTCTGCACAAAGGAACCCAAATCGCTGCCCGTGACCTGAACACGGATCTGGCGTCTTTGCGGTGGTCGGAGGCGCCTGCGATCGTTTCGAAATTCACCGAGACGACGAGCTCCGACAAACCAAATCTGACGGCCAAAGGGCAAGATAAGACGATTGTCTACCTGCCGGTCACAATGGGCGATCCGGACCTCGAGTTCGCTCGCATTAAAGACGGCAGATTTGATAATCCCGACAACGGTCTCGAGGAGGACAAAGGCCCACCGTTCAAACGGATTAACTTCGCCCAGATCCAGGACATGGAAGACCAGAACGTCGAATTGGCAAGAAAGCGCCAAACGGTCGATCTGTGCCGTTTTGCAAGGGAGATTGCTACTTTCCTCGAAGGTCGCATCGACCCGCATGCATCGCCGTTTGCCACAGATTTCTCCGGATACTGGACGAGCCAGTTGGACGACCCGGATGGCCGTTACGGCAAACGCTGTATCGAAGCTGAGAAGCGGGTGAAGTACACGCTGTTCACCGGCGCCACGCCGGACAAGTCCATCAACGACGCGTTGAGATTGCCTCAAATCCTGGGAAAACTCGAACCTGGGCAGCAAATCGCGAGCGCGCAACTCCTGATCGGCAAGGTCTTCGACCAACTCGACGCCGGCGAAGAACTGCTGACCGACAATGCTCGGATGACGCGTCGAGGCTATCGCCTGCCAGCCAAGATCAACCCGCTTTCCTGCAAGATTATTTCGTCTGCTGGTGAACCTATTAAAGAGCCATTGACCTCCTCAAGCCTCGATGACCTCTGCGCCTACCGCGTGCTCGCCAATTTTGCGATGCTCGATTTCAAGGACGGCGGTGCACCGAACGCCGAAACCTGGTTCTCCGAATTTTCAAAAAAGACTGAAGCAGCATTTGAACTGACAATGACCGCGACGGTCGATGGCGTGCCGGTGCCGTTTCGGGAACTGACCGGCGAAGCGGCAGGCAACGACGATTGCCAACCGACAACGCCAAACGCCAACACCTGCACGGGTGTCTATGGCGTAAGGGCCGGCGATTCTCCCGGCTATGCCTATCCCGATCCGGGCGATGATGTCTTTCAGCGTGTAACCGTCAACAAAAGAGCTGGGCGGGCGGCAGGCTTTTCAAGCAGCATCATGCAGGCGAAGAGCCCTGGGTTGGCTGAATGCAAGCGTATGCCAGACTATGCGACCTCTTCTGAGATGGAGCGCAAGCAGGATTGCGAGCGGAGCGGTCCAAATGCGATCGAACCCGATCTAAAATATGTCAGCTCCACCCCCGATTTCGCCGTCACCTATCAGATCACCGAGGCCAATAAATTCTTAGGTCGCAACAGGATTTTCGAGTTCCAGGGCCACCCCCTCGGCGTCGCCCAATTTCACATTAAGCTCACGCCAAAACTCCACTTAGACGTCCAGACTAAAACGGGCGAGACCATCCGTGGACGGTTCTCGCTTTTTGAGAACCAGGTTGGACGGCAAATGATCCGTCGTTCGGCGGCGGATATATTGGCTGATGACAGGACACTGGCTTGTCCTCCATATCCATCGGCAACAGCGCCGTTCGCCGATCCGAAGAAGACAGTGCACCTGCCGGCAACCTGCCGCCCATGGACGAAACTTGGGTGGACGGAGCTTCTGCTCGGCGCGCAATACCGGACCTACAGCGACGCCACACGCACAGGATTGGCTTACCAGTTCTCGATCAAACGTCGTCGTGAAATCCTGCGTCTCTTCCCGGAGATAGAGGTTGCTGCCGAACAGTATTCGATCAGCGACCAAATTGACGCGGTTCCCACCATTGACGGCCTTAAGACGGGTGAACTCGCGATAGCCGGAACCGTCAGAGACGGCGCCAGGGTTATCCTTACAGCAACGGAGCCGGTGGTTGGCGAGACCGCGCGCACAATTCTCAAGGGAATGCTGGCCTTTCGGCCATTGGCCAACCTGATCGATATCACTGGCGTGGAACTTTGGGCGGCCGAGTTGGTCGCTGCAAATGGCGTCGCGATCTGGGGAAAGACGCATCATGTGGCCAAAGCCTTCCTGGCGCCTTCGCCAAAGGTTCAGGCGATTACCGCTCCCACCGCCTTCCTGGTTTTCGATCGATTCCAGCCGCACGTTCCCAAGGTTGGCGGATCCTGGGCGTTTTTTGCAAGACAATTTGACGGCAAGGCGTTGTCGTTGCCGCGCGACTTCCACAAAGCTCGGTTCGCGTCGAACATTTACGAGGGCGCTAGGCAAGGAAAGGAGAATGCTTACGCCTCTGCTAGCGCTTCTTGCGGAACCGCCGACGAGCCAAATTTTGAAGGATGTGGAGACCATCTCGGGGAAGAGGGGCAAGAGGTTCTTCGCTTTGCGGATGTCACCCAGATACCGCTCGTACACCGGTTCGCCGGTCCTGCGACCGACGATCCAGCGATCTCAACCAGTCAGGCATCAGTCTGCGCATCCGAGCTGCCAAACAAGGAAGCCAATTGTTGGCAGGGTTTCGACGATACGGTCTTGCTGGAATCAGGAATATCCAGAGGCGCCAAGCAAGAGCCTCTGTTTTCGATGTCTGCCTTGATTGGATTCGAACGGCCGCCAATTGCCGAGTTTCTCTCGGAATTTGGAACCCTGAAGGATGTTGCCTGCCTCGATCGTGACTGGACAGGCACATGCAAAAAAGATGGAGACGAAAGCGCTCGGGCCAGTCCAACTGAGAAAAATCTGCCGCCGGCACGCCCGGACGCCGCGCCAGCCGATGCGCTCGTCGAGGTTTTTGCGCCGATTCAGCGCAGCGAGTCCGAGACGGTCTCGTTCAACGGTGGCGCAGCGTTCGTCAACGCGTCAAAGAGCCGGACGAACAGAAGGACGCTGACCACTTATCAGGATGTGAATGGTGATGGCTACCCTGAACTGATCTCGAACGGCGTCGCCGAGCTTACCTCGCCGGTTGGCCTGTCGCGACGCGACTGGTGGAAGTATTTCCGTATCCGCCCTGGCACAGATGGTTTGGCCAAGGAGCGTTTCGCGGACGGCATGGGGACTGGCGCCGCGTCACGCAGCGAAGGCACCGGCATTGGTCTAAGCCCTTCGACGGCGGCCCTCTTTGACAGCCGTGGCACCAATCGCAACGAAAACAGTGGCTCGCCCGACCCGAATGTGGAGCCGAGCTTTGAGTTCAATGCGGAAAGCGGAAACGATCTCACATTCACCGAGTTGCGGGATTTCAATGGAGACGGTCTGGCGGACTCGGTCACAGGCAGCACCGTCGATAATCCGCTGACGCTGGCTTATAACGCGGGCAACAGCCTCGTACCGAGAAGCCAAGGTGCGTTCACCGCGGGCGGCGTACCGGCACAAGGTGTCTTCTATAATACCAGCCACTCGGCAGGCTTCGGCGTCCGGCTGGGCTACTCGACCGAGTCCGGCAGCTTCGCGGCTGGAATGGGCTTGTCGCATCGCGACTCCGGCTCGCAGGGCGCACTTCTCGATTTCACCGGGGACGGACGGCCGGATATCGTGGTGCCGGTAAAGGGCGGTCTCATCGTCCATCCCAATCTCGGAAACGGGTTCGGCAAAGGGCGGCTGCATTTGATTCCCAACTGGACTGACAGCGCCACAAGCTACTCCGAAACAACCTTGGTCGATGGCGGGGCGCAGTTTACCTACGGGTTCGCCGTCTGGTTGGTGAAGGTTGTCTTCAATCCTGGCATCAAACACTCACGCAACCAGACGCGGGAATTGCTGCAGATACGCGACATCAATGGCGACGGCATGCCCGACATCGCAAGCGTGAGCGGCGCCTTTGGCATCGAGGATGGCGGCCTGATACCAAAGCTTCCCCTCGAGACGGAATTGAAGGCCAACGTTCGCTACAACCCGGATGCCGGCTATCATTTTCTATCCGGCATCAAGACGCCGACGGGAGCGGAGTTTGTCCTGCGTCAAGATCTTTTCGGCAATGAAGGGCCGTACCAGGGAAGGCCCGTCTGGGCCTTGACGGAGGTTGCGCGCTATGACGGATTCAAGTCGGATTCCGTGCCTGGGCTGGCAACTGACGGGCAGGATGTCCTACTGACGCGCTACGCCTACGAAAATGGCTATTTCAATAGAGCGGAGCATCAGTTTTATGGCTTCGACAAGCGAACCAGCACCTCTTATGGATGCGATGAGGACAGCCCCGACGCTTCAAAGCAAAACAGATGCCTCGTATCCATAAAAACGGCGGCCAAGCTCGACGACGACGTCCTCGCTCGGGCAGGTTTCAAACCCTTGAGAGAGATCGTCGAGCGGTTTTCAAATCGTGATCTGCTCACTCAAGGTACCTTGCTGTCGCAGACAGTCCGGGGCGCGATATCGAGCCCCGATGCGACTGCGGGTACAGGCGGCTTCTCGCCTGTATCCAGGACAGTCTTCGGATACTCGATCGATAGTCTCCAATGCATCAACAACGGTGCTACAGATTGCACCGGGTCGGCCGACCAATCGTCCGGCCGTTGGACGGCGTCCTACTTCAGCGATCAGCTTTCGGCACTTTCGCATGCTTGGGACGGCTCGATCGACTATGCCGACAATGGGCGTGTGTTTGGCGGTGATCAGGCTCTGTGTCCTGATATTGGCACATGTGCCGATAGATTGCAAAACCGGGTCACCTCTCAAGGGTTCGACCGGGAGCAGAAAACGTTCTGGGCTCAACAATCCGGCTCGGTGAGGCAAAGATTTGTCCGGCTTGAGATAGTCGCCCCGACGGCAAATGAGGCAGACACGTGCGATTTCGATGCCGATGCGTCCTGTGTGGGAAAGTCAGGCCTGAAGTCGGCCATAGCCTTCGATCATGACAATTGGGGGCAGGTCCTCAGGCTGAACAACATTGCTGAAGCCGGCCCGGATTGGAAACCGGTGGAGGCATCCTCCAATCACGTCGATGTTGCCTTCGCACGGCTGCTGAGTTCGGCGGTCGAGGCGGAAACCGAATTGCACAAAAGACGCTACCCGCTGTTGGGTCTGGCGACTTCGGTTCAAGTCTTCGATCAGGGATGGCGCAAGGGAGATGAACAGCCGATCCGCATGCGCGAGGCGGTCTATCCGACCGGTGAGGAGGACAAGCAAGCAGATCGAAAGTTTGCGGGGCGCGGTTTGCCGACCGAGATTTGCCTTTATCCAGGAGCCAAGAGCGGATTTGATTTTGCCCCGGGCATCTGCCGCAAATTCAGCGCGAATTTGGAGAAAGCGCTCGACAACGGCCAACATACGATGCAGTCGGCGCTCAAGTATGCCTACGAGGTCGATGAGGCTCACCTGCCTGTTGGTGGAGCTACGACATCGGATGCGGTGATCCGGTACCAGCTCGTCGACTACGACGACTATGGAAATCTAACCCATTCGGTTTCGCCGCTGTCGAGAAGCATGGACTGGGTCGAGCGGGTGTTTCGCTATACGGAAGATCCGTTCAAAACGACTGCGACCGAGACTGAATTGACCCGTTGCGTGAAGCGGGAACCAGGTGCTGGAGACAACTCGCCACACCTTCCGGACCTGGACAAGCAGCGCTGCTCATTCGGGCTCGAAGTGCTTCCCGAGCTCGTCAGGAATGTCGGCGTAACCCACTATTCCCATTCGCGGGTCGATACGCACTCTGGCATGGTCGCCGAAGTAACCGACATCAACGGAAACGGCCTGCTCTATGATTTCGATCGCTGGAGCCGCTTGCGCCTGATCGCGCGGAGGTGGGGCAACGCTCCCCGGGAGAACAAGACGTTCGCGCAGGAGCTCAAGCGTGCCGTGGCGAAGACCGATGCGGCCGAGATAGAGGCCGATAGGAAGCCTGGGACGGACGGCAATCCGGATCCGACCCTCAGTGCGACCGAGACGATGGGAGATGTCACTGACTGGCGCATCCTTGCGCTGGCCGACTATTCCTGCATGGCGCCTCAAGAGGGCAAAGTCGTGGATAACTGCCGCTCGATACCGACACCGGATGGAGTGCTGCGGAGCAATCTGCGTCGCTTCGAGAGTGCCGACACCTACTCGGGTCTGCTTCATTCGGGCAACACGACGCGCGAAAGTGCAGTCTTCGCGGACGGCTACGGCCGTCCGATCCAGACGCTCAGCGAGGCCGACGTTTGCCTCGCAGCAAGCAGCAGTCTCTTTGACCCGGACAGGCCGAAGAATGTGGCAGCCACGGCGCCGCTCGCCGCTCGCTGCTCGCGACCTGGAAACGGCAAAGCCAGCGGGATTGCCGGTATAATCGTTAGGCCATCCACGGCCATCGATGCGCTGGGTCGCGATCTGATGTCGTTCGAGCCATATGCGCCTACCGATGAGCCTGCGCCTCGGGTTGCCAGTGCGATCCGGCTTGACCGAATGCTCGTTGCGCCGGTCGAACCAGCACCTTTGACAAAATCCGCATTCGACGGCGCCGGTCGCCCACTGACGATTGCATCGCGCCTTGCTAGCCGGGTTGCCGGCGCGGTGACGGGTACGACGCAATTTCGCTACCGCATCCAAATGCAGGCTGGTCAGGCGGCCCGCTTTGAGACGCTGACCTTTTCACCACGCTGCTCGGCTGGCGCGACCTGGATGGATTCTCGCGGCATGACGACGAATGTGTTCGAAGGGCAGGCAGAGCGGTATCGCATTGGAGATCCGGACGCCGATGCGGGGATACCGCCCAGCGGCGCAGATAGGTATGACAGGCGTCTCGCCCGCACGGCAGAACCGTGCGCGCCCATTGCCGACCTTGCTGCCGGCTGGACAAAGTCAGCAGTGCACACAGAGTATGCCTACGATAGCCTTCAGCAGCTCAAGCGTGTCGATTACCCATTCAAGGACGAGACCAAAGAGCCGGCCGAGGAAGCTGCTAACACATCGATTACAGTCAATTACGACCTGCTCGGGCGCACGGTACAGATGCAGGAGCGGAATTCCGGCTGCACGCGGTACGCATATGACGCCCTCAATTTGTTGACTTCCGAGGCCGGTTACCGATTTGAGCCAGGCAAATCACCGATTTGCGGCGACACATTCCAAGCACGCAATGAAAAGAGCTATACCTATTCAGGCGATCGCCTGAAGTCGATTGCCTATCACTCATTAGACGAACAGGGCGGGGTTCCCGACAGCGCTGACACGGCCACGTTCTATTATGATCGATACCCTTTTGCATCGCTTTCCGGCACGCCGGTCGAAGCTGACAAGTATGTGCTCAACGACCAGGCGAACCAGCATCTCATCGATGTCACGGGTCGCTTCTGCGACAACTGCATAGGTCAGGCGACGCTGGTCAGCGACCGCAGTGGCGCGCGCACTTACTCCTACAACGAACTCGGGCTCGTCCGCCGCGAGTTGCGCTCGATCGTTGGCTCCCTTGACCGCGTCGTCAAGAGCGCAGGCGAAGCCGAAACAAGCGTGCCGGAACTTGCGGCCTATGAGGTGGAGAATTCCTACACGGCATTTGGCGATATCGCGCTCGAAGAATTTACCGAGAGCGCGCCGGCAAATCCCGCCGAAGCCTGCGTCAAAAACGGCGTCGACACGTGTCTTTCACGATTTTCCATCGGCCGACGCTACAGCCCCGACGGGGCCCTGGCCGAAATGCGTTTCAACGGCAAGACGATCGTCAGCAGCGCCCAGGACGCGCTGGGGCGCCCAGCCGTGCGTTGGACGGCAAATGGCTCGATGACGGGGTATCGCTACGATCCGACCGACCTGCGGCTCAATCAAATGACAACCCTGACCGGCGCCGATCAGCGGGTTCAAATGGTCGAATACCAGTATGATGGCGGCGGCAACATCCTCGACTACCGCAACCGCGCTGCGGCGGCAACTGACTACGACAGCGCTTTCGCTTTCATCTACGATCCGGTGAACCGTCTGCAGTTGTTCAAGGCGGCTGTTTCAGCATCTCTTGATGGCGCGATGCGCAAGATGTCCGCTGACGGTAGGTTTGGCTACGACGCACGCCATCGCTTCACCGACCGTAGCCTCAACATTACAGAAGCTGGCCAGACTTTCGGCAGGTCGTGGACCTATGAGTACGATGCCACGAAGGGCCCCTTCCATGCGCCGAAATCTGTGACTTTTTCACTGGGGACTTACCCGGTTGGCAGCAAGCCTGTGCTGCAGCCGAGAACGACCGAATTTCGCTACGACGAGATCGGCCGCATGATTGGGGCCTCAGCGCCTGGAGAAGCGGACGACAAGGCGAGCGCGAAGGTCATCAGCAACCGTACAATGAACTGGGACGGCCAGGGTCGCCTGATTCATGTACGGGGCTTGGAAGACAAGGCCGCGAACGACAACGCCAAGTGGCTGCGAGAGCACTATACCTATGATGCTGGCGGGAATCGCGTCTTGAAGATGCACCAGCCCGATGTGTTCGAGCCTGCAGCGCCAGCCAAGCAGGGTGCCGCCGAAAACGCGCAACCAGCCAAACCATCGAAGCCAGGCGCCGACGCCAAACCCCGCAAGATTGAAGCCGCGACGATCTACATGACGCCCTATTACGCACGCCCTTACAATGCGCGCGGAACAGTTCAGCTTTCTCCGGGAACCCTTCCATCCGTTAGCATGGCCGCTCCCGCCGACGAGAGCGAGGACCCTGTCGCCACCTATCTCTATGCCGATTTGCCGGTTGGCTCGATTACGGCAGCCGTTACCGCCTATGGCGAGCCAGACAATGCCGCCGCAACGATGATCGCACGTAGGGAGTATGATCCCTACGGATTGCCGCTGACATCGGAAGCTTTAGCAAAGTCGGTGCGAGGAGATTTGCCGCCGGTGGATATTTTTCACGGCAAAGAGCTTGATCGCGTTACCGGGTTTTCGTCGTTTGGGACTAGGTACTATAGCCGGGACGTCGGGTTGTGGTTGAGCCCCGATCCGGAGACTTATGTTGATCGAAAGCCTCAAATCGCCCACCCCCGAACGATGGCTGTTTATGCGGGCTTCGCACTAAATCCAACGATAAAAATAGACCCAGACGGGCAAGATGCCGCGTCCGCATCAAGGATGGAAAACGTTCGCGAACAAGTTAAATCTGTAAATGGCCTAACTAATAAACAAATATATATGACGTATAGTCCGACGAAGATTGCCTCTGAAGTGGATGTTGGTGACGATCGATTCCTTAACATGACGGTCGATACAAAGGACGGTCGAACTGATTTGGACTGGGCTTTGACATTGGCTTATTATTCAGAAAAGTCCTTTTTGCCTCCATCCGTACTTTATCCTGTTGGAAAAACCCTCTGGGCATTTAGGAACGCCGTGACCAAAGAGGAAAGCACGAAGTCATTCTGGGGCACGCTCAAAGGGCATTGGAATGCTGCGTATGGGAATGAAGAGTCGAACTCCATTCGAATGGCAGAAAAACTACTGAATAATGAGATAAAATTTGGCGAATACATTAAAACAGAGAATGAACCCCCTGTAGACATTGACGCCTTGTTGAAGAGTCTTGGGATAAAAAATTTGCAACAGCCAAATATGAGTTATCCAGGCAAGAATTTAGTCCCATAGGACCGGACGATGACAATCGCGAATATAGGTTTAGTCGAATGCAAATGACTTTGTCACATAATCTCATAGTACGATCATTATGCACTGCGCTTGCAGTTAGTTTGGGATCTGCATCAAGCGTAAGGGCACAATCCACCGATAACCCCGGCCAAGGAAAAGTGTCCTTCGAGCTTGCTGTTCCGCTTGAGCCCAAACCCAACTTCAATTACCTCACGCCTCCCTCCAAAATCAATGGCATCTACCCAGCGCGCAGAGAGCATGGCGCGCGGCAGGTGCTGTTCGAGCCGCTGTTCCATCTGAATCTGGAAACGGGCGAATTGGAGCCGTGGCTTGGTCTCTTCATGCAACCTGATGCTACGCAAAGGGTCTGGACACTGAAAGTCCGTGATGGCGTGACCTGGTCGGACCTGATGCCGAAGAAGCCGTTGGAGCCAGAGGCAAAGCGCTACCCGTTCACGGCCGATGATGTCGTCTTCACGTCGACCATGATCCTGGGCAACGTCAATCTGAGTGCCTACGAGGCGTCCCGTTTCCGCGCGGCGGTAGAGAAGGTCGAAAAGATTGACGAACTCACCGTCAGGTTCACTCTGCGCAATCCCAACCCGCGTTTTGCCATCGAGAATTTCGGCGACGCCGCCTTCGGATCATTGATGATCATGCCGAAGCACATCTGGGAGAATCAGGATGCTTCCAAGTTCGCCTTCGAGAAGCCGATCGGGACCGGACCCTACACGCTGGAGGAATACACCAAGGACAAGGTGACCTATGCGCTCGATCCCGGATGGTGGGGCGCGAAGGCCGGTTTCGATCTCCCGGGAGCGCAACCGGACAAAGGTGGCAAGCTGCCGAAGGTGAGGTTGCCTGAGCCCACAGAGCTGGTATGGCGTTATACGGAAGCGCCCGAAACCCTCGACCTCCTCCCGAAAAAGGACCTCGTAGCGCCGCCAGGAGACGATCCGGCCATCGAAGGCGCGGCAAATGCCGAGCAGCCTCTCCAGCCAACAGATTGGCTTGATGCCACACGTGAGCTCAGCCCTAAGGAGGCCAAGCTGGCCATCGAAGCTGGCGGCGAAGGCAAGGTTGTCACCTGGGACGATCCTGAAAAGCCTGGCTGGAACACCGCCTGCGCGCGCCAGCTCGAAATCAACACGCAGCCGACGGTCGTCACCAAATACACACTACCTGGAGAGGCGCCCCAAACACCGATCGAAAACCCCTGGAGCGACCCTCGGCTGAGAAAAGCCCTCGCTGCCCTGATCGACCGCACGGCGGTCGGCAAGGCCTATGGCTATACAGATGAGTTAGTCAACCCGCAGAAGACGTGGTTTGCAGCCACGCCGTCGACAACAATGTTTGCGGCCTATGGCAGCATGAAGCCCTTCATCCAGGCGGTCGAAGCCGCGAAGTTTGAGCTAGCTCCCACGGCGGATCCTTCAGCGGCGGAAGCACTGTTCAAGGATGCCGGCTATGCCAAGGAGGGCGGACGCTATGCAAAGGATGGCAAAGCTCTGGCCGCGACGATCGCGGTTATTGACGGTACCTCCGACGCGAAGGGCGCGGACGCCCTTGAGACCCAGCTCGAGGCAGCAGGCATAGATATCACGATCGACGAGCAGCCTAACGAGCGGTACTGGGGTTGGACAGTTCCCTACGGTCGCTACCAGATGGCCTATGGTTGGTTGTCCTGTGGCTCGCTGGCCGAGCCATACACGTCGATGAAGCGCTACGCCTATTCGCCGCAGGAGCAGAACAAGGACGACCCCACTTTCGACAACACGGGGCGCTGGACCGTGCCAGCAGCCTATAAGGACGCCCTGGCGGCCATGGCCAGCCTTTCACTCAGAGATAGCGCGGACGCATCGAAGCCGAATCCTCAACTCGTTGCCAAGATGCTGGAGGCATACAAAGTCCTCGACGAGGAAATGCCCTTCATTCCGTTGGTCCAGACCCCAAGGATCATTGCTTTCAACACCGCACATTGGACCGGGTGGCCAACAAGCGCCAAGCCGGGCAACCCGGCGCACGATTGGGGATCGATCCACAAGTTGCTGCAAAATCTCGAGAAGGTGCAGCCCTGAGAAGCGGTGGATCGGATACGAAACGGCTGCTTTCCATGGTGCGCTGTAAAACGTCCAGCGTCTACTGGCGTTCCAGGATGCGGAGTCCGACTAGCGGCTTGGCTAGTCCAGGATGGTCTTGGTGAAGAATCCGGAAGGTTGTCGGGAGTAGCGATCGACAGTGCTCGCGAATCTCAGCCTTATGCGGCCATCGAGTTGTTGTCGCGACTGCCTGCCTTGTAGGCAGTTGGGTCTAGGTCGTTGAGTGATTGTCGATGCAAACAATAATCTGGAACAACCAGAAGGATTAAGGGGAAGGTGCCTATGAGTGAGGGGGTGCTCGTCAAGTTTCCGCCGCCGGAAGCGCAGTTGAAGCGGGCGGTTCGCCAGGATCTGAAGCGTCTCGGATTCAAAAAGGGCAGGAATGGCCAACTGTTGTCCCCTGGTCAGGACAAGCAAGCGGTACGACTGCTGCACGCGGAGCAGCGCAGCGACAAACTCAAAGCGAACGCAGCCTTCCTTGCACGATTTGAAATGAAATTGTTGCCGCATTTCGCGGACGGCAACGAGATCGAGCCCGCAAATATCAGGTTGGTGCTTCGGCGGGTGCGCAGTGACACGAAGGATGCCGCCCTATTTCGCCTCGCCACTCTAACCTGGTCGGTTCCGGTGTCGGCCGGCTTTGGCCGGCGCCTGCGTTACCTTGTGTGGGACGAGGCCCACGACCGCTTGGCAGGGATCATCGCCCTGGGCGATCCCGTGTTCAATCTGTCGGTCCGGGACAAGGTGGTGGGGTGGAAGTCAAATGACCGTTCGTTGAGGCTGGTTCATCTGCTTGACGCTTATGTGCTGGGCGCGGTGCCCCCGTATTCATTCCTGCTCGGCGGCAAGGCCGTGGCCGCACTCGTGCGTACGAAGGAGATAGTGCAGGACTTCAAAGACACCTATGGCGAGTCCGTTGGTATTATTTCAGGGGCAGCCAAGCACGCTAGCCTTCTGATGGTGACCACAACCTCCTCGATGGGGCGGTCGTCGGTCTATAACCGTTTGGCATTAGACGGCACACGATACTTCCAGCCAGTGGGCTTTACGACCGGCTGGGGGCACTTCCACATCACCGATGCATTGTTTGAGAAATTGCGTGCTTATCTCCGCCAGCTCAATCACGACTATGCCGACCACCATGCGTACGGCAAGGGACCGAATTGGCGGCTGCGAACCATTAAGGCCGCGCTTACCAGGTTAGGGTTCAAGGATTCTTTGCTCAAACACGGCGTCCAGAGGCAGGTATTTCTCTGCAATCTAGCCGCGAACACCGTCGACATCCTTCGCGGCAGCGGGGCCGATCCTGACTATGGCGACCTGCTCAGTGTAGCCCAGGTATCCGCGCTAGCGGTAAGCCGCTGGATGGCTCCGCGCGGTATCCGTGAGCCGGCTTATCGCCATTGGAGCAGGGACGGTGTGTCACTTCTGGTGCGCGGCGCGGTCGGCGGAACCCTCGACGAGTTAAGGGAGAAGGCAGCGTAAGCTGCCATTCGGGGGCTGAAGGATGTATTTCGCCATCGACGTTGCGACTGGACAGCGGGTGGTTGCCTCGCTGGCGCAGCGGCATCGCCGTTATAAGTGCCCCGTGTGCGAGGCACGCGTTAGCCCACGGCAGGGTGCCTATCGCGATGCGCACTTTGCCCATGTCTCAGGTGCCGCGCGGCCCGAGTGTTATCTCTATCACGCGTCGGACGGATGGCAGGGACTAGGGGCCGAACCGGCCGTGCATCCGCGCCCAGAGCCGACTGCGCCGCTGGCTCACCTTGCTCTTATGCTGCATGTGCAACCTCCTGTCCGCAAAGCGCCAGCCCTTTGGAGCGTGGAGGTGCAGGTTCCACGCGCACCTACCGCGAGGGGCATGATGACTTTCGATGGCGGTGGCGCCGGGTTCCGGGTCGAGATCGCCGGTGCCCGACTGCACGCTGGACCGCAGACCTACGCGGTCAATCCGGATTCGCAGGCGTTCAGAGTAGCTTGGGTCAGTCAGGACGTCGAAAGGGCCTATGGCCTGGCCTTGCAGGAACGGATATCCGGCTTGGATCCCGCGCGAAGCACGGTCTTCTCGACCGGTAGGGGCAATCGCCAGACGGTGGCGACCGGACTGGACTGGGGCGCAACGTATTATTTCGTCCAGCGTGCCGATCTGGCCACGAGCGTGCCGGCGCAGCTCGCAGTCACTCGTTTGGCGGACCTGAAGCAATGGAGCTGCCTGCTGGTCACGCTCCCTCAGGTGGCCGACGAATCCCTGGCCGAGTGGATCAGGCAGGCTACCGGCATGGTGGTGCAGCCTCCGAAGCGCCGTTGGGGGGTAGTGTCACCAGCCATGCATTTCATGGACTCCTCGGCGCGTCTTGTCCTGGAGACTGGGAACCAACTCACCCTTGCGATCCATGCGGGGGACGGCAACGACGTTGCTATCCTACGCGCGCGCCGAGGTGATGACAGCGTGTCTGTGTCACTCGCACGGGGAAAGTGGCAATTCGTCCGGGTCAGTGGCTTTGCGGCGACCGACGCCCCTGTCCTAGAGGCCGACGGGAGGCCATTGCCAGAGGTACTGGTCCGGCCTGTCGTTCGTGTAGCGCAAATTGTAATTCTGAGCTTCGATTCACGCTCGGTTTCGGCGAGCTCGCCAGAGGCGCGATTACTGCTCGAGCAGGTGAGGGCAGGTTCGCTGGAACTCTCCGGCGTGAGGGTTCCCCGTGGCCTGATTCCGCACCTTCGTTCGCGACCGGCGGGAGCGATCGATTGGGAACAGCACGTCGTCGTTACCGCGACAGAACAGCATCCGTTGACTGAATCTGTAACGTCTGAAGCCCTCGCTGACCTACAAAACGCGCTGCGTGACACCGCACGGGATGTCGAACTGGATTTCGGGCCGTTCGGTCGATCGTGGTTCGATGGGCGGGTCGCCCCGGCCATGCCGATCCAACACATGTCACCTGGCACGCGTGCCCACGCACGCTGGGTTCTCATGGCCGCCGGACGAGCGGGCGCGGTTTCCAGGTCGCCATCAGACGAGGAGCTATCGACGGCATTGCGCGCACTAATCGCTCCGCGTTGGCTTGCAGCCCACCACCGTCTGGCCTTGAGCCGAATGACACGCCGGAATGGGGAGGCATCATGACTCAGTCGTCCCCCACGCCCCAGGCGGCGGAACGGCTACGCGCGCTCGGCGATCGAGAGCTGTTAGCCTTCCTCAACGAAGTTACCAACAAGACCAATCGTGAACTGTTGCGCGTCCTGCCTAGCGTTGACGGCTTTCGCAAGGATAGTGCCGCCAGCCTTCCGAAGCGCAAGCAGGCTTTGCTCCATCATCTTCTTAAAAAGGGCGGCGCTTCCAAAGCCAGCAAGGCGAGCGCCGAAACCGCCTACTATTATTTTTGGCGGGCCTGGGCCGAACAATACCTGAAGGAGGTCGAGGGTCTCACCCCCCTGCTCGACACAATCGAGGATGCGGCCAAAGAGCATTCACAAGCAGCCGCCGAACAGCCGCAGGCGGAGATTGAGGCACTGTTCCGCACCTTACAGGAACAGTCTTTTCTAAACAATTGCGCCGCCGAGACGATTGCACGGCTCCTCCAATTCAGCCCCTTTGAGATCACGGATACTCTTGAGCGGCTGGTGAGCGGCGCCAAGCCCTTGGTCGCGGTCGAGAAAGACCGTGCCTTGTCGACCCTGCCAGATCGTCTGCAGAGCTGTGAGGATCTATTGAAAGGCCTGCAGGGCGATATTGGGAGACTGGCAGAGACGATTGACGGCCTCATAGCTCGCCCAGTTCCGGTGGTGACAGAGAGCGTTTCTCCGCGTGTGATGGAAGAGGCGCGTGCCGAGCTAGCGCATCTGCGAAAGGAATTGGACTCCTGTCGCGAGGCCATTGCACGCGCCAGTGGAGCGAGCGATGGGCGCCTGAAGGCCATCGAACGCAGCGTCGCTGATCTCGAGGCCTTGTGGGGTGACACCGAAGATCAGGCCGGCAAGCAGACCGCGGAACTCAAACAACAATTTGCCGCGCTCACCGAACGTGTCCAGCAATTGGACGAGAACCTTAGCCCGCCACCAGTGTACACCCACGGACCTCCCGCCGCGACCACACAATCGCTCCGCGTTGTGCCGCTGGATCAACGGCCCGATTCAGCCAAGAATCTTGTGACGGGGGTAGAGGCTGTTGGTCTACTGACGTCGAACTTCGCTGCGCTCGGACTGAAATCTCCGGGCGCCGCAGTTTTTGCGGAAGAAGTCCTGGTTGCGGCGGTCACCGGCAGAGTGCTGTTTCTCAAGGGAGCATTCTCGACCGAACTCGCCCGTGTGATCGCAATGGCGCTCGCCGGGAGCCGTGCGGTGCGGGCGCGGGTGCCGGTCGGGTTCGTTGACGCAGCGACGCTCGATACCGATGTGGCGGGGGCACTTGGGAAACAGGAAGGCACGATCGGAGCCCTTGTGCTGGAGCGGGTCAACAACGTGCCCTTCGAACTGCTGGCCGACGCGATTGCAGACCTCGTCCAGAGCGCCAGCGTCGTTGTGGTGGCAACCATGGCCGACGGAGTATCGACGTTTCCAGAACAGCCACTCAATCTCCAACTCGGGCCGGTTTTCGATACTGATGTTCTGGATTTCAGCATTTTTCCGAAAGCCAACGCGACCGTCTCGTCAGGGATGCTGGGATCGCTCGATCCCAAGGCGTTGTCGATGCAACTCTCGAAGGGCAAAGCCCAAACGGAAGAGTTGCTGAGGCTATTGAGGCGGGATCTTACGCCGCGTAACCCGCGCATCGAACGGACCGCAGCAGCCTTCATGTCCACGCTGGAAGGTTTCCGCACCGCAAATGCGCCTACATCCCTCCAATCGACCGCGTATGCCTGGTTATGGCCCCTTTGGCGGATGGCCGACTTGAAGCCCGAGGACATCGAGGAGGAACTGGACGGCGGCCGAGTTGACAGCGAGGATTATGCCGACACCCGACTGAAACTGCTGCTGGATCTAGTAAGCATCAGGAAGGATTAGCGCCGAGATGCCCCTGTCGCTACGTGTCCTTCCTCATTCCGAGGTGCTGGCCGACGTGATGGCCGGCCTGTCGATCCACGGATCCTCTGAAGCGGTTCGGCGCGCAGTGGTTACCGCCCATCTTCACGCCGTTTGCGAGGCGGACGGCGCACGCAGCGGGCATGGCGTATTCACGGGGCGCCTCACCGACATGATCGAGACGAATCTCGCCGGTTTGCTCGGCACTGCTGAGACGCGACCATTGGTGAAGGAGGTACTGGACGCGCTTGCGGAAACCGGCGACCTGTGGCGCTCGCCTGGAGGCTACTGGCAGTCAACGCCTCCACGTGCCGTTGCCCTATCGGGCGGCCCGTCCTTCCTGCTTGGCGCACTTCCGCCCGGCGGCTTTGTTGCGGCAGGGGTCATGCGCTATGCGATGACTGGCAACTCCCACATGGCCGTGCAGAGCTTCGACGATTGGCTGGGCCACATCGAGCCAATCGGTGTCTGGATGGCCAAGGCGCTGAAGATCTACCGCTCACGGCTTCAGCAGTCCGCCGTGCCAGCCGACCATCTCGAAATATACGCTCCGGACCAAGCCGTGCAGCAGTTCCGGTCCCGCTGGATAGGTGCCCGGGAGGCTGACCTTGCTGATGTTCCCTTGCGGCTATGCCGGGCACAGGCAAAGCCCACGACGCTTTACAATCGTCCGTATTATCTCGGGGAGTTCGAGCGCACGCCGGATGGACTACTGCTGCGGCGTGCAGCGGTGGTCGAACATGGCCACGCTAGAAGGTTCCGCTTTGCTTACGATGAGGCCCTAGGAGTCAAACGCAGACTGGATGTTAAGCGGGACGACGATTTGGTGCAGGTTACACTCGCCAACGACCTGCCCGTCGAAGAGGGACGCGTTCTTGCGCTTGGCTGGCGGCGTGAAGATGCAACCTCTCCGTCCGTCCGTCGCATGGCCTTCCCGGTCCTCGCCTTGCCGTTCGTGGCTCATGCGCTCGGCCGGCTTGGGGT
The DNA here is from genome assembly GCF_020165175.1 of Mesorhizobium sp. CA16. Classification (NCBI taxonomy): domain Bacteria; kingdom Pseudomonadati; phylum Pseudomonadota; class Alphaproteobacteria; order Hyphomicrobiales; family Phyllobacteriaceae; genus Mesorhizobium; species Mesorhizobium sp. CA16. Next base: position 160,956 of record NZ_JAIUHP010000002.1, read on the forward strand.
ACAATTGAAAGGGGGAGTGTCATGAGCAATGAGGCCGAGCGACGAGAGCACGGTGTTCACGCTACCGTTGAACGACTCGGTGAAAGTCTACGGGCTTATATCGAGGCGCAACCCGGCCTTGATTGAGGAACGGCGGCTTTTGCTCCAGGAGGACGGCGCGGTCGCGCAGGTTCCATTTGTTGAGTCAACCCCGGTCTATGAGTTGGGGCATGCCTACGACCAACTCGACCTTCCGCCGGTAGTTCAGAAGGCACTTGCAGAACTTGCCGCGGCGAAGGTCGGCTTATTTCCCCGGCCCTATGTGCACCAGGCACAAGCTCTTGAGAAATATTTCCGGGGCGCCGACCTCATCGTCGCAACCGGGACCGGCTCAGGCAAGACCGAGAGCTTTCTCATGCCGATCATTGGGCAGCTCACCCAAGAGGCCAGTGATCGGCCAGCCACCGCATCGCTGCCGGGTTGCCGCGCCCTTCTACTCTATCCAATGAACGCTCTCGTCAACGATCAGTTGGGTCGCATCCGCCGTCTCTTTGGTGACAAGGTTGCGTCGGGGATTGTTTCTGCCGGCCGCACCAGGCCCGTGCGCTTTGGCAGTTACACCGGGCGGTCGCCCTATCCGGGATTGCGCTCGGCGAAACGCGACGGCGAACGGATCGAACCGTTGTTCGAGCGCTTTTATCTGCCCTTAATGGCACAGCCTGAGACAGTGGCTAATCTGACGAAGATCGGCCAGTGGCCCTCAAAGGATCTGTCGGCGTTTTACGGTAAGCAACACGAAGAACTGAAGCCAAATCCGAAAGGCGGCCCGCCACGGCGATATCATCATTGGAACCGCCGTCTCGTCACTCAGCCCGCAGACCGCGAGATGATGACCCGCGATGAGACGCAGCGGGCGTGCCCCGACATTTTGATCACTAACTACTCGATGCTTGAATACATGCTTATGCGGCCGATCGAGCGGTCCATTTTCCAGCAGACGAAGGATTGGCTGCATGCCGACAGCGCCAATGAACTGATCTTGGTGCTGGACGAGGCGCACATGTACCGAGGTGCGGGTGGCGCAGAGGTTGCTCTGCTGATTAGACGCTTACTAGCTCGCCTTGAAGTTCCGCGTGAACGGGTGCGCTTCATCCTGACTAGCGCCAGCTTGGGACAGGGTCCGGCGGCCGAGGCGGCTATTGAAGAGTTTGCCCGCAATCTCACAGGTTTGTCGCGCCAATCGAGCCGTCGATTTTCGGTAATCACTGGCACGCGCGAACAGCGACACGGCAGTGGGCGGCCCAGCGCTCGCGTGACCGATTTGCTTGCTGTGTTTGACTTGGCTGCCTTTGAGCAGCACGCAACCCATCCGGAAACTGCGTGCGACGCAGTTGCCGCTTTGGCCGCCGGGTTCGGCTGGCCTGAACCACAGTCCGCTGAAGACCTTGCAGACTACCTGTTTGCCAACCTCACGGGTTTCCCGGTGTTCGAAAGGCTTGTCGAAATGGTGTCGGGCAACGCCGTGGCGCTACGCTCCTTGCAGGAGCAACTGTTCGAGCACCACCCCGATGGCAATCGCGCGCTAGCGACGCTATTAGCGTTGGCCCCCTTCGCGCGCCGGAAAGCAGATGACCGGGTCCTGTTACCCACCCGCCTGCATATGTTTTTTCGCGGTTTGCCCGGACTTTACGCCTGCGTCGATCCGAATTGTTCTCACGCTCGATACCAGGAGTCTGACCGGATCCTTGGTAGGTTGCATACGCACCATCGCCGGCACTGCCAGTGTGGTGCAAGGGTTTTCGAGCTGCTCACTCATCGTGAATGCGGAACGGCTTATCTGCGGGGATATGCCGATGGCCCGCAACCTCAGTTCCTCTGGAGCACTCCTTCCGGGCCGTTCCGCGAAGGCCGTCAGCCCCCGCTCGTTGAGGTCGAAGTGCTGATGGAATCACCGAATCCGAGCTTCGTCGACTGCGTCGCCGCCTGGCTCGATATGCGGAGCGGCCGTCTTGATTATGGCGTCGATCAGCCAGCTCCGGGCTTTACCCGCGTCTACCTGCCCACACAGAGCCAGGATTGGGTTAGGAGCGGCGTAAGATTTGGAAGTTGCTGCGTGTGCGGCGAGCCAACGCTGCGTAGTGATACATCTACGATCATGGACCATGCAACCAAGGGCGAGGCACCGTTTGCCAACTTGGTGAAGACGCAATTGGACAGCCAGCCGGCGTCTCGGATCGAAACCCGCGAGTACCCTAACGGCGGCCGTAAGGTTCTGCTGTTTTCGGACGGCCGGCAGAAGGCTGCCCGGCTGGCTCGCGATATTCCGCGCGAGGTAGAGCAAGACATCTTCCGGCAGGTTTTGGCACTCGCCACGCGCGCACTGCTCGATGCGGGCCGCGAACCCCGGCCCGACCGAAGTCTATACATCGCGGTACTTAAGGTTCTCAGCGACAGTAATTTGCCAATCTTTGATCGAGAAGATGCGCAAACAATCGAGGATCAGGTTAAACGCCTGCAAAAGGATCACGCCGACCAGCCTCTTGAGGAATTGCTGGCAGATTTCGACCCTGGACCGCCGCCAAGCCGCTACAGAATGGCTCTCCTCAGGCAACTGTGCGGCCGCTATTACTCACTGTCGGGTACCACGGTGGGCTGTCTCCTGCCAACTAGGCGTGCGCTGACGAAGCTTGTCAGCGCGGTTGCACCTTTGATTCCAACGCTTCCAACTGCCGACATGTCCGGTCTCGCTGCCGCTTGGTTGATGCATGTGGCGGACGCGTATGCCTTCGACCATACCATTGAGGCAAACGTGCGTGGGGCGGCAGCAGGCCGCTGGAGGAACGCTTGGGGCAGCAACGGTGCATTTCCGAAGGCAATCCGACCTTCACTGGCGGCCGCCCTGAAGATTGACCTCACTACCTTCACCTTGATCGAAAAGGAGTTGGCGAACGAACTCGGCCTCATTGATTCCACCGACGCGATTTTCATCGATCCCGCCAAAGTTGTCGTTCAAATTGACTTGGATATGACATGGAATCATTGCACCGACTGCACCGCGCTATTGCCGATGACCGTCCACGGCCACTGCGCGGCTTGCGGTTCAGGATCCCTCCGTTCGGTGATACCTTCCCAGAGCGAGTATATTCGAGCTCGCAAGGGGTTTTGGCGAGCGCCCGTGGAACGCGTGCTTGCGGGCGACGCGCGACTGCGCAGCATTTCGGTCGAAGAACATACGGCTCAGTTGTCAAACCGCGATAATGCGCGGGTCCACGCGACCACCGAGCAGTTCGAATTGCGCTTTAAGGATGTTCAAATCGCAAAATCCGATAAACCGATCGATGTACTGAGTTGCACCACCACCATGGAAGTGGGGGTTGATATCGGCTCGCTGGTTGCGGTGGGGCTGCGCAATGTGCCACCCCAACGAGAGAACTACCAACAGCGTGCTGGTCGAGCCGGGCGGCGCGGCTCGTCGCTTTCAACCGTTCTGACCTATGCACAGAACGGTCCTCACGACGGCTACTATTACAACAATCCGGCACAGATCGTGGCTGGCGATCCCCGAAACCCCGACGTTAAGATCGACAACCCAAAGATCGCGCGACGCCACATCGCAGCTTACCTCTTCCAGACGTTTTTTCATAACTATATGGATCACCACGAGGTCCCAGTCGGCGCTGGATCGTCCGCTTTGTTCCGGGCTTTGGGCAAGGCTACGGACTTTTTCCTTGGTGAACCCATGTCCGGCCTCGACATCACGAGCTTCGACACGTGGGTGCGCCAGGATCTTATTGCGCCGATCGGTCAGTTGCGTCCACTGATCCGAGACTGGCTTCCGGATGATCTCCGCGTAGCCCCTCGAACGATCGACGCCTGGATTGGAGAAGAGGCAGAGGACTTGCTGGCGACTCTGGCCCGCTTCCGACATGAATTGTTAGCGGCAACAGCGACAAGCAGCAGCGCAGGCGAAGGCGAGGAAGGCGCTGGTGGCGAGGACGAGGACGAACGCCAGGCTCTCGCCGATCAGGAACTGCTTGAGTTCCTATTCTCCAAGGGCTTGCTGCCGAGCTATGCTTTTCCCACAGACCTGTCCAGTTTCCTTGTGGAGCGTCTGGTCAAGCGCAATGACGAGTGGAAGATGGAGGTCGACGAGCGGCCTCAGCAGTCCATCTCGAAGGCTCTGAGTGAATATGCTCCCGGCCGCCTGATAGTCATTAATAAGGAGACTTATCGTTCTGGCGGAGTGGTTGCGAACACATTGCCGGACGTCGAGAACCGCGCCCAGGCGATCTTCGATGAGCGCCGTACGCTGGTGCACTGCGAGAACTGCAGCTTTGTGGCAGACTTGAATGACACGACACAAGGCGGGGCACATTGTCCGGTATGCGCAAGCGACCTGAAACATACGCACATGGTAGTGCCGCAAGTTTTTCTCCCGGAAGATGGCAGGGCACTGAAGGATGACGACCGCGATCAGGACATTACCTACGCAACGGCGGCGCAGTTCCCCGTTCCCGTAGGAAAGGACGACCTGCCGAGCCTGCGGTCGATTGGCCGCAACCTCACCTACGTAGTCACCACTGATCGCCAGCTCGTGACAGTCAATAAAGGGCAGGAAACGTCCGCCGGGCGTAGCGGATTCTGGATTTGCAATCAGTGCGGTCGCGCCTCTGTCGACGAACCGCCCCACGGATCACACACGCGACCTTACAAGATTGAATACTCATACGGGCAGCGGAAACCAGGGCAAAGATGTGCTGGGACCTATGAAAATGTATTCCTAGGCCACGTTTTCTCGACGGACTTATTGCTGCTACGTATCGGCCTTAAGCGGCCGCTGATCACCGAGACAAGCGACCCCCTACAGTTGAGGATACTCGAAGACGCCCTTTACTCGTTGGCAGAAGGCCTGCGGTTGGCAGCCAGCCGGCACAAACAGATCGATCTCGACCCTGCTGAGTTCGGCGCGGGGTTCCGTATCGTTCCAAACCGGGAAGATGACTCTTTGATGCTCGACGTCTACCTGTACGATACTTTGTCCGGCGGAGCCGGCTATGCCGAGCTGGCTGCAAGAAACATCGAGGAAGTCCTTCAACAGACGCTCGCACTGCTGGAGGATTGCCCCGCTCATTGCGAACACTCGTGCCAGAGTTGCCTGCGCCACTACCACAACCAGTACCTCAAGGACCGACTCGACAGGAACCTTGGTGCCGAGCTTCTGCGTTACGCGCTTGATGGCACGTTACCACAGGAAAAGACATCGCTCGCGCAGGCTAGGCTTTTGTTGAATCTTCAGCGCCTGCTCGAATTGGAGGGCTTCTCGTGTGCGGGGCCAACAGAAATGCAGGGCGTCACTGTGCCACTTGCCGTTACGAGCGCCAAACATCAAGTTGCGGTTGGGCTTCGCCCCGCTTTGCTTACGCCGGAATGGCAAGGGCACTCGCTTTGCAATTTACCCTCAACAACTACCTCGGTCGTGTTGAACGAGTTCGTCTTAGGTCGAAATCTACCTGATGAACATCAGATGGTTCGAAACGCAGTGCTTTATGGCGGATAGGGTCACCAGCCAACCCGTGACAAACTTGTCGACCGAAATAATGGAGGGCACCTTCCGGCCATGCTGACGAATGACGCTTTGTGAGATATCGGCCGCCGACCCCAAAACTCTTTATCACGGCTTCCGAAAGGAAGGAAAAATTGCGGATATCCCAGCGAGCGCCCCTAAGGCTATCATAAGCACCGCAGTGCCTGAGTTAAGCTTCCCAGCGGCATTTGCGGCAATCATTCCCGGCCCGGCAGTTGCGATACCAATCGCAATAGCCCGAATGGAAGCTAGGAAAAGCGAGCCGCCGAACATGATTTGGAGAGTGATGTCCTGGCGTACCTGGTTTCCTCCATCGCCCTCAGCTGAAAGGAATAGTCTAAAACCGCTAACGCGCCGCATCACCTCCGGTTCAGCTGCAAAAACGTAGCGCTTCACGTCATACCGTGAATCGACCACGCTGCGTTTGGCAGATGCAAACTGAATGGAATCATCATTAGCCTCGACAACCAAGGCAAGTTCCTTGTGCGTCGGCTGCACATCAACTGCGTCGGCAGGGTGCTGGAACAGCCTAAGACAGTACACCTCACATTCATAGCGCCTCCCAGTCCGGAGCCGAAACGCACCTTGCTCGACAGCGCTCGGCCGCGGCCAAGTGCCAAACCAGCTCCGGCCGGAGATTCTGCTGATCTGACGTACTGCAAAGAAAGCGCTTTCCTCAGTTGCAAACGACTTGTGACGGCTGAGCTGTTTTGCAGTCTCTTCAAAGGCGTCGAATGTCAGGCGCTGGTGAGATCGCAAATCAAGGTCGACGGAGAAGCAATAGAGTTCATTCGGAGCGTGGGCCGCGCTAGGCAATCGTTCGCGAGAGAGAGGACTTATTGCTGTGTTCAAGGCACCAGCTGTCGCTTCACTGACATACGCATGGGCAGCCAGGGTAAAAATGTAAGACGTTCCGACAGTCTCAGCACGGATTATGCGAGCGATACGAACGGGTATCAAATCATAGGGGATAGGGTCACTGCTACCAGCTACGAAGCACACCAGCGCATATTCGTCGGCGAGTTGCTCGCAAGGAACCCTGTTACGGACGTCGTCAGCAAGCCACCTGCCATCGTACCGGAACTGCAACTGACCGCCACGTGGAAGCGCCAGCATCCGAATAACATCGTCAGCGTATCGGGCGCGGGCCGACGAAGACAGAAACACGATCATGACGCCGCTTCCAGACTGGCTAACGCACGAAATTGGGGTGTCCTGGCTTCGTTTCCCAAATAAGGTGGATCCACCCCTTAGGAATGTAATGAGATAGACCTTGACTGTCGAAGATGCGGTGGCCACCGCTGTCGCTTACGTGAAGCCTCTGTGGGCCATCGATTCGAACCTTAGCGCCCGATTCAAAATGGTACTCGCGCCAAGCCTCGCTAGAAATGTCGCTGAAAACGAGATCGCTTTCGTTCTTGAAATCCAACAGCGTCTTTGCGGGCATGATACGGTTTCCGTGCGGTCACTTTCCAAATTCATATAGTGATTTGGCGTCACACGCAGCCTCATTCGAACGCAGTCGCACCAGACTTTTCGCTCCAAAGAATCATCCAGTTGACGTTACCGCTCGCGCATTTCGGGTCACTTTTCGGGACCAAAATTCGAGGAGGCGCCTTAACACATTGAAAAATCTGGTACGCCCAAGGGGAATCGAACCCCTGTTACCGCCGTGAAAGGGCGGTGTCCTAACCGCTAGACGATGGGCGCGCTCAGACGAAGCGGCTTATAATTGCGTTGTTGCCAACCGGCAACCCATCTGCCGCCACATGCGACAACTTTTTTCAAAGGCGGCACAAAGCCCCTCGGGTGGCGGTTTCGCTTGGCCGCGCATCCCTGGAGATTAGCCGGAACATCCTCGCGATCGTCATTCTATGGCGGAGCAAGGAGCGAAGCGACGCGCGCAGACCATAGAATCCGCGCGGCTGACGTGCCGCAACGGTGCAGAACTTGCGCCGCTGCACTCCGCGGTCAAGGTCACTGAATGGATCCTCGGGTCTGCGCGTCCGCTTCGCTCCCGCTCCGCCCGTGGACGACGAAGTTCGAAGGGCTTCGGCTAATCGCCGACGTCTGTGGTGGCGTGTTGAAACTGACGTCCGTGGTGGCGTGTTGAGACGAATGTCGGCGTTGGCGGCGATCGGCTCGCAGCCGGTAAAACCGGCATGCCCCTCCAGACCAGGCCGAACGTATCAGCCGTCCTCGCCGCCGCCGCTGCGCCTGCGGCAGCGCCAGTTCCAGTCGCGCTCGGGGCCGACGTCGATATGGACAGATTCGGTGTGGCAGTAGGTGCCGACGCCGCCGCGGCCGGGCATCGAGCGGACGTAGCTCGCCAGTTCCCATTTCGACACGCCGGGCAACTGAATGTCGGCGGCGGCGCAATACATGTGCAGCGAGTTCTTGGCACCGTTGGCGCGGCGGTTGCGCGAGGGATCGCGATAGCCGGAGGTGACGATCATCTTGCGGCCGAAATGGCCCTCGATCGTCTTCAGCACCCGTACCAGCGACGGCTTGAGGCAGGCGACGTCGACGCTTTCGTTCTGCTTCAAAAGACCATTGGGCGCGAGCCTGGCCAAGCCGGCGGCCGACGCCACCTGGTAGGAACCGCCGCCGCCTTCGTCCTCGTTGAGGTCGACGTCGCTCTCGTCGTCGATGCCGGATTTGCGCTTGATCTCGAACAGCGCCGTCTGGCGCACGCCGGGAAGAGCGTCGGCGCCCGTGATGTGATTGCTCGGGTTGTCGAGCGAGGCCAGTTGCACCGGCTTTTCGGTCGGGGTCGCCGAGGCCAGCGTCACGATCGGCTTGGCCGGCGGCGGCGTGGTCTTGGCCTGCGCGGCGGGCTGGTCGCCGGAGCGCGCATTGTTGATCAGGGGGGCGGGCGCGGCCGAAGCCGGCGTGGTGCTGAACAGCGAGGCGAACAGGCTTTTCTTCGGCGCGGCGATCTGCGGCTGCGCCGGCTCGGCCGCGGTCACATAGACGCCGTTGCTCATGGCCTGCGTGGTCGCCTGCGCCTTCGACGCGACGGTGGCGGCATCGCCGGCGGCCACCTGCTTGGCGAGGGCTAGCGTCTGTTCCGCCGTTTGCGCCTGCTGAACCAGCGGTTGCGGCGTGCTCCCGGCAATGGCCTGGGCGCCGGCAGGGATGGCGATGGGGAAGGTGCCGTCCGGCCGCGTCTCCGGCACATAGGCGACCTTCTCGGGCAAAGGCGCATCGCCCTCGCTCATCACGGTCGACGTCGCTTCGGCCGGCGCCGATGCCTGCAAGGACGAATCGGCCGAAGTCGCAGTCTTGGCGCTGGATGTCGCGCTCATTTCGCCGGCAGTTGAATTGTAAGCGGGCGAAACGACCGACATCGTTGGGTCGCCGGTCGATGTGCAGGAGGCCAGGAGCACGGAGAAAAGCGCTGCCGCAATGCTGCAGCTTCCCCCTCGTGCAAGACGCCAACCTGCTGATTTCAAAACAAATTCCCCCTCGAGATCCGGTCGGTTCGTCATCGCCGCGCCACTCCAGTATCGCGCCGCGATAACCCTCCTGTTCCCAACCGGAAACGGGACGTGTGTCGAATCTGCAAGCCTCGGAATTATTCTGCGTCGGAAGGTGATTTGAGGCCGCCGAACGATTGACGCCACCATTTCGCCCTGTTTTGGCGGCCCGTCAACTCACCACACATTACAGCCCGTTACACACGCACCTTGACATAGGTGCCCGGCGCATCTCCCAAGGTTTTCATACGCTTGCCGGGTTTGCGCGCGGGTACGCGAATGTCGTCCTGGGCCTCGATCCAGTGCTGCCAGTGCGTCCACCATGAACCAGGATGCTCGTGCGCCGCGGCAAGCCACGCGCTGAAATCGCCCACCGGCTTGCCGCCGGTCCAGTACTGATATTTCCTGGCGGCAGGCGGGTTGACGACGCCCGCGATGTGACCGGAACCCGCCATTACATACTCGACGTCGCCGCCGAAAAACTGCGACCCCAGGAACACCGAAAGCGCCGGCGCGATGTGGTCTTCCTTCGTGGCCAGGTTATAGACGGGGATGGTGATGTCGGCCAGAGAGACCGTGCGACCGGCAAGCTCCATTGTGCCGCGCGAGAGATTGTTCTCGAGATAGCAATTGCGCAGGTAGAATGAGTGATTGGCCGCCGCCATGCGCGTGGAATCGGAATTCCAGTAGAGCAGGTCGAAGGGCAGGGGCTCCTTGCCGCGCATGTAGTTGTTGACGACATAGGGCCAGATCAGGTCGCCCGAGCGCAGCATGTTGAAGGCGGTGGCCATCTTGGTGCCGTCGAGATAGCCCTTTTCGTTCATCGAGCGCTCGACGGCGGCGACCTGGTCCTCGTCGACGAACACCTTGAGATCGCCGGCATAGGTGAAGTCCACCTGGGTGGCGAAAAAGGTGGCCGATCTGATGCGGTGGTCGCCTTCCTGCGCCAACAGCGCCAGCGCGGCAGCCAGGAGCGTGCCACCGACGCAGTAACCGATGGCGTTGACTTCCTTTTCGCCGGTAGCCTTTTCCACCATGTCGAGGCCGAATTGCAGGCCTTCGCGGATATAGGCCTCCCAGCCCTTGGCGCCGTGACGCTCGTCGGGATTGATCCAGGAGATGACGAAGACGGTGTGGCCCTGCTCGATCGCCCAGCGGATGAAGGACTTTTGCGGGTTGAGGTCGAGGATATAGAATTTGTTGATCCATGGCGGGCAGATCAGCAGCGGCCGTCTCAGCACTGTCTCGGTTACCGGGTCGTATTGGATAATCTCTGCGACATCGCTGCGGCCGATGACCTTGCCGGGCGTGGTGGCGATGTTCTTGCCGATCTCGAAGGGCGTGTAGTCGGCCTGGCGCAGCTTCAGGTCGCCTCGGCCCGCGGCGATGTCCTCGGCCAGCATCTTCATGCCGCGCACCAGGTTCTCGCCGTTCGAGGCCATGGTCTCGCGGAACAGCTCGGGATTGGTCAGGATGAAGTTCGACGGAGCGATCGCGTTCGACACCTGCTTGACGTAGAAGCTCGCCTTGTGGCGGGTGTGCTCATCCAGGCCCTCTGCATGCTCGACAAGCTCGTTCGCCCAGCGCGACGTGACCAGATAGGCCTGCTTGAGGAAGTCGAAGAAGGCGTTGCGGCCCCATTCGGGGTCCTGGAAGCGCTTGTCGCCGCGCTCGGGCTGAACCGCGTCCTGTGGCGCTTCGGCGTTGGGATTGACCTTCTGGATGGCGTTCGCCCAGACGGTCATGTAGCCGGCAAACAGCCGCGTCTGCGCTTCGAGCGCGCGTTGCGGGTCGCCCAGCCAGTATTCCGAAAGCTTGGAGAAGGTCTTGACCATGTCGACGACGGGTTCGGCGACATGGTCGCGCACTTCGCCCTTCTCGCGCGGTTCGGCCCAGGCGGAAGCCGCCTTGCCGGCCTGCTCGACCATGCGCGCCATGTTCAGGGCGAAGCGCTCGGGATCCTTCACCAGATATTGCTCGATGGCCGAAGGTCCGCCATTTTCCGCTTTGTCCGAATCGTCAGGTTTGGACATGGTTCGCGGGGTTCCTCCCGGAGCGTTTTCTTGACATATTACCATGGGACATCTGACCGGGTCCAATTCGCTCTAACCCGGCTGCCAGGAAAACAATATGACGATTAATGTTGGCGGGACTTTTTTTCTCAAGCCGGGTTCGATTTGCCGCATGGCGCTGATGGCGGGGCTGGTCGGCATGCTTGTGCCCGCTGCCGGCTGCACGAGCACCAGCACGAACAATGCGCCGACGGCGCTGACCGAAGGTCCGAGGGACACCGGTTCCTATCCGAACCTCAACATCCCGCCGCAGGTGGCCGCCAAGCAGCTCACCAAGGAAGAGACCGCGGCGAACCTCGCCCAGCTCAAGGCCGAGGAGCAGATGCAGATTGCCAAGGGCAGCGGCGTCAAGGCGCCGGCGAATTCGGCCGCGCTCAATACTTTGGCCAAGACGCATGGCGCCGACACGCTGAAGCAGATCGAGGGCAAATGCGACCCCGCCCTCGACCCTAGCTGCAATTAGGTCTATATCGCGCGCCGAAACTCTGATGGTCTGGAACTGAAATGGAAGAATTTCACAAGGTCCGCCGGCTTCCGCCTTACGTGTTCGAGCAGGTCAACCGGCTGAAGGCCAGCGCCCGTTCGCGCGGCGCCGACATCATCGACCTTGGCATGGGCAATCCGGACCTGCCGACGCCGAAAGCCATCGTCGACAAATTGTGCGAAGTAGTGCGCGATCCGCGCACGCATCGCTACTCCGCTTCGCGCGGCATTCCGGGCCTGCGCCGCGCCCAGGCCAATTATTATCAGCGCCGCTTCGGCGTGAAGCTCAATCCCGATACGCAAGTGGTGGCGACGCTGGGCTCGAAGGAGGGCTTCGCCAACATGGCGCAGGCGATCACCGCGCCCGGCGACGTCATCCTGTGCCCCAATCCGACCTATCCGATCCATGCCTTCGGCTTCATTATGTCGGGCGGGGTGATCCGTTCACTGCAGGTCGAGCCCGATGACGGCTTCATCCCGGCGGTCGAGCGCGGCATCCGCCATTCGATCCCCAAGCCGCTGGCGCTGATCCTCAATTATCCGTCTAACCCGACGGCGCTTGTCGCCTCGCTCGATTTCTACAAGGACGTGGTGGCCTTCGCGAAGAAGAACGACATCATCATCCTGTCGGATCTCGCCTATTCGGAAATCTATTTCGACGGCAATCCGCCGCCATCGGTTCTGCAGGTGCCGGGCGCGATGGATGTCTGCGTCGAGTTCACCTCGATGTCGAAGACCTTTTCCATGCCCGGGTGGCGCATGGGCTTCGCGGTTGGCAACGAGCGGCTGATTTCGGCGCTGACGCGGGTGAAGTCCTACCTCGACTATGGCGCGTTCACACCGATCCAGGTTGCGGCGGCGCATGCGCTGAACGGCGACGGCGCGGACATCGAGGAGGTGCGCGAGGTCTACCACAAGCGGCGCGACGTGATGGTCGATTCCTTCGGCCGCGCCGGCTGGACCATTCCCGCGCCGGCCGCGTCGATGTTCGCCTGGGCGCCGATCCCGGAGCCGTTCCGCCATCTCGGCTCGCTGGAATTCTCCAAGCTGCTCATCGAGCATGCGGATGTCGCGGTGGCGCCGGGCGTCGGCTTCGGCGAGCATGGCGACGACTATGTGCGCTTGGCGCTGGTCGAGAACGAGCACCGGATCCGCCAGGCCGCGCGCAACATCAAGAAGTTCCTCGCGACCACCGCCAAGCAGCCCAACAATGTGGTGCCTTTAGCCGCTCATCGTTGAGTTGCCTGACATTTTTTGCACCTGACATTTTTTGCAAGTTGAGGGGCGTCGCCGGTCATGGCTGAAGCATTGCGTGTTGGAATTGCCGGCCTTGGCACGGTGGGCGCCTCGGTGGCGCGCGTGCTGCGCGACAAGGCGGCCGAGCTTACCCGGCAGTGCGGTCGCGACATCGTTGTGACCGCCGTTTCGGCCCGCGATCCGAAACGCGACCGAGGCATTGATCTCAGCGTCGCCAAATGGTTCGACGATCCGGTCAAGCTGGCCGAAAAGGCCGATATCGACGTCTTCGTCGAGCTGATCGGCGGTGACGAGGGGCCGGCGCGGCTCTCGGTGAAAGCGGCGCTCGAGGCCGGGCGCCATGTCGTGACCGCCAACAAGGCGCTGCTTGCCAAGCATGGCGTGGCGCTTGCCGAGATCGCCGAGAAGAAGGGTGTGCTGCTCAACTACGAGGCGGCGGTGGCCGGCGGCATCCCGGTCATCAAGACGATGCGAGAGGCAATGGCGGGCAACGCGGTGACCCGCGTCTTCGGCATTCTCAACGGCACGTGCAACTACATCCTGACGCGCATGGAAGCCGAAGGCATCTCCTTCGACGTCTGCCTGAAGGATGCGCAGCGGCTCGGCTACGCCGAAGCCGATCCGACCTTCGATATCGAAGGCCACGATACGGCGCACAAATTGTCGATCCTGACCAGCCTTGCCTTCGGCACCAAGATCGCCGCCGGCGACATCTATATGGAAGGCATCTCCAACATCACCCAGGCCGACATCCGCGCGGCCGGCGATCTCGGCTACCGCATCAAGCTGCTCGGCGTAGCCCAGCGCACCGACAGCGGCATAGAGCAGCGTGTCCATCCGACCATGGTGCCGACGGCGTCGGTCATCGCGCAGGTGCATGGCGTCACCAACGCGGTGGCGATCGAGACCGATATCCTGGGCGAGCTCCTGCTCTCGGGTCCAGGCGCGGGTGGCAATGCGACCGCTTCGGCGGTCGTCGGCGACATCGCCGACATCGCCAAGAGCCGGCCGGGCTTCCAGCATGGCCCGGTCTTCGGCTGGCCGGCGAAGGAACTGAAGCCTTACAAGAAAGCGCAGATGCGCAGCCATGCCGGCGGCTATTTCATCCGGCTGACCGTGCATGACCGCACGGGCGTCTTCGCGGCCATCGCCAAACGCATGGCCGACAACGACATCTCGCTGGAATCGATCGTCCAGCAGGCGGCCGGCGCGGAAACGCAGGCGCAGAAGACGGTCATCCTTGTTACCCACGAGACCACGGAAGCGGCGGTGCGCAAGGCCGTCGAAGGCATCACCAAGGACGGTCATCTGACCGACAAGCCGCAGGTGATCCGCATCGAGCGGGCGGAATAAACCAAGTCCGGTTTCGTCTTCAATCGATTGATTTTGCTGTTATTTCAAAAATTGACGGGGCAAGTCTTGCCGTTGTCATGGAGCTTTGTCAGAAGAAGCCCACCTCTGGCGGGAGGTTGAGTTTCACGAGGAATTTCTCTCCATGAACATAGCCCAGGACATCACCGCCGGTCTCGACCGGATCCTTACGATGGAAGTCGTGCGCGTCACTGAACGGGCCGCCGTCGCGGCGGCAAGGCTGCGCGGGCGCGGCGATGAGAAGGCTGCCGATCAGGTGGCGGTCGACGCCATGCGCCAGGAGCTCAACCGGCTGGCCATCAAAGGCACGGTGGTGATCGGCGAGGGCGAGCGCGACGAGGCGCCGATGCTCTATATCGGCGAGGAGGTCGGCACCGGCAAGGGTCCGGCCGTCGACATCGCGCTCGATCCGCTCGAGGGCACGACGATCTGCGCCAAGAACCTGCCCAACGCGCTTGCCGTAATCGCGATTGCGGAAAAGGGCAGCCTGCTGTTCGCGCCCGATGTCTATATGGACAAGATCGCCATCGGCCCCGGCTATCCCGAAGGTCTGATCGACATCGACGCCTCGCCGGCCGAAAACCTCGCCAATCTGGCCAAAGCCAAGGGCGTGGGCGTCTCCGATATCACCGCCTGCATCCTCGACCGGCCGCGTCACGCCAAGCTGATCGACGCCGTGCGCGCCACGGGTGCGGCGATCCGGCTGATCGGCGACGGCGATGTCGCGGGCGTCATCCACACCACCGATCCGGACGAGACCGGCATCGACATCTATCTCGGCACCGGCGGCGCGCCGGAGGGCGTGCTGGCGGCGGCCGCACTTCGCTGCACCGGCGGGCAGATGCAGGGCCGGCTGATCCTCGACACGCCGGAGAAGGTGGCGCGCGCGCACCAAATGGGCATTTCCGACCCGAAGCGGATCTATCGCGCCCAGGACATGGCGCGGGGCGACGTGCTGTTCGCGGCGACCGGCGTCACCGACGGCAATTTGCTCGACGGGGTGAAGTTCGGCCGCACTTTCATCACCACGCACACCATCGTGCTGCGGTCGTCCTCGCGCACGGTGCGCGAGATCAAGGCGCGTCACCAGGATCTGGATAAGTTCTGATTTGCCTTCGTCCGGGCGCTTTGCCGCAATTCGAGGAAAACGTTCCACACCTTTCCCCGCATTGCCCGCTTCCCCGCAATTGCTCCGGCCGTCGCATATTGATATCTGCGCAATGATGATGTGCAGACGGCGCGTCGCATGACGGGCGAGAAACGGTTCTTCCTCGATGTCAGGCAGTCGGCGACCGGTGTTTCGTGGGAACACCGGCTGACCGAGCGCCAGGACATGGCCGCCTTGGCCATGGCGCAGGGCCATGGCGTGCCCGACATCGTGGCGCGGGTGCTTGCCGGGCGCGGCGTCAGCGTGGAGCAGACCGCGCGCTTCCTCGATCCGACCATTCGCGAGCTTCTGCCGAATCCAGCATCGCTGACCGATATGGAGAAGGCGGCGGCGAGGCTGGCCGATGCGGTCGTCGCCCACGAAAAAGTTGCGATCTTCGGCGATTACGATGTCGACGGCGCGGCCTCGTCGGCGCTCATCAAACGCTTTCTCACCCATTTTTCGGTGCCGTCGGAAATCTACATCCCGGACCGCATCTTCGAAGGCTACGGGCCCAATCCGGAAGCGATGCGGGACTTGATCTCGCGCGGCGCGAAGCTGATCGTCACCGTCGACTGCGGCACCAACAGCGCGACCTCGATCGACGCGGCCAGGCAAGCCGGCGCCGATGTCGTGGTGCTCGATCATCACCAGGTCGGCGGCCCGTTGCCGGCGGCGGACGCCGTGGTCAATCCCAATCGCGAGGACGACCTGTCGGGGCAGGGACATCTGTGCGCCGCCGGCGTCGTCTTCCTGTGCCTGGTGCAGACGGCCAAAGTGCTGCGCGAGAGGCTGCCGGACGCCGCGCCGGTCGATCTGCTTTCGATGCTCGATCTGGTGGCGCTGGCGACGGTCTGCGACGTGGTCCCGCTCACCGGCGTCAACCGCGCCTTCGTCGTCAAGGGGCTGCAGGTGTTGCGCCAACAGAAGAATGAGGGGCTGGCGGCGCTGGCGCGGGTCTCGCGCATCGGCGAGCCGATCAACACCTTCCATCTGTCATTCCTGATCGGCCCGCGCATCAATGCCGGCGGCCGCATCGGCGATGCCGCGCTCGGCAGCCGGCTTCTGGCCACCGACGATCCCGTCGAGGCGGCAGGCATTGCCGAGACACTGGATCGGCTGAACCAGGAACGCCAGCAGATGGAGCAGGAGATGCTGGCGCAGGCCCGCGCCGAGGCCGATGCCGAGCTTGCCGGCGGCAACGGCCCGGCAGTCATCGTCACCGCCAGCAATAGCTGGCATCCGGGCATCGTAGGGCTGATCGCTTCGCGGCTCAAGGATCATGCACGCCGCCCAGCCTTCGCCATCGCCTTCAATTCGACCGGCATCGGCACGGGCTCCGGCCGCTCGGTGACCGGCTTCGATCTCGGCCGGCTGGTGCGCGAGGCTGCCGAGGCCGGGCTGATCGTCAAGGGCGGCGGCCACGCGATGGCCGCCGGCATCACTGTCGAGCGTGCCAAGCTCGGCGAACTGCGCGCCTTCTTTGAGGACCGCGCCGCGGCCGACGTGTTCCGGCTGCAGAACGAGGAGAGCCTGGCGATCGACGGCGCCTTGGCCGCCGAGGGCGCCACGATCGCGCTGCTCGACGCGCTGGAGAAAGCCGGGCCATTCGGGGCCGGGCACATTGCGCCGGTGTTCGTGCTGCCGCGCCATCGGCTGGCCGACGCGCGCGCGATCGGCACCAACCACATCCGCGTGGATCTGCAGTCGCAAAGCGGCGGCAACATCCAAGCCATAGCGTTCCGTGCGGTCGACACCGCGCTCGGCGAATTCCTGTTTAAGAACAGGGGCAGGACCGTGCATATCGCCGGTTCGTTATCGGGCAATTACTGGAACGGCAACCGCACGGTGCAGTTTCGCATCAGCGATGCGGCGCTCGTTAACGACGCAGTAGTACCTTGACATAGACGTTTTGACCGGTTGGTTGGTGTGCGTTGGCAGATCCCATGCCTTGGCGATTGGCCGAGACGCCTATCGCGGTCGTCATCCACGGGCGGAGCAAGGAGCGAAGCGACGCGCGCAGACCCGAGGATCCATGCCGTGGCCTCGAAGCGCCGCGGCGGTCCAGAATTCTGCACCGTTGCACACCTCGGGCCAGGTAACGGCATGGATTCCAGGGTCTGCGCGCGTCGCTTCGCTCCTTGCTCCGCCCTGGAATGACGAGGTTCAGGAGCCTTCAGCTCATGGCCAGCGTTTGCGCTGACTATGGCAACGGACATTGATAGACTTGCCCGATAAGCCCGGAATCTTTCCAAATCACTGTGTAGAGGAAGTAGCGGAATTCACACCAGAACGGACTGCAGCCGGGTCAGTTCGCTGATCTGCGCCTTCGTCGCCTGGTAGCCGATGCTGATCGCCTCGTCGGCGCGGTGGAATTCGGTCAGGCCGATATGGCTGAGTTTCGGCTGCAGCGACATATCCGGTGGGTCGCCGGCCAGCCTGGCGCGCGAAATCCGGTCCTGGATGATGTTGAACGCCTCGACCATCACGCCGGTGATGCCAAGGCGGGTATGATGGGCCTGATGCTCGGGCTGGCCGAGTCTCGGCGCATCATTCTCCACGACCAGTTCGCCGGCGCTGTGCTTTATCACGGCGGCGCGGCCGAACAGGTCGTAGTGCAGGTTGACGGCGACCACGAGCGGCTGCTCATAGGCGCGGCAGACCGACACAGGCACCGGATTGACCAGCGCGCCGTCGACCAGAATGCGGCCGTTGCAGTTCACCGGCTCGAAAACGCCGGGCAGCGCGTAGGAGGCGCGCATGGCGGTGATCAGCGAGCCATTCGACAGCCAGATCTCATGGCCGGTGCGAATTTCCGAAGTGACGGCGACAAAGGGCTTCGACAAGTTCTCGAAGCGGACGCCGGCCAGATGCTCGCGCAGCCGCGCGTCGAGCTTCATGCCGCCGAACAGGCCGCTGCCGCGCAGATTGAGATCAAGAAGGCCGAAGATGCGCCGCTTGGTCAGGCTTCGGGCAAACTCCTCCAGCTCGTCCAGCTTGCCGGCAAGGTAGCAGCCGCCGACCAGCGCGCCGATCGAGGTGCCGGCAATCATCGATACTTCGATGCCGGCCTCGTCGAGCGCGCGCAGCACACCGATATGGGCCCAGCCCCTGGCGCAACCGCCGCCGAGCGCCAGCGAAATGCCGATTTTCTTCTGAGAGGTCGGGTCAGACGCGCCGCCGGACGATGCCGGGCCATTGGCCTCCCGAACGTCAGGTCTGCTGCGCAATGACGCCCATTCGAGCATCATGATCTCCCTTGTCCCATATCCCTTCTACCAAAAGGATATTTGAGAATAGTGAATCTGAATGGTTTGTGAATATCGAATGGTTCACACCGGCTTCCGATACGTCTGGTTCGCATCGAACAGCGGCTTGCTGCCATCGCCGACAAGCACTGCCTTGCCGTCGCTGAGCCCCACCGTCCGATAAAAACAAGAACGCCGTCCGGTGTGGCAGGTTGCGTCGTGGCCCAACACTTTGACGCGCAACCATATCGCGTCTTGGTCACAATCCGTGCGCATCTCGACGACCTGCTGGAAATTGCCCGAGGTTTCGCCCTTCTTCCACAGCGCGTTGCGCGAGCGCGACCAGTAATGGGCAATGCCGGTCTCCAGCGTCAGCGCTAGCGCCTCGGCATTCATATGCGCGACCATCAAGAGCATGCCGTCGCCGGCATCGGTGACGACGACGGTGACGAGGCCGGCCGCATCGAAGCGCGGAGAAAGGACGGAGCCTTCCTCCAGCGATTTCTTATCGGATGGGGCTTTGGGGAATTGCAGTGCCGACATCGCCGGTAGATCTTTCTTTCTAGTGGCCGGCGATGGCCGGCGATCAGCCGCCGGCGCGCACCATGGTGACGAAGCGGACCTGCTCCTCCGGCGTGTCCTTGAAGACGCCGGTGAAGGTGGAGGTCAGCGTGGTCGAATCCTGCTTGCGGATGCCGCGCATGGCCATGCACATATGCTCGGCCTCGAGCATGACGGCGACGCCGCGCGGGTTGAGCACGTCCTGGATGACGCCTGCGATCTGCGCGGTCATCGCCTCCTGCGTCTGCAGCCGGTGCGCGAAGATGTCGACGACGCGCGCGATCTTCGATAGGCCGACGACCTTGCCGTCAGGCAGATAGCCGACATGCGCCTTGCCGATAATCGGCACCATGTGATGCTCGCAATGCGAATGGAATTTTATGTTCCTGACGATGACGAGATCGTCATAGCCGGCGACTTCCTCGAAGGTGCGGCCAAGCTCATCGGCCGGGCACATGTCATAGCCGTTGAACATTTCGCGGAAGGCTTTGGTGACGCGCTTGGGCGTGTCGACCAGGCCTTCGCGGTCCGGATTGTCGCCGGTCCAGCGCAAAAGCGTGCGCACGGCGGCTTCGACCTCGGCTTCGCTCGGCCGGTCGGTGACGGGCTTTTCCAAATATTCGGACGGGGGCATGATTTTCTTGATGACGGCATCCATAAAGGCGTCTCCCGTAGTCCCACTCAAAGGTGGAACGAGTTGAACGGACCACGACCTTTTGGGTGAAAATCGCCCATTTCCATCCCGCAAGCGGCGTGAACAGATGAGTAGCGACAACGGCTTTTTCGTCGCCTTGTCGATGCCCGACTGCGATCATTATATATGGTTCGAGCGGCGCGAAAGGAAGACGCGAGAGCGGCAAAGCCTGTTCGCTTGGCGGCGACGGACTGGAAAAATATGATCGACGACGTCTACAATGCGAAAATTCTCGGTTTCGCCGGGAATATTGGGCGGATCGGCCGGCTCGACGATGCCGACGCGACGGCCAGGGCGCATTCCAAATTGTGCGGCTCGACCGTCACCGTCGACCTCAAGATGGACGGTGACGTGGTGACCGATTTCGCCCATGACGTGAAGGCCTGCGCGCTCGGCCAGGCCTCGTCCTCGATCATGGCCCAGCATGTGGTCGGCGCCAGCGCCGACGAATTGCGCGCCGTGCGCGAAACCATGCTGAAGATGCTGAAGGAGAACGGCGCGCCGCCGGAAGGCCGTTTCGCCGACCTCAAATATCTGGAGCCGGTGCGCGACTACAAGGCGCGCCATGCCTCGACCATGCTGACCTTCGACGCGGTGGTCGACGCGATCGGCCAGATCGAGAAGAAGCGCGCCGAACAGGCGGCTTGAGCGCAGCGGTCAGGCCGCTTCCCTGGTCACGGCGAATTCGCTTCGTATCCAGTCGGCAAATGCCTTGGCGGGTTCCGGCAGATTCCGCAGGCTCCTGGCCACCAGCCAGTAGGCGCCGGAAGCCACATCGATATCGAACGGCTTGATCAAAGTGCCTGACGCAAGGTCCTCGCCGATCTGCAAGAGATCGCCGAGCGCCACGCCATGTCCGAGCAGCGCGGCCTGTTTCGACAGCGAGATGTCGGCCAGCATCGGGCCACGCGCGGGCACTGCGTCGGCGGGCACACCGGCGGCCTGGAACCAGCGCGCCCAACCCTGGCGGTTTTCCTCATGCAGCAGCGTGTAATGGCGAAGGTCGATCGGCCTTTTCAGCGGAGGGCCGGAGGCGAGCAGCGCCGGCGACAGGACCGGTGAATCGACAGTCGAGGCCAGGCGCTCGGCCTCGCTACGCGGCCATGACGTGGCGTGGGCGCTAAAACGCAAGGCGAGTTCGGGCTGATCGCTGCGGAACTCGATTAGGCGCGGATCGACCTCCAGCGACACATCGATATCAGGCCGCAATTGGCGGAAGCGATTGAGCCGTGGCACCAGCCATACGGCGGCAAGCGAGGGTTCGACGCTTATACGGACCACGGCCTGCGCCGGCGAGGCCGTAAGCTCCGATAGCACCCGGTCGATGTCGTCGAAGCTTCTGACCAATCGGTCGAGCAGCTTTTGCCCGGCATCCGTCAGCTCGACGCGGCGATGGAGGCGCAGAAACAGCGGTCTGCCCAAAAAGGTCTCGAGCTCGCGTATCTGCCGGCTGATCGCGGCCTGCGAGACATAAAGCTCCTCGGCCGCCAGGCTGAAACTAAGGTGCCGGCCGGCAGATTCGAAGCTCCTGAGCGCCGTCAGCGGCAGCCGGCCACGCTTCATATCGCATAACCTCAGGTTATCCGAAGCGGAAATTATACTCGTTTGAGGCGGAAGGCCAGCGGCAGTCTAATCGGTGCTCAAAGGAGCACTGCCATGAACCAGTTCCTGGCCATTCTGAGCGATGTCATGCTGATCGCGACGTTTCAGTGGCGCGACAAGAGCCGGCACCCCGGCTGGTGCGAGAAAAGGCCCGGCAGTTCCATGCGCCAGTGGCCGACCGGCATCCTGTCCGTCGCCGCAGGCCGTGAGGGGAAAAGGCGTTGCGTTCGAGGTCGGAAGGACACATCTATCGCGTAGCAAAACAACCGCGGAGATGCGGGTGGGCGACCATCCCGAACATACGCATGGTGGCCGGCCAATCCAGCGCGGGCGCAACTGGCCGGGGCCTTGGCGCAAGACGCCCGGGCGCATCCTGGGGACCTCGCTCGTGCGTCTCTACCAGCTGACGCTGTCCGGCTTTGTCGGCAACAGCTGCCGGCATCTGCCGACCTGCTCCGAATATGCGCATGAGGCGATTGCCCGCCATGGCCTGTGGGCGGGCGGCTGGATGGGACTGTTCCGGGTGCTGCGCTGCGGGCCGTTTGGGACGCATGGCATCGACCGCGTGCCGGAGGTGCTTGCCCAGCGCTATGTCTGGTTCATGCCCTGGCGCTATTGGCGGATCGGCAAAAGGCACAGCGAGCCCGAAATCTGATCGCTTCGCCGTCCCGCGCGACGCGGATTTTAACGATCCGGTAGGGTTAACGCGAAGCTGCACGAACACTGCGAATTTGAGACAAAATCGAGACAAGTCGCCTCGCTAAGCCGCTCCTGCAATCTCATTCCGGAGTGACTTCGCCATGCGCCAGATGGACCGCTATCCTTTCATTTTCGCCATCGTCCTTTTCCTGCTGGCCTGGATGCTGGGCTTGCCGGTGCGGGCGCAATCGGCGCCGCTCGGCGACATCCACTGCACGCTGATCCAGGACCAGCAAAGCGGCGCAACACTTTACCAGGACGGCGTCTGCGAGCAGCGCGTCAGCCCGGCTTCTACCTTCAAGGTGCCCCTGGCGCTGATCGGCTACGATGCCGGCATCCTGAGCGACGAGCATACGCCGAGCTGGGAGTACAAGCCGGAGTTCAAGGCGGCGAAGCGCGACCAGAAGACCGTCGATCCGACGATCTGGGAGCGCGATTCCATCGTCTGGTATTCGCGCGAGATCACGCGGCATCTCGGCGCCGAGAAGTTCGCCGGTTATGTGGCGAAATTCGGCTATGGCAACAAGGACGTCTCGGGCGATGCCGGCAAGGACAACGGGCTGACGCAATCCTGGATCAATTCCTCGCTCGAAATATCGCCGGTCGAGCAGACGGCGTTTCTGCGCCAGCTGCTCGCCGGCAAGATGCCGGTGTCAGCGAAGGCGCATGAGATGACCAGGGCGATCCTGCCGACCTTCGCGGCAGGGGACTGGACGGTGCGAGGCAAGACGGGCAGCACCAGACTCGGCCAGGACGGCAAGCACTCGCTCGGCTGGTTCGTCGGCTGGGCCGAGAAGGGGAGCCGCCGCATCGTCTTTGCAAGGCTGGTCGTCGATGCCAAGCGTACCGGAGAGCCGAAGGGTCTCGCGACGCGGGCGGCGTTCCTGAAGGATTTGCCCGACCTCATCAAATAGAACAGCCTATCAAATAGATGGCTGGCGGCTTTACGGCGGCGGAAACTCCTCATAAAAGACTGCCGCGCCGGACGCCTCCGGCTAACCCTCTGCAAGCCGCAACGCATCCAGCGACATGCATTTCACCACCCGCGCTCGTTTGCGGGACTGGATAGGAGAACCCTGATGCCGAATTCCGTTTCCCTGACATTTCCCGATGGTTCCGTCCGCGACTACGACGCGGCGCTGACCGGTGCCGGTCTTGCCGAATCGATCTCCAAGTCGCTGGCCAAGAAGGCTGTGGCCTATAGCCTCGACGGCATCGTTCGCGATCTTTCCGATCCGCTCGGCACGTCCGGCAAGGTCGAGATCATCACCCGCGAGGATCCGCGCGCGCTGGAGCTCATCCGCCACGATGCGGCGCATGTGCTGGCCGAGGCCGTGCAGGAGCTGTGGCCGGGAACGCAGGTGACGATCGGGCCGGTTATCGAGAACGGGTTCTATTACGACTTTGCCAGGAACGAGCCGTTCACGCCGGACGATTTTCCGGTGATCGAAAAGAAGATGCGCGAGATCATCCAGCGCAACAAGCCGTTCACCAAGGAAGTGTGGTCGCGCGAGAAGGCGAAGAAGGTCTTCGCCGAGAAGGGCGAGCGCTACAAGCTTGAGCTGATCGACGCGATTCCGGAGGACCAGGACCTCAAAATCTACGCACAGGGCGACTGGTTCGACCTGTGCCGCGGTCCGCACATGGCCTCGACCGGGCAGATCGGCAATGCCTTCAAGCTCATGAAGGTGGCGGGCGCCTATTGGCGCGGCGACTCGAACAATCCGATGCTGACGCGCATCTACGGCACAGCCTTTGCCGACCAGGCGCAGCTCGATGCCTACCAGACCCTGCTGGAAGAGGCCGAGAAGCGCGACCACCGCAAGCTCGGCCGCGAGATGGACCTGTTCCATTTCCAGGAAGAGGGACCGGGCGTCGTCTTCTGGCACGCCAAGGGCTGGAAGATGGTGCAGAACCTGATCAACTACATGCGCCGCCGCCTCGACGAGCACGGCTATCAGGAAGTCAATGCGCCGCAGGTGCTGGACAAGAGCCTGTGGGAGACGTCCGGACACTGGGGCTGGTACCGTGATGCGATGTTCAAGGTCACGGTCGCCGGCGACGACACCGACGACGACCGCGTCTTCGCGCTGAAGCCGATGAACTGTCCGGGCCATGTGCAGATCTTCAAGCATGGGTTGAAGTCATACCGCGAACTGCCCGTAAAGCTTGCGGAGTTCGGCAATGTGCATCGCTACGAGCCGTCGGGCGCGCTGCACGGGCTGATGCGCGTGCGCGGCTTCACGCAGGACGATGCGCATATCTTCTGCACCGAGGAGCAGCTCGCGGCCGAATGCCTGCGCATCAACGACCTGATCCTGTCCACCTATGCTGATTTCGGCTTCGAGGAGGTCAGCGTGAAGCTGTCGACCCGGCCGGACAAGCGCGTCGGCACCGACGAGGCCTGGGACCATGCCGAGGCGATCATGAGCAATGTGCTGGAGACGATCCGCACGCGCTCCGGCAACCGCATCAAGACCTCGATCAATCCGGGCGAGGGTGCGTTCTACGGGCCGAAGTTCGAATATGTGCTGAAGGACGCCATCGGCCGCGAATGGCAATGCGGCACCACGCAGGTCGACTTCAACCTGCCGGAGCGCTTCGGTGCCTTCTATATCGGCTCGGATTCGGAGAAGAAGCAGCCGGTGATGGTGCATCGCGCCGTCTGCGGCTCGATGGAGCGCTTCCTCGGCATCCTGATCGAGAACTATTCCGGCCATTTCCCGCTGTGGTTCGCGCCGCTGCAGGTGGTGGTGGCGACGATCACCTCGGATGCGGACGAGTACGCCTTGAATGTGGTCGAGCGGCTGAAGGCCGCGGGGCTGCTCGCCGAAGCCGACCTGCGCAACGAGAAGATCAACTACAAGGTACGCGAGCATTCGCTCGCCAAGGTGCCGGTCATCCTCGTCTGCGGCAGGCGCGAGGCGGAAGAGGAAACCGTCAATGTCCGCCGGCTTGGCTCCCGCGACCAGGAATCGCTGAAGCTCGAGGATGCCGTGAAGTCTCTCACCGACGAGGCGGTCTCGCCCGACCGCAAGCGTCGCGCAGCGTGACTTACCAGCGCTTCCTTGAATGGCGGTGGCGTGTCCACCGCCATTTTCATATGCCTGTCACGCCAGCCTTGTAACGAGCCGCCATGCTCAAGTTGAAACTGCGGGAAAGACGGTTTCCCGAGCTTTCCTACGCCAACCCGCATCAACCGGTGCTGACGCGCTGGTTCATCCATTCGGTCGAGGGCCTCTCGGGGCGCGACCGCTTCGCCGTGCTCTACGATTTCTGGCGCCGCCAGGTGGTGCCGACAGGCGACCGCGTATTCAGCCGCATGCTGGAATTGATCGACGTCAAGGTCCGCAACGCCGTGCAATGGCCGCCGCCAGCGCTGCCGGACACGCCGCTGGTCATCGTCGCAAACCATCCCTTCGGTATCGGCGACGGCATTGCGGTGCTGTCGCTGGCTGAGCAGCTCGGCCGGCCGTTCCGGGTCATGATCCACAAGGATCTGCTCAGGATCCGCGAGATGGAGCCCTATTCGCTGCCGATCGATTTTTCCGAGACCAAGGAAGCGTTGAAGAACAACATGGCTGTGCGCCATGAAGCGGTGCGGCTGTTGAAGGAAGGCGTCACTATCGTCGTGTTCCCGGCCGGCGGCGTCGCCACGGCGCCGAAGGGTTTCGGCCGCGCCATCGACCTGCCGTGGAAGATGTTCCCGGCCAAGCTCGTCCAGGACGCCAAGGCCTCGGTCATCCCGATGCATTTCTCCGGCCAGAACGGCCGCCTGTTCCATCTCGTCAGCGGCCCGATGAATATGGCCGAGCGCGACAATCGCGTGGCGAAGTTCATAGGCAAGGCGTCGCTGACGCTGCGCACCTCCTTGCTTATCCGCGAATTCGCCCGACTGTCGGGCAAGGCGATCGAGGTGCGCATCGGCGACGTGCTGAGATGGAGCGACCTCGAGCCGCTGCGCGACCGCAAGGCGCTGCTCGATCGCCTCTATCGCGCGGTCTTCGATCTGGCGACGCCTTCCGCGCAGCGTGGCCGCGTGCCGTTCCTGCCGAAGCGGATGCGCAAGGCGGCCTGATCAGCCCGATCAGTCCGCGCCTTCCTCGGGGTCGATGGCTGAGGATTCGTTGGCCACGACCTCGATTTCCTGGTTCTGGCCGGCAACGACCGTGAAATCCTTCTGGTAGATACGGTCGCGGTTCTTGGCGATGATGGTGTATTGGCCTTCGGCCAGCACCATCGAGGCGAAGGCGCCGACCGCTTCCTTGATCGGATCGCCGCTCTCGTTGAGCAGCGACCAGGACGTGTCGGCGATGGCCTCGCCGCCGGGCTCGCGCACCAGCTTCATCGTCATCTCGGCAGCGCGGTGCTCGACGGTCGCCTCCGTCAGCTTGCCGGCCTCGACGCGGATGTCGGAGCGGATCACGGCGTTGACCGCGCCATAGGTGGAGACGACGTGGTAGGTGCCGGCGTTCAGCCGCACAACGGTGTTCGGCGCGACGTCGGGGGCGATCAGCGCCCGGTCGCCATTGGCCGCGGCCTGGCCTTCATAGATCGAGAAGCGCAATTTCTTCGGCGGGATGGGCGCGCCGCCGGACGTCACCGCGTCAAGCTTAAGGCCGCCGGCGTCGAGCACAAGGCTTTCGCGCCTTGCCTCCTTGCCGACGGTGATGCGCTTGGTGGCGCCGGCGCGTCCGTAGGAGGCATGGACAAGATAACTGCCGGGGTCGAGCTGGAACACGGCCGTGCCGCCATGGGCGGATGCTACCATCGGCAGTTTGCCATCACTGGCGGGCTGCGGCCTGAAAACCCGCCAGACGATGCCGCGGGTGATGTCGGCGCCCTTGTCGGTCAACTGCGCCGACAGCGTGATGGCGCCGCCGTTGCCGAGCGCCAGCGGCGTCCCGGCCTTCGGCGTTGCGTAGCTCGAAATGCCTGGAAGCTTGATGTCGCCGATGTCGTTGGCGTTCTGGGCCAGCGCGAAGGAAACCGGCACCGCGAACAACGCAGCGACGAGTGCGATCACGAAAAGGCGCAAGATCCCCTCAAACATGCCTTGCGTTGAAGCCCAAGGCGGTGGCAATTTCAAGGCCTAGGGCCGGATGATTTCAGGTCGAATTGACCTGAAATCTGAATCCGGCTCTAAGTCAAAGAAGTAGGGCATGATGTCGTCCGAAAACCGCTTCACACTTTTCGGCATCATGCTCTAGAAGCGCGCCGCCTTGCGCGGCGGCTTCTTATCCGGCGCAAAACGCCACCGCCCGAGCCGCCCGACCTCCCGATGGCGTGCTTCAGCTCAAAATTGAATGCTATTGAATGCTTAGGAGACTTGCGCCCATGGCGTCGCCGATCATCGACTTCCTGCTCACCCGCAATTCCGCGCCGATACCCGACCTCAAGGAACCGGCGCCGAGCGATGCCGAGATCGCGACGATGATCGCAGCCGCCTCGCGCGTTCCCGACCACGGCCGGCTCGAGCCATGGCGGTTCATCCTTTATCGCGGCGAGGCGCGCATCGAGATCGGCAAGAAGCTGGCAGCACTTGCCGAACAGCGCGAGGGGCCGCTGCCGGAAGGCCGGCGCAACCAGGAACTGGCGCGCTTCTCGCGCGCGCCGCTGGTGATCGGCGTCGTGTCGGTGCCGAAGGAGAACCCGAAGATCCCGCAATGGGAGATGTTCCTGTCGGGCGGCATGGCGGCGATGAACCTGATGATCGCGGCGAACGCGCTGGGCTATGGCACCAACATGATCAGCAACTGGTATTCCGACGTTCCGGAGGGCAGGGCGATCCTCGGGCTGTCGCCGCAGGAGCGTGTCATCGGCTTCGTCCATATCGGCTCGTATCAGGGGCCGGCGCCGGAGCGGCCGCGGCCCGATCCGGCAAAGCTCTATGGCGATTACGCCGGTCCCTGGGCCGGTTAGGTGTTTTTGCGGGTTTTCGGAGGAACGGCGGCAGCGGGCGGCCAATAGTGGTGGGGGACGTCACGGAAGGTTGGTCATGATCTCGAGATTGGTTTTCCAGACATTCGTATGGTTCGGCATCATGGGCGTGCTGCTGTTTCTGTCGGCCGGCACGCTGCACTGGACCGGAGCTTGGGTGTATGTGGTCGTGATGGTCGGGCTGAGCCTGACCATGGGCGTCGCGCTCGCCCGGCGCGATCCAGGCCTGATGAATGAGCGCCTCCGCCCGCCGATCCAGAAGACCCAGACCGCGGCCGACAAGATTGTGCTCAGCATATTGCTGCTCGGTATCTTCGCCTGGCTGGTCCTGATGGGGCTCGATATCCGTTTCGGCTGGTCGGCAGCTCCCGTCTGGGTGCAACTGGTCGGCGTGCTGGTCCTGCTCGCCGGCATCTGGATCTGCTATCTCACTATGCTGGAAAACAGCTTCGCGGCGCCTGTCGTGAAGATCCAGGACGAGCGCGGACAGAAGGTAATCACGACAGGTCCCTACAGCTATGTCCGCCATCCGATGTATGCCGGCGCCATATTCTATTTCGCCGGCACGGCGCTGCTGCTTGGTTCCTGGTGGGGACTGGCGTCGGTGCTTGTCTTCATCGTCCTGCTCGGCATCCGCACCTTCATCGAGGAAAAGACGTTGCGAACCGGCCTGCAGGGCTATGACGTTTATGCCGCGCGCGTGCGCTACAAGCTGATCCCGATGGTCTGGTAACCTCAGGCAAGGCTGCCCGCCGCTCGGGCGCGAGCCAATAAATGCTCGGCCAGACGCAAATGCGGCCTGTCGTACATCTTGCCGTCGATGCCGACGACGCCCGGATTTCCCGCCGCCGCGAAGGCATCGACGATCGCCCGCGATCGCGCGACCGCTTCGGCGGACGGCGTGAAGGCGGCATTGATGACCGGCACCTGCGCCGGATGGATCGCCATCTTGCCGGTAAAGCCGTCGCGCTCGGCCTCGCAGCATTCCTTCTCGAGGGCGGCCATGTCGCGGAAGTCGGGAAAGATGGTGTCGATGGCGGCGACTTCGGCCGCGCCGGCCGCCAGAATGGTCATGGTCCGCGCCAGGCGAAACACGTCGGTGTAGCGGCCGCTCTCGTCGCGGGTGGCGCGCGCGCCGATTGCCGCGGACAGATCCTCCGCGCCCCAGGTCAGGCCGGCAAGCCGCGCGCTTGCGCCGGCATAGCTCGCCGCCGCCAGCACGCCCGCCGCGGTCTCGGTGATGATCGGCAGGATTCTTATGGCGCCGTCCGGAAGCCCGTTCTCGGCCTCGTGCACTCGAAGCTTTGACGCCAGCTGCTGGACGTCCTGCCCGCTGTTCGACTTCGGCAGCATGATGCCGTCGGGCTTCGCCACGACGAGCGCCGCGAGATCGGCGTCTGTCAGGCCGGTGGAAAGATCGTTGACCCGCACATAGATTGCCGAACCCGTCCGGTCTCTTTGACTCGAGATGAACCCGGCCGCGGTCGCGCGCGCCGCCGCCTTGCTGGCGGGGGCAACGGAATCTTCGAGATCGACGATGACCACGTCGGCGCCGGCCTCGAATCCCTTTTCCAGCTTGCGCTCGGAATCGCCGGGCACGAAGAGCAGCGAGCGCATCAGGCCGCCTTCCTCAGCATCATCGCCTGCCTGGTGCATTTGGCGACAAGAATGTCGTTCTGATTGTAGGCGCGGTGCTCGAACTCGACGATACCGCGATCGGGTTTCGATTTGGAGTCACGCACGGAGATGACCGTCGTCTCGACCCGGATGGTGTCGCCGTGAAAGACGGGGTACGGAAACACCGTTTCCTTCATGCCGAGATTGGCGACCGTGGTGCCGACGGTGATGTCGTTCACCGAGATGCCGATCATCAGGCCGAGCGTGAACAGCGAATTCACCAGCGGCTTGCCCCATTCGGTTTTCGCGGCAAAGTCGAAATCGATGTGCAACGGCTGCGGGTTAAGCGTCATCACCGAAAACAGCATGTTGTCGCTCTCGGTCACGGTCTTGCGCAGCGTGTGGCGGAAGACATGGCCGACGACAAACTCTTCCAGATAAAGCCCGGCCATGGTTCGATTTCCTCCGATGTCCTTGCTTGATAGGCGTTGGCGGCGCCCCCATCAAGCCGGTTAAGAAACATGGTGAACCGTTCGTAAACCATTTGCAGCCTACCGTTCACAACGGGGCCGGGACCTTTCCGGCAAGGGCGCAGCTGGTCGGTATGGTTGTTTCGCATTTTCTAAAATGGATTGATACGGCAAGGGTTTCCGAGCGTGCCGCCGCCGCGAGCGCGTTGGCGCGCGCCTATATCAACTCCGATCTGCCGTTCGAGGATCGCTGTGCCGCCGAGGCGGCGCTGACGCTGCTTCTGGACGACGCTTCGTCCAAGGTGCGCCTGGCGCTTGCCGAGGCGCTGTCGATGAGCCATCACGCGCCGCCGCAGGTGATCAGCGCTCTGGCCGCCGACCAGCCGGAAGTGGCGGCGCTGGTGCTCGCGCGTTCGCCGCTGCTTACCGATGCCGACCTGGTCGAGCGCGTCGCCTGCGGCCAGAAGGCGACGCAGAAGCTGATTGCCAACCGTCCGGTGGTGTCGATGTCGCTTGCGGCGGCAATCGCCGAGATCGGCGAACCGGAAGCCTGCGCCGTGCTGATTAGCAACAGCGGTGCCGAGATTGCTTCGCTCAGCTTCCGCCGCATGGCCGAGCGGCATGGCCACCTGCCGCTCGTGCGCGAGGCGCTGATTGCCGATCGGCGCCTGCCGGCCGACTGCCGGCACATGTTGCTGGTCAAGCTCGGCGAGACCTTGAAAGGTTCGCCGCTGGTGCTGGCGATGATGGGGGCGGCGCGCGCTGATCGCGTCATGCGCGATGCCTGCGTGAAAGCCTCGGTCACGCTGATCGAGGGAACGCGCATGGAGGAGCATGCCGCACTGATCGAGCATCTGCGGCTGCGCGGCGACCTCACCGCCGGTTTCATCATCCGCACCATCGCACATGGCAAGGTGGACTTCTTCGGCTCGACCCTGGTGGCTCTAGCCCGACAATCCGAGCAACGGGTGACGGCACTTCTCGCCGGCGGGCACGACGTTGCGCTGCAGGCGCTGTTCCGCAGCGCCGGGCTTGCGCCGGCCACGCATGGCATCATCCTGCGGGCGCTGAAAGTCTGGCGCGAGGTCGCCAATGGCCGGCGTGTCGCCGGCGTTCAGGAAGTGAGCTGGCTGATGCTGAAAGAGCTCGGCGGCCAAGCGGCCGAGGGCGATCTCGCAGGGCTGGTGAAGTCGATCCATCTCGACGCCCTGCGTGAAAACGCGCGTGGGCACGCGCTGGCCATCGCCGCCGCCTAAGGACACATATCACGTCTCAGCTGAGTTCCTGGGCGAGGCCGATGAGAAGGCCTTCAGGTCCACGGATGTAGCAAAGGCGATACGCGTCCTTGTACCGGACGACTTCGCCGACGAGCTCAGCGCCGCGCTTGCGGAGCCTCTCTAGCGTGTCGTCGATGTCGTCCACGGCGAACATGATCCGGAGATAGCCCAATGCGTTCACCGGGGCATTGCGGTGATCCGCAATGACAGGCGGCCTGAGAAAGCGGGACAGCTCGAGCCGGCTGTGGCCGTCCGGCGTGCGCATCATGGCGATCTCAACATGCTGGTCGCCGAGCCCAGTGACACGCCCGGCCCACTCTCCTTCGATCGCGGCACGCCCTTCGAGTTCAAGGCCGAGCTCGCGAAAGAAATCAACCGTGCTGTCGAGGTCATCGACGACGATTCCGACATTGTCCATCCGCTTGAGCGCCATGTGTCCAACCTAAAAGGTGTCGACCAGTCCAGCAAGGACCTATGCCCGGAAAGGGCCCAAACCAGACAGGTCCCGAGGTGGTTAAGCGCGACCCCTCGCGAAGAAATCCGGGTAATCTTCCATCGCCGCGGCAATGATGCGCAGCGAGGCGGCGATCTGCAGCATTTCGAGCCGATCGCTGCGTTGGGCGATGCTGGCCGCGTATTGCCTCGCCACCGCGATGGTCGCGGTCTGCGGCTCGCCCAGTTGCCGAAACAGCAATTCGCGCGCCAGGCCGCGCAGGAAATTGCCGATGGACTCGACTGTTTCGTGCGGGACGGCGGAGTTCAGTTGCGCGTGGCGCAGCCGCAGCACTTCCAGTCCGACGGTGACGGCCGCGATGCTGCCGCCGAGAATGGGATCGCCCTTGCGGCCCGTCTGCTGGACCTGCGGCATCAACTGATTGATCCGGTCATAGGCGAGGCTTTCGAAGGCCGAACGGCGGGGAATGCGCTCATGCAGGCAAAGCCGGGCCAGGTCCTCGCGCATCGCCTGCGAGATGCGCTCCACGGTGATCCAGGGATCGGCGGGCAGCACGACGATGAAGACACCGATGGCAATCAGAATGCCGACCAGGATCGAGGCCGAGCCGGCGAAGAACGGCCCGGGATCGTAGATCATCTGCTGATGCGGGCTGAGGAAGGCGAGGAAGTTGATGGCGAAGGCGGTGGCGACGCCGACATGGCGCGGATTGGCCATGCCGAGCGCCGCGGGCACCAAGATCGGCACGACGAAGAGTGTGAACCAGCCGAAGCCCGGCAGCGCCGGAAGCGCGACCTGGCCGACAAGGAAGGCAAAAGGCAGCGCGATCAGCGTGCCGGTGAAAAAACCCCAGGCGGACTGCACGGGATCCGGGCGCGATGCGAACAGGCTGGAGACGACGGCGACGAGGATGACGGTGCCGGCCGCTTCCGACCATCTGGTCGTCAGCCAGAAGATCGCCACGAGCAACGTCGCCAGCGCGGCGCGCACGGCATTGCGCCATGCGGCCTGGTAGTCGCGGTGGACAACCAGCGCCGGCTGGCCCCGCTCGCTCGATTTGCGGGAGACAGGCGAACGAAGCGCGTCAAGACCGCGCATCACCTGCTTCAGCGCCTCGGCGAAATCGCCGGCGATGGTCAGGCGGGTGATGGTGCCGACCTTGTCTTCGCCGTTATCGTTGGAGCCGGTATCGTTGGGCAGTTCGGGCATCTCCCTGGCTTTGCTCGCGATCGCGTCGAGCCTTGCCACCCATGGCCCTGTGTCATCGAGCGCGCCGGGCGTCGCCGCCAGTTCACCGACGAAGGCTTTCAATTCGCTGCGCATGGGAATGAGCGCTGCGTTCTTCGGCCTGCGGTGGCTGTGCAATGCGCGCGCCGCCGAAAGCGCCCACAGAAGCTGACCGATCGTGCGCCGCACCGGATGGGCGCGGGTGGCGAAGCTCGGCGCTTCCAGCCGCGCATAGGTGCGCATCTCGGCGAGCGTCTGGGCATCGGCGATCAGCTTGCGCTGGAGCGCGGCGAGGCTCGCCGGGTCGCCGCCGGAAAAGGCGCCGCCGGCATATTCGGCAAGGTCGAGGATGCTGCGCTTCAACCTGGAAATGATAGCGTCGGCCGCGAGCTTTGGCAGGATCAACCGGCTGGTCACGCCGGCGCAGACGATGCCGAGCACGATCTCCGCGCAACGCGCGACGGCAAGGTCGACGACAATATGCGGTTGTCCGAGGGCCGGCAGGCTGATGATCATCGCCGTGTAGCCGGCAAGCGCGGCGCCATAGGCTTCGGGGTTGCGCAACAGCGACGAGACCAGGGTGCAGACGCCGATCCAGAGCGCCAGCACGGTGACAAGCAGCCACGGGTCGGCGCCGAACAGCGATGTGATGCCGACTGCAGCGAGACCGCCGGCCAGCGTGCCGAGCAGCCGGTAGAAGCCCTTTGCCAGCACCATGCCGGCGACCGGCTGCGCGACGATGAACACCGTCATCATCGCCCATTGCGGATGATCGAGCTTCAGCGCGTAGGCGGCAAGCAGCGCGACCAGTCCGGCCGAAACCGTGCGCAGGGCAAAAACCCAGTCCGAACGGGTCGGCTGCGTCAGACCGCTTAAGGGCGTCTCGACAAGCTCTTTAAACCGCGTCCAGGTCACACCGGTTCTCCGTGCAGGAGACTGTTATGGACCGGTAGGCGATCAGATATCCAGCACGTCCGCCTCGGCGAATTCGGCGCGCTCCTGGATGAAGCGGAAGCGCGCCTCGGGTTTGGTGCCCATCAGCGCGTCGACGGCATCCTTGGTGGCCTGCTCGGCGTCGATCACGTCGACCCTCAAAAGCGTGCGCTTCCTCGGATCCATCGTGGTCTCCTTGAGCTGTGAGGCCATCATCTCGCCCAGGCCCTTGAAGCGGCCGATCTCGACCTTGCCGCGCCCGGTGAACTCGGTGCGCAGCAGTTCGTCCTTGTGCGCGTCGTCGCGGGCATAGCCGACCTTGCCGCCTTGCCGGATCGAATAGAGCGGCGGCACGGCCATGTAGAGATGGCCGCCGCGGATCAGGTTCGGCATCTCCTGATAGAAGAAGGTGATCAGCAACGAAGCGATGTGCGCGCCGTCGACGTCGGCGTCAGTCATGATGATTACGCGGTCGTAGCGCAGATCCTCGTCGCGATATTTCGAACGCGTGCCGCAGCCGAGCGCCTGGATGAGATCGGAAATCTGCTGGTTGGCAGCAAGCTTGTCGTTGCCGGCGGAGGCGACGTTGAGGATCTTGCCGCGCAGCGGCAGCACTGCCTGGCTGGCACGGTCGCGCGCCTGCTTGGCCGAGCCGCCGGCCGAGTCGCCCTCGACGATGAAGATCTCGGCGCCCGCGGCGGCGTTCTGCGTGCAGTCGGCAAGCTTTCCCGGAAGGCGCAGCTTGCGCACCGCGCTTTTGCGCGAGACTTCCTTTTCCTGCCGGCGCCGCACGCGTTCGTCGGCGCGCGCGATGACCCACTCCAGAAGCTTGGAGGCTTCCTGCGGATTGTCCGCCAGCCAGTGGTCGAACGGGTCGCGAAGGGCGTTTTCGACGATGCGCATTGCCTCGATCGTCGCCAGCCTGTCCTTGGTCTGGCCGACGAATTCCGGCTCGCGGATGAACACCGACAGCATGCCGGCGGCCGAGATCATCACGTCATCGGTGGTAATGATCGAAGCTCGCTTGTTGCCGATGAGGTCGGCGTAGGCGCGCAGCCCGCGCGTCAGCACGTTGCGGAAGCCGGCCTCATGCGTGCCGCCTTCGGGGGTCGGAATGGTGTTGCAATAGGAGTTGAGGAAACCGTCGCCGCCGAACCAGGTCACAGCCCATTCGAGCGAACCGTGGCCGCCCTGCTTGTCGCTCTTCCCGGCGAAAACCTCGCGCGTGACCTGGAATTCGTCGCCCAGCGTCGCCTTGAGATAGTCCTTGAGGCCGCCGGGGAAATGGAACTCGGCCTTTGCCGGCGTCTGATCCTTGTCCTTGATCAGCGACGGATCGCAGGTCCAGCGGATCTCGACGCCGCCGAACAGATAGGCCTTCGAGCGCGTCATGCGGTAAAGGCGCGCCGGTTCGAAGGCGGCGCCCTTGCCGAAAATCTGCTCGTCGGGATGGAAGCGGGTCTTCGTGCCGCGGCGGTTGTGGACCTCGCCGAGATGCTCCAATCCACTGACCGGGACGCCGCGCGAAAAACGCTGCCGGTAGAGCTGACGACCCCGCGCGACCTCGACCTCGAGGTGGTCGGACAGCGCATTGACGACCGAGACGCCGACGCCGTGCAAGCCGCCGGAGGTCTCGTAAACCTTGGAGTCGAACTTGCCGCCCGAATGCAGCGTGGTCATGATGACTTCGAGCGCCGGCTTCTTGAATTTCGGATGCGGATCGACCGGGATGCCGCGGCCGTTGTCGGTGACGGTCAGGAACCCGTCGGCGGAAAGCTCGACGTCGATGAAGGTGGCGTGGCCGGCCACCGCTTCGTCCATCGAATTGTCGATGACCTCGGCGAACAGGTGATGCATCGCCTTGTCGTCGGTGCCGCCGATATACATGCCAGGACGGCGCCGCACCGGCTCGAGCCCTTCCAGCACCTCGATATCGGCGGCGCTGTAGCCCTCGCTGCCGTCGCGGGTGGCGGTCGTACGCTTCGCCGCCTGCACCAGCGGATCGGCGGGCCGCGAGGGCGCGCGCACTTGCTGTGCCGGCTTTTCCATCTTGCCGAAGAGGTCGTTGTTGTCGTCCATGCGAGGCCTAGCGTCCGGTAATGCGAATCATTCGTGGATACTGCCACGCTTTTGGCGGGCGAACGAGTTCCTGTTCCGTTCAGGGATTCAAACTGTCTCTTATTCTAAAACCATTCGATAACCAAGCCGGCCGAAATAGGGCGGTTGGCGGGTCGCGGGATTCCTGATTCTTTAACATTAACGCCTAGCGTGAGGCCCAACAAAAGACCACGGGCGTCAGGGGTTCCATTGTGAGGGGCAGGGCCATAACCATGATCGGCATCGCCGCCGTTTTCGGCGCGATCTCGATCTTTGCGGCGGATTTCTGGGTCAAGAGCCAGGCGAAGGCTCAGGCCGAGGTCAAGGTCGTCGTGGCGCCGCAGCAGCCCAAGGTCGAGTTCAAGACCATCGTGGTGGCGCAAGCGCCGCTGCGCTACGGCATGGAGCTTGGACGGCCGCAACTCGCCGAGATTCCGTGGCCGCAGGATTCACTACCGCAGGGCGCTTTCCCGACAATCGACAAGCTGCTTGCGGACGGCAGCCGGGTCGTGCTGTCGCCGATCGAGGTCAACGAACCGGTGCTGCTCACCAAGCTGTCGGGACCGAACGGCCGCGCCACGCTTTCCAACATGCTGTCGGCGGGAATGCGGGCCGTCACCATCCGCACCGACGAGATCGCCGGCGTCGGCGGCTTCATCACGCCGGGAGACCGCGTCGACGTCGTGCTGACGCGCGATGCTGGGGACATCCAGGAAGTGTCCAAGAATGCTCAAGGGGCTGCCGGCTCGACCGTCACGTCCGAGATCGTTGTCTCCGATGCCAAGGTGCTCTCGGTCGGACAGGGCGCCGATGAACGCAAGACCGAGCCGCAAGTCGCCAATTCGGTGACCATCGAGGTGACCAACGACGGGGCGCAGAAGGTGGCGCTTGCCCGCACCGTCGGCACGCTGTCGTTGTCGCTGCGGTCGGCCGCCGACGCCAGCGCCAGCGAAAGCGGGCTGACGACCATCTCGTCCTTCGGCGGTTCGGTTGCCGCAAATGCGCAGGCGAGCGGCGCCTCGCTCGTCAATGCGGTGACGAAGGACCAGGACGAGCCGAAATTCAAGACGGTGATCGTGACGCGCGGCGACAAGGTCGAGGAATACAAGGTTCCTTCGCGGCAACCGCCGCAGGAACTGCAGCAATAGCCGGTGGGGACCGGCGGGGACGGGGCAAGATGTTCGGGTTTGATACATTTCGGACGACCGGGGGATGGCGTCTTCTCGGCGTGATTGCGCTGGCGGCGACAGTGCTTGCCGTCGCCGCGCCGGCAAGGGCGGGCAATGACGTCGTCTATGTCTCGGCGAACAAGAACGCCTCGATCAAGGTCGCCAAGGGCAAGCCGAAGACGATCATGACGAGCGCCGCCTTCTACCAGATCGTCATCGGCGATCCGGAGATCGCCAACGTCAACCCGCTGACCGACAAATCCTTCTATGTGCTGGGCAACAACCTGGGTACCACCGGCATTGCCCTGTTCGACCAGAACAAGCAGCTTGTCGGCACCATCGACATCGAGGTGACGCTGGATACCGACCAGTTGGCCAGCACCATCCGCGCCAGCGTGCCCGACGCCAAGATCAAGGTCGGCTCGGCAAACGGGCGCGTCGTGCTGTCGGGCGAAGCCGACGATGCGGTCGCCGCCGACAAAGCCAGCAAGATTGCGTCACGCTTTTCCGGCAATGAGGAAGTCATCAACTCGGTCAACATCTCGTCCTCGCAGCAGGTTCAGCTCAACGTCCGATTCGTCGAGATCAACCGCCAGGCCGGCCAGGACCTCGGCGCCAAATACGCCGCCAATTTCGCCTATGGCATCGGCAACCGCAAAGTCGTGCTGAATCCGGATGGAGGAAACCTGACAGCAGCGGGAACAGGCGAGATCATCGGCAGCCTGCTGTCGAACGGCGTTTCCATCGATATCGCCATCAAGGCGCTGGAGGAACGCGGCCTGGCGCGACGGCTGGCGGAGCCGAACCTGATCGCGCGTTCGGGCCAGACGGCGAGCTTCCTTGCCGGCGGCGAATTCCCGATCCCGGTTTCCGAAGACAATGGCAAGATCAGCGTCACCTACAAGAAGTACGGCGTAGGCCTCGATTTCACGCCGACGGTGCTGAAGGACGGGCTGGTCAGCCTCGACATCGCGCCGGAAGTGTCCTCGATCGACCCGTCCGCTTCCATCCAGGTCAGCAGCGGCATTTCCATTCCGGCCTTCATCGTGCGCCGCGCCAGGACATCGGTCGACCTCAAGAACGGCCAGAGTTTCATGATCGCCGGCCTCCTGCAGTCGCAGAACGACATCACGACATCGCGGGTGCCGGGGATCGGCAAGCTGCCGGTGCTCGGCCCGCTGTTTTCCTCGAAGTCCTATCAGCGGCGCGAAACCGATCTGGTGATCATCGTCACGCCCTACTTGGTCAAGCCGGTCGATCCCTCGAAGAAGATGGTCGAGCCGACCGACGGCACCCAGCCGGCAAGTCCCGCCGACTATTTCCTGAACAACACCGAGGAAGTGAACGCCTCGGCGTCAAAGCGTCCGGTGGCGCTGGCTGACGGCAGCGCCGCCCGCCCGGTGGCTGCCGCCACGTCCGGCCACTTCCTCGATCTGCCAAAGGATTAAGGCCATGCGCATCCCCGTTTGCATCGCTCTGCTGCTCGCCGGTTTCGCCGGCGGTTGCACCAGCGACGACTATGTACGCGCCGAAGGGGTGACCTTGGCGGCCGGCAACGCGCAGGCGTCCAACACCGCCATGCAGATGGTCGATCCCTGGAAGTACGGCGTCCAGAACACAAGGCTCCTGGTGCCAGCCCAGCGTCCGGGCTCCGAGAGCGCTGCCGTCGGTGCGAAGGCCGGCTCCGTGTCGTCACCGACGACATCATCAACAACATCGAATTGATGGGCTGGCGAGGATGGCATCTGGTAGCAAGACCAAGAAGATCCTGCTCGTTTCGACGGACAGGACGTTCTTGCAGGACACGCGGACGGCTTTCGCGGCCTCCGAGGTCATTGAGCTCTTGACGCTGGAAAAGAGCGTCAACGAACTGCGCGGCGAGATCCTCGAGGCGGACTTCGGCACGGTCATCGTCGACATGGATGCAGCCAAGCTCGAGGAAATCGAGTCGCTGCAGCGCGTCATGCGGCGGCTGGAAGGCAGCGTTCCGGTGGTCGTCGTCACCCAGGAATTCAACGCGGCGGCGGTACGCATCCTGGTGCAGCTCAAGGTCGCCGATTTCCTGGTCAAGCCGATCACCACGGCCGACCTCGTGCGTTCCGTCATCCGTGCGCTGCAAGGACCGGGGCGGGAAGAGAACACCGAATCGCACATCTACACGTTCATGCCGGCAGCCGGCGGTGTCGGCACCACCACGCTCGCCTTGCAGACGGCCTTCCAGCTGCATCATTCGGTGATGCGGGGCGCCTCGACCTGCGTCGTCGACCTCAATTTCCAGCAGGGCGCCTGCGCCGAATATCTCGACCTCGAACCGCGCTTCGACATCACCGAAATCGAGAACCAGCCGGAGCGCCTCGACCGGCAACTGCTCGACGTGATGCTGTCCAAGCATGCGAGCGGGCTGTGCGTGCTTGCCGCGCCGACGCGACCCTCGGACATGCGCTCGTTCAAGACCGATGTCGTGGTGCGCATGCTCGACCTCGTGGCGGCCTATTTCGACAATGTCGTCATCGACATGCCGCGCACCTGGTTCCCCTGGACCGAGACGGTGCTGCTGGGTTCCAACAAGCTCTATATCGTCGCCGAGATGACGGTGCCCTGCCTGCGCCATACGCAGCGTCTCATCCAGGCCGTGTATGAGACCGCCGGCAAGGAAGTGAAGCCCAACGTCATCGTCAACCGCTTCGAGCAGAAGATGTTCGACAACGGCATCAAGCAGGCCGACGTTCAGGAGATACTCGGCGAGCATTTCGTCGGCGGCATCTCCAACAATTACCGGCTGGTGCGCGAGGCGGTCGACCGCGGCGTACCGCTGCACGCCATCGACCCCAACGCCAATGTCGTCAACGACCTGAAGAAGATCATCCTGCCCGAGGAGGCCGTCCAGACGATCGCCAAGTCGAGGTCGCTGTTCGGCCTGGGCAAAGGCTTGCTGAAGAGGAAGGCAGGATGACCAGCCGCTTCTCCAACCTGCAGAGCCGCGACGTCCGCCCGCAGCGGGCGCCCGAACCCGCGCCGGTCACGCACAATGCAGTGATCATCCCGACGACCCGCAAACCGGCGCCGCCCAGGCCTGAGGCAGCCCCCGCAAAGAGCGCCAACAAGGTGCTGGACGCACGCGTGCGCATCCATCGCATGCTGCTCGAGGAGATCAACCTCGTGGCGCTGGAGCGGCTGCCCCGGGATGAAATGCGCCGGCAGGTGCATGATTTCGTCTCGGAAAAGACGCGCCAGGAGCGGATGGCAATCAACAATGCCGAGCTCGACGCCTTGGTCGACGACATCGTCGACGAGATGGTCGGCCTCGGCCCGCTGGAGCCGCTGCTCAAGGACCCCGAGATCAACGATATCCTGATCAATGGCCACCAGAACTGCTTCGTCGAAAAACGCGGCAAGCTGCAGCAGGTCCACATCCCGTTCAAGGATGAGGCGCATCTGCTTAGAATCATTAATAAAATCGTCGCCGCAGTCGGCCGCCGCGTCGATGAATCGCAGCCGATGGTCGACGCCCGGATGCTCGACGGCTCGCGCTTCAACGCGGCGATCCGCCCCGTCGGCGTCGACGGCCCGCTGGTGTCGATCCGCAAGTTCTCCAAGAACAAGCTCGGCCTGCACAAGCTCGTCGAATTCGGCGCCATTACCCAGAACATGGCCGAGGTGCTGGCGGCGGCGGTGCATGCCCGCAAGACCACGATCATCTCCGGCGGCACCGGCACGGGCAAGACGACGATGCTCAACGCTTTGTCGGCCTTCATTCCGGAAGACGAGCGCCTGATCACCATCGAGGACGCGGCCGAGCTGCAATTGCAGCAGCCGCATGTCGCGCGCATGGAGACGCGTCCGGCCAACATCGAGGGCCAGGGCGAATTGAAGCAGCGCGACCTGGTCAAGAACGCGCTGCGCATGCGCCCCGACCGCGTCATCCTCGGCGAATGTCGCGGCGAGGAAGCCTTCGACATGCTGCAGGCGATGAACACCGGCCATGAAGGGTCGATGGCCACCATCCATGCCAACACGCCGCGCGATGCCATCTCGCGTCTGGAACAGATGCTCGGGATGACCGGCATGCCGATGACCGTGCAGTCGATCCGCAGCCAGATTTCCAGCGCCATCGACATCATCGTCCAACTGACGCGCCTTTCCGACGGCAAACGTAAGGTGACCAGCGTCGCCGAAGTGACCGGCATGGAAGGCGACGTCATCCAGATGCAGGAGATCTTCCGCTTCGTGCGCACCGGCATGGAAGCGGACGGAAGGATCCTCGGGCACTTCGAAGCGACCGGCATCCGCCCGCGCTTCCTTGAGGATCTGCGCAACATGGGCATCGAATTCCCGGGCAAGTATTTCGAGCCCGGCCGGCCGCAGGACTAGGCCGGTGTTCGAGGGATTCAGCCCGGTCTACGTCGTCTACGCCGCGGCGGCGCTCACCGGCATCATGATCGCCGAGGGCCTTTATCTGCTCTATGCCGGGCGCAGCGACAAGCGCACGGCCATCAACCGCCGGATGAAGCTCGCCGAGAACAAGATCAGCCAGGAGCAGGTGCTGATCCAACTGCGCAAGGAACGCGGTATCGACGGCGGCACCTCCATCTTTTCCCTCGACCGCTTCCGCGCCCTGCGCACGCAGTCCGGCATAAGCACGCCGCTGCCGAAATTCCTGACGATCACATCGGGGATCGCTCTCGCCCTGGCGCTCGTGGCGATCTGGAAGGGCTTGCCGCTCCTGTTCGGCCTTATCCTGCTTCTCTTGCTGTTGCCGGTGTTGCCGGTCATGGCATTGCGCTGGATGCGCAAGCGCCGGCACAAGCGTTTCGGGATGCAACTGCCTGAGGCGCTTGAATTGATCACGCGCGGCCTGAAGGCCGGCCATCCGGTGCCGGTGGCGATCGCCATGGTGGCGCGCGAGATGGCCGATCCCATCGGCACCGAGTTCGGCGTCGTCGCCGACGAGGTGACCTACGGCTCCGATCTGGTCTCGGCGTTGAACAATCTCTTCGACCGGGTGGGCCATGAGGACCTGCCGCTGTTCGTCACGGCGGTGTCGATCCAGAGCAGTTCGGGCGGCAACCTGCGCGAAATCCTCGACGGCCTGTCGGCGACGATCCGCGACCGCGGCAAGCTGCGCCGCAAGGTGCGCGCCATTTCGACGGAAGGGCGCATGTCGGCTTACATCCTGACCGCGGTGCCGGTGCTTCTGTTCACCGCCATCATGGTGCTGATGCCGCAGTTCTACCAGGATGTCTGGGACGTGCCGAAGACCTGGTACATGCTGGGCGGCTCCATCATCTGGCTGCTGCTCGGCAACGCCATCATGTTCAAGATGTCGAATTTCAGGTTCTGAGATGGAAGACGTCATCCGCTTCCTCGCCTCGCTCGCGCCGAGCTCGCTGGTCCCGGTTGCGGTGCTGCTGCTTGTGCTGGGCGGCGGCGCCGTCGCCTGGCCGCTGGTGCTCGCCAAGGGCGATCGCGGCGAGGTCAAGCGCCGGCTGAAGGTCGAGACATTGCAGCCGGCTGAGCAGGCGGAGTCCGCGCCCAAGAAGAGCACCAATGCCGTGCGCGAGAAGGCGGTGAAGCGGGCGCAGGAGTTCTATGCCAAGAGCGACCCGGAAAATGTCGCCCGGCTGCGCATGAAACTCATCCAGGCCGGCTATATGGAGCCGCGCGCAGTCGGCATGTTCTTCCTCGTTCGCTTCGCCACCATGGTTGGGGCAGCGCTCGGCGCGTTCCTGATCAACCACTGGGCGGCCAGCGCCGAGTCAACCATGACCAGCCGCTGGACCTTCATCATCCTGTCGGGGGCCGGCGGCTATTTCCTGCCGGGCCTGGTGCTGACGCAGAAGGTGCGGGAAAAGATGCGCGAATACCGCAACGGCTTTCCCGATTTCATGGATTTGATGATCGTCTGCTCCGATGCCGGCATGAGCATGGAGGCCGGCATCGAGCGGGTCTCCAAGGAGCTAGCCAGGACCTACCCGTCGCTCAGCCAAAACCTGATCCTGGTGTCGCTGGAGCTGCGCGCCGGGCGCAGCCTCGATGATGCGCTGAAGGCGCTAGCCGACCGTCTCAGCCTCGACGAGGTTCGCTCCTTCGCGACGCTGTTGCAGCAATCGAAGGAGCTCGGCACCAGCCTGTCGGGCTCGCTGCGTGTCTTTTCCGACGAAATGCGGCACAAGCGCATGTCGCTGGCCGAGGAGAAGGCGCATGCCCTGCCGGCCAAGATGTCGGTCCCGGTGACGGTCTGTATCCTGCCGGTGGTGCTGATGATCGCTATCATTCCGATCATCGTGAAGCTGACCGCGCATTGAGTATTCAGCTGAGGCCGGTTTGCAAACGGCAGCTTCCTGCGCTCCGCCCCGGTTCTCGGAATCCGCCATTTTCGACTCGGCCTGACCTGAATCCAGGACATAGCCGTGGTTAACGCCTCCTTGGCGCGCAACCGAATTTTATCTGCATTTCGGCACCGAAGCTTAATCGCTGTCCTGTATCGTTTTTCCTGAAGAACGACCCGGCAAATCGGGCGATGGGGCAGGGGCATGCGTCAAAGACTTCCCAGGGCAGCGGCGGCGTTGGCGGCCGTCTTGATGATTACCGGCTGTACGACGAACAACAATGTCGACACGACCAAGACCACGGCGATCCAGCCGGTGGCCAAGGATGTCAGCGCCAACGACCTCATCGAAGGCAAGGCGCAGTTCCGCGAGGCGAATTTCGGTCTTGCCGAGCAGCATTTCCGCAAGGCGGTCGAACTCAAATCCGACAATGCCG
Source organism: Mesorhizobium sp. CA16 (assembly GCF_020165175.1). NCBI lineage: Bacteria > Pseudomonadati > Pseudomonadota > Alphaproteobacteria > Hyphomicrobiales > Phyllobacteriaceae > Mesorhizobium > Mesorhizobium sp. CA16. The sequence goes on from NZ_JAIUHP010000002.1 coordinate 205,081, forward strand.
AGGCCTGGATGGGGCTCGCCGCGTCCTATGACGAGCTCGGCCGCTTCGACTTCGCCGATCGCGCCTACGCGCAGCTGCTGAAGGTCGCCGGGCGCAAGCCGCAGATCGTCAACAATATGGGTTATTCGCAGCTCCTGCGCGGCAACAAGAAAAAGGCGCGCGCGCTGCTGCTCGAGGCCAAGGCCGGCATGGCCGACCAGACAGTGGTCAACGCCAATCTGGCGCTGCTCGACAAGGGCTGATTCCTCTGTGCTTCCCGTATCCCGTGTATTTGTCATGGGGGTTTCGCCTCGCCTGTCGACGCTTTGTAAACCCTGTGTCGAGGTAGCGATGGGCGTCGGCCGAAAACGATTTGCGCCGGCCCCCGCCAGCCTACACTGAAGGGAAGGGCACCGGGCAGACGCTAGAGGCAGTTCTTCAGGGATGTTGGATTTCAGTTCGCTCCTGCTCGCGGCGGCGCTGTCGGGCACATGCCTCAGCATCACCATGTTTGCGATCTGGTTCACCACGCCGCGGGCGCGCTTCGTGCTCACGGTCGCCTGCGGCATCTTCGTGCTCGTCGCCCATGTCGTCGCCTTCTGGCGCTATACCAAAGATCCCGAGCCCTGGCTGTGTCAGGTCGTGCTCGCGCTGCTGACCTTGGGTTTTCTGGTGATCTGCCTGTCGGCCATGCAGTATCTCGGCTTCCGCGACTATCGCCGCGCCATCGTGCCGGCGCTGGCCGCAATGGCTGCCTGCGCGCTGGTCACTTATCTCGGCTTCGACGGCATCGGCTTCCAGATCACCTATGCGGCCGTGACGGCGCTGCTCGCCGCGATCGGCGCGATGTTCTGGATGAAGGGGGATCATGACCGCCGGATCCTGCTCGTCGTTTCGTTCCTCAGCGGCGCTTGCGGCCTATCCTTCGCCCTGTGCGGCCTGGCGTTGCTGGCGCAAGGGCAGTGGGTGCTCGGCGCTGCGCCCGACAACTGGGCCGAGCGCTTGAACTCCGTCGTCGCGGTCGCCTGCATGACCGGCCTCGGCGCGTTGACGCTGTCGCTGCACCATCTGCAGGCGCAGATCGAACTCAAGGCCGAGACGATGACCGATCCGCTGACCGGACTGATGAACCGCAGGGCGCTCAACGAGCTTTACGGCGAGCGCAGCTTCGGTCCGTTCATGGCGATCGCCATGTTCGATCTCGACCATTTCAAGACGACCAACGACGTCTTCGGCCACCCGGTCGGCGACGAGGTCCTTTGCCGCTTCGCGGCGGTGATCAGGAAATATGGCAGGACAGGGATCGACGCGTTCCGGCTGGGCGGCGAGGAATTCGCGCTCGTCATGTCGCGCGTGACACCGGAAAAAGCGCATGACATTGCAAGCCGGATCGGCGTCGCTTTCGGCACCGAGGTCGTCGCGACCCATCGCGGGCCGCTGCGCAGCAGTGTCAGCGGCGGCATGGGTTTCGGGTCGATCGCGGGCCGTCCGCTCCATGAGGTGCTGGCGCAGGCCGACGCCGCGCTTTATGCGGCCAAGCGTGCCGGGCGCAACCGTGTCGTCGTTCAGGACGGAGCGGTCCAGCCCGATGCCGGGCCGGCCCTGAAGTCTGCCTGAGCAGACGCTACTCGGCCGCGCCGAGATATTCCGACAGCGGCGGACAGGAGCAGACCAAGTTGCGGTCGCCGGCGACGTTGTCGATGCGCGAGACCGGCGGCCAGTATTTCGCGGCCAGATCGGCGTCGCCCGCCGGATAGGCCGCCTCCAGCCGCGAATAGGGATGCTTCCACTCGCCGGCAAGCGCTTCCGCCGCGGTGTGCGGGGCGTTGACCAGCGGGTTGTCGTTGGACGGCCACTCGCCCTTCGCCACTTTCGCCGCCTCGGCGGCGATGGCGATCATCGCCTCGCAAAACCGGTCGAGCTCACGCTTGGGCTCGGACTCGGTCGGCTCGACCATCAGCGTGCCGGCAACCGGGAACGACATCGTCGGCGCATGGAAGCCGTAGTCGATCAGGCGCTTGGCGATGTCGTCGACGCTGATGCCGGCGCTCTCCTTGAGAACGCGCGTGTCGAGGATGCACTCATGGGCGATGCGGTCGCTTCTGCCTTTGTAAAGCAGCGGGTAGTGCGGCGCGAGCCGTGTCGCCACATAGTTGGCCGAAACGATCGCCGTCTCCGTCGCTTGCTTCAGGCCGGTGCCGCCCATCATGCGGATATACATCCAGGTGATCGGCAGGATGGAGGCGCTGCCGAAGGGCGCCGCCGCCACGGCATGCGCCGAGCCTTCGGTGACATGGCCCGGCAAATAGGGTTTCAGATGCGCCCTGACGCCGATCGGACCGACGCCCGGGCCGCCGCCGCCATGCGGGATGCAGAAGGTCTTGTGCAGGTTCATGTGGCAGACGTCGGCGCCGATGTCGCCGGGACGGGCGAGGCCGACCAGGGCGTTGAGGTTGGCGCCGTCGAAATAGACCTGGCCGCCATGCTCGTGGATCAGCGCGCACAGATGACGCGCGCCTTCCTCGTAGACGCCATGCGTCGAAGGGTAGGTGAACATCAGCGCCGCGAGGTCCTTGGAATGCTCATTGGCCTTGGCGCGCAGATCGTCCATGTCGATATTGCCGTCGTCCAGGCAACGCACGACGACGACGCTCATGCCGGCCATCGCGGCGCTTGCCGGATTGGTGCCATGCGCCGAAGACGGGATTAGGCAGATGGTGCGGTGGCCTTCGCCGCGCGCGCGGTGATAGGCGCGAATGGCGAGCAGGCCGGCATATTCGCCTTGGCTGCCGGCATTGGGCTGCAGGCTGACGGCGTCGAAGCCGGTGATTTCCGACAGCCATGCCTCCAGGTCGGCGGCCATTTTGCGATAGCCCGCCGAATGGCCGGCCGGCGCAAAGGGATGCAGATTGGCGACGCTCGGCCAGCTCACCGGCATCATCTCGGCGGCGGCGTTGAGCTTCATGGTGCAGGAGCCGAGCGGGATCATCGTGCGGTCGAGCGCCAGGTCCTTGTCGGCCAGACGGCGCAGGAAGCGCATCATCTCGGTTTCGGAATGATTGTCGTGGAAGACCGGCTGGGTGAGGAATTCCTTGCCGCGCGGCTTGCCCGGCATGGAGCTGCCTTCAGCCGCGCCGGGCTTGGCGCCAAACAGGGCAGCGATCGCCTCGAGATCGGCTTCCGTCGAGGTCTCGTCGAAGGCGATGCTGACATGGTCGGCATCGATGACGCGCAACAGCCGGCCGGTCTTCTCGGCGGCTTGCGCGATCGAAGCGGCCTTGCCCTTCACCTCGGCCGTGACCGTATCGAAGCGCCTCGCGCCGAGCACCGAAACACCGGTTGCTTTGAGGCCCGAGGCGAGGCGGCCGGCCAACGCGTGGATCTGCCCGGCAATTGCCTGCAGGCCGGCGGGGCCGTGCCAGATCGCATAGGCGGTGGCCATGTTGGCCAGCAGCGCCTGTGCGGTGCAGATGTTGGAGGTGGCCTTGTCGCGGCGGATATGCTGCTCGCGCGTCTGCAGCGCCAGCCGGTAGCCCGGGCGGCCCTTGGTGTCGGTCGACTGGCCGACGAGGCGGCCTGGCATCAGGCGGGTCAGCTTGTCGGAGACGGCGCAATAGGCGGCGTGCGGGCCGCCGAAGCCCATCGGCACGCCGAAGCGCTGCATCGGACCGACGGCGATGTCGGCGCCGAGCTTCGCCGGCGCATCCGTCAGCGTCAGCGCCAGCGGATCGGCGATGAAGACGACCAGCGCGCCGACGGCGCGGGCCTTCTCGATCGCCGCTTTGTGGTCGCCATAGACGCCGAACGTGTCCGGCCAGGAGACGAGCAGGGCGGCGGTGTTGTCGTCGATCGTCTCGCCGTCGACCTCGATGTCGAGCGGCTCGGCGCGGGTGCGCACGACATCCAGCGTCTGCGGATGCGGCGTGCCGGCAAGCGCCACCTTGTTGCGCTTGTCGCGGTGGTGGCGCAGCGCAATGCCGACGGCTTCGGCGACGGCGGTCGCCTCATCGAGCAGCGAGGCCGACGCCACCGGCAGGCCGGTAAGCTCGGCGACCAGGGTCTGGAAGTTGAACAGCATCTCCAGCCGGCCCTGGCTGATCTCGGCCTGGTATGGGGTGTAGGCCGTGTACCAGGCCGGGTTCTCGAACAGGTTGCGCTGGATGACCGGCGGCACGAAGACGCCGTGATAGCCGGCGCCGATGAAGCTCTTCAGCACCGTGTTCTTCGCCATGATCGCCGACAATTCGGCCAGCGCTTCGGCTTCGCTCGCCGGAGCGGGCAGATTGAGCGGCAGGTCGAGGCGGATCGATCGCGGCACGGCTTGGCTGATCAACGTTTCGACGGATGGAACGCCGATGACGGCGAGCATCGCCCTGACGTCGTTGACGCCTGGGCCGATGTGGCGGGCCGAGAAGGGAATAGGTGCTGCGGTCATTTCCAAGATCCTGATATCAGCCAATATGGGCTTTGTAGGCGGCTTCATCCATGAGGCTGTCGAGCTGGCTTTCGTTGGCCAGCCTCATCTTCCAGAGCCAGCCGTCGCCGGTCGCGGCCGAATTGACCAGCGAGGGGTCGGCCGACAGGGAGGCGTTGGCTTCGGTGATCTCGCCGTCGACCGGCGCGTAGACGTCCGAGGCCGCCTTGACGGATTCGACCACGACGGCGGTGTCGCCCTTGGCGAGCTTGCGGCCGATTTCCGGCAGCTCGACGAAAACGAGATCGCCGAGCTGTTCCTGCGCATAATCGGTGATGCCGACCGTAGCGACGCCGCCGTCGACGCGCAGCCACTCATGGTCTTCCGTGAAATAGGTCTTTGCCATCTGGAAATCATCCTTTGCGGTAGCGATGTGGGGTGAAGGGCAGGGGCGTGACGTCCACTGGAATTTTCGTCCCGCGGACATCGGCGAAGAGCTTCGTGCCGGCCTTGGCAAGCGCGGCGTTGACATAGCCCATGGCGACCGGGTGACCCGCCGATGGGCCGAAGCCGCCCGAAGCGACATGACCGGCCGGATGGCCGTCGGCGTCGATCAATGCGGCGCCCGCGCGCACCGGCTGGCGTCCATCGGGCCTCAGGCCGACGCGCTTCTGCGACGGCCCGCGCTCGATGATCGAGCGCAGCGCGTCGGCGCCGATGAAATTGCCGGAAGCGCGAACTTCCTTGGGAATTGCCCACATCAATCCCGCGCTTGCCGGGTCTATCTCGGGCGTCAGGTCCTGGCCGTGCAGGCAAAGCCCGGCCTCGAGCCGCAGGCTGTCGCGGGCGGCAAGGCCGATCCACTGCACGCGCTCGTCTCCCAGCAGCCTGGCGACCAGATCCCGCGCATCCGCTTCTGGCAGGCCGATCTCGAAACCGTCCTCGCCGGTATAGCCGGAGCGGCTCATGAACCAGTTTTGCCGGGGCTCGACCCCATGCATGAAAAGCAGCGAGCCGGTCTCGATGCCGGCCCGCGCCAAAGCTGCCCAGGCGTCCGGCCCCTGGATCGCCAGGAAGACGCGGTCGAGCGGATCGACCCTGGCCTCGAAACCGGCAGCAAGCGCGCGCAGATGCTTTTCGTCCTCCACCGCGTTGCCGGCATTGGCCACCACCATGAACCGGTCATCGCCTAGGCGAGTCACGATGAGGTCGTCGATGATGCCGGCAGCCTCGTTGAGGAAGAAGGTGTATTTGGACTGCGAGATTTCCAGCGCGCCGGCATCGAGCGGACAGGCGCGGTTCAACAAAGCGATGGCCCCCGGACCGGAGACCTCGAACAGCTTCATATGCGAGATGTCGAACAGGCCGGCATGCTCGCGCGTGTGAAGATGCTCCTTCATCACGCCGGGTGGGTAGGTGAGCGGCATCGACCAGCCGGCGAAGGCGCCGAAACGCGCGCCCGCGGCCTGATGCAAATCCTCAAGGGGGAGGTGTCTGGTGTCTTGGCCTGTCATGTCTTCTCCAGAGTCGCACGGCGATCGACCGCCATTGGCGGCCTAGTCGTGCCCCTCTGTCTGAAGCCTGAGAGACTCGCGCCCCGTAACTCTGTCGGCAGCGCTTACACCTTCGGCGCGGGAAGATTCCCGACTTTCCAGAGTTGTCTTTCCCGTGCACGGTTCTTTTGCCTGAGAGATTTCGGGCGATTTCCCCTTCGGCGACAGCTTGCGCTGCTCTCTCCCGCAAACAGGTAGGACTCAGTCGCCTAAGTCCTCGACGTGTCATCCATAGCCCGTCGGCGACACCTTGTCACCTCCCAGCGACATTTTAAGCGCGCCCTGCTTTTCAGCGACATGGATTGGCCGACAAGGCTTCGCTAACCACGCCGTTTGCCGGTTTCTCAAGATAATGCTGATAAAGCTTGGCGGGGTAACGCACTCAGTTCGCCGGCAACGGGCGACGGGCAGGGACGGCAAATGGGCGAATTGATCATGAGCGCTCCGGTGGCGGGGCTGACCTCGAAGAACAAGATCACGGCCGAAGACGTGACGATGCTGCGGCGCGAGGTCTTCGCCGACGGCGTGGTGAGTCGCGGCGAGGCGGAGGCGCTGTTCGCGCTCGACCAGACGGCGCGCGACAAGTGCGGCGAATGGGCGCCGTTCTTCGTCGAGGCGGTGACCGACTACATCGTCCACCAGGAAAAGCCGGAAGGCTATATCTCCGAGCAGAATGCCGACTGGCTTGTCCGCACCGTCTCGCGCGACGGCATAGTTGACGGCCGCACCGAGCTTGAACTGCTGGTGCATGTGCTGGAGGAAGCGAGGTCCTCCCCCAGCGAGCTCTCGGCCTATGCGCTGGAACAGGTCGCGCATGCGGTGATCGACGGCAAGGGTCCGCTGATGCATGGCGGCAGCCTGATTCCCGGCCATATCGCCAAGGCCGAGGTCGATCTGCTGCGGCGCATCCTCTATGCCTATGGCGGCGACGGCAACATCGCCATCAGCAAGGCCGAGGCGGAGGTCCTGTTCAGGATCAACGACCGGACCGCGGCAGCTGACAACGATCCGTCCTGGAGCGACCTCTTCGTCAAGGCGATCGCCAACTACGTCATGTGCTCGACCGGCTACGAGCCGCCGACGCGGGATGTGGCGCTGCGCCACGAAAACTTCCTCGACGAGGCAGCGCCGACGCTTGGCGGCTTCTTCAGCCGGATGGTCTCGGGTGGTTTCGCGGCGATCCTCGAAGCCTATCATTCGTCCGGCGATATCGAGGCCGAATGGGAAGCCAGGAACCGGGCCGCCGAAGCGCGTGCTCGCCGCGCCGAGACGATCGACGCCAGCGAGGCCGAATGGCTTGCCGAGCGTGTCGGCGGCGGCCGGCGGCCGCTGCGCGACAACGAGCGCGCGCTGCTGACGCTGATCAAGCACGCGGCGCCGGAAATCCATCCGACGCTGAAACCGCTGCTTGAGAAAGTGGCTTAGGCGTTTCCTGCAATCGTCTTGCAAAGAATGATGTTGGAATGGCCTTCGGGCCAGCCGGTCATTTCGGCCATGCGCTCGAAACCGGCCTTTTCGTAAAGGCCCGGCGCCTGGAAGTCATGGGTCGAAACCCATATCCGCAGCGAGCCGCGAGCGGCGGCTTCCGCGACGAAGGCATCGAGCAGCTTCCTGCCGAGGCCAAGGCCTCGATAGGCTTCGTCGACCCACATCAGCGTGAGCTCGGCAATGCCCGCCCAGGAATAGCCGGCGGCCGCCCCGACGGCGCGGCCTTGCTCATCCCGCAGCGCAAAGACGAGAGCACGGTCGTCGCCACGACCGGTCAGCCGCCGGTTGTCGTTGTCGAGACGCTCCTCGATGACACCAAGCTCGGCGGCCGCTAGATCGTGCTCGGCCTGCAGGCGAGGGCCGTCAAATCCCGCCATACCAGTCGTAACCATTGTCCTCCCAGTAGCCGCCGCGGCCGCCGCCGACATTGGCAAAACTGTCGACCAGCTCGATCTTGTAGATGTATTTCGGCATCTTGTAGCCGAGCTGGCGCTCGACCCGCACGCGCAGCGGCGCGCCGTTCTCGACCGGCAGGGGCTTGCCGTTCAGGCCGTAGGCAAGAATCGTCTGCGGGTGGCGGGCGTCGATCAGGTCGATGGTGCCGTAATATTTGATGCCGCCGGACAGGCTTTGCTCGATCGTGTCGAGGCAGTGGAACATGACATAGCGGGCCTGCGGCTTGACCACGGCCTGGTCCAGCACCAGCGACAGCGGCGTGCCGGTCCATTTGGCGATGCAACTCCAGCCTTCGACACAGTCGTGGCGGGTGATCTGCGTGCGGCTCGGCATGTTCTGAAGCTGCTCGCGGGTCAGCGAAAGCGGCTTCTCTACGAGGCCTGAAACCTCGAGGCGCCAGTCGACGAAATTGTTGGCGAGCAGGCCCTTGTAGGTGTCGTCGTCCGGCGCGGTAACGCCGTTCGGCCGTTGCGGCTGGCGGATATCGGCCTCGGTGAATTCCGGCGCCAGCGCGTCCCGGCCGGCAAGCAGGCGCTGCGCGCGCCAGGTCAGACTATTGGCGTTTTCGAGGAAGCTGCGCAGTCCGCCGCCGATGCCGAGGCCGCTGTCGAACACATCGCAGCCGGACAGCGCGATGCCGGACAGGCCGAGGCTGGCGGAGGTGAGGAATTTGCGGCGGCTGATCTGGAATTTTGCCATGTCAGGCGCTCCTCTCGGTCGGCTCAACGTGCTTCGCAGGCGGGTCGGTGCGGTACCAGCCGGTGATGATCGAACGCAGCTCGTTGATCGGGCCGGCGGCGAGGATCATCAGGATGTGGACGATGAAGAAAAGCACGAGCAGCACCATGGCGGTGAAGTGGATGGTGCGCGCCGTCTGCCTGCCGCCGAGGATTTCGTTGAGCCAGGGCAGCACCGAATTCATGCTCGGCGACATTGCGAGGCCTGTGACGATCATCAGCGGCAAAAGCACGAAGAGCACGCCGCCATAGGCCATTTTCTGCAGCGTATTGTATTCGCGCGTGTGGTGGAACTTCAGCTTCGCATGATCGACGATGTCGCGCGGCAGCTTGCGCAGGTCTGCCACGCGAGGGGCAAGATCGCGGGGGATATGGCCGTTGACCAGGCTGGCGATCAGCCAGATGAGCAGGGTGGTGGTCAGGATCCAGGCGAAGAAGAAATGCACGACACGGGCGGTGCCGAGATCGTAATAGGAGGGAATTGTCGCCCAGGCCGGGAAGGCGCGGGGCGTCTCTTGTCCCGGGGGGCCCGACCAGCCGAGCACGCCGGTTGTGTCGAAGCGATGGCCGAAGATTTCAGTGAAGCCGCGCGGACCGTTGGCGGTGTTCTCGGCGCCGATCTGGAGGATCGTGTTGTTGAACTCGAAGCCGGACTGTTTGCCGACATAGAGCTGCGGCCGCGCGTTGAAGATCTGCAGGCCGGAAAGCAGCATGAAGAACAGCGAGAAAGCCCAGACCCAGTGGGTCAACCGCGTCCAGCGCGATTGCCGGTAGATGAGGGTCGTGTCCTTGCCGTCCGCCTCGACGGCGGAATGGTTGTTGGCAACAGTGTCCATCTTGCCTCCGGCCGCCTCAAGCAAGCGGCTTCTCAGGTCATTGTCTCCCCCTCAATACGTCGCCGCACAAGGCAATGTTTCATGCGATCACGGATTTATTACGGGGAGCCCAGGGTGACCGCGAGATTGACTGCCGCCGCGACGATCACCGTGTTGAAGAAAAAGGTCAGGATCGAATGAACAAGCACGACCAGCCGCATTTGCGAGGTGGTGACGGCCGTGTCCGCCGTCTGCGCCGTCATGCCGATGACCGTCGCGAAATAGAGGAAATCCCAGCCTTCCGGCCTTTTGCCGCCCGGAAAATCGAGGCCGCCGACCGGCATCTTCTTGTGGGTTTTCTCGTCGATCCCGTCGCCATCCTTCCAATAGACGTGCGCGTAGTGCAGCGACGCCATAGCGTGGATTGTGAACCAGCCGAGCGGGATCGACAATATGGCGAAGGCGAGCTGCAGCGGATGCGCGGCATCCTTGCGGTTGATCAGCAGGAACAGCGAGACGATGGCCGCGCCGACGACAAAGAGGGTGACGGCAAAGATCAGCAGCACGGGCAGGTCGGTCGCGCGCGCATTCTTGCGGAGATAGCGGCCGGTAAGGCTCGGCATCAGGGTCAGCACCAGGGCGATATAGCTTGCAAAGAACACATTGGCGCCGATCGAGTAGGGGAGCGGCCAGCGCAGCAACAAGGCAAGCAGCAGTGCCACGATACCGATGGCCGCGGCGAGGGCGAACTGCATGTGCCGATGCATCGGCGTCTTGAGATCGTCACCCATGGCCCGAGGCCCTTGAAGACGTTGGATCAGTCCGGTGTGACGGATTTGAGCGCGCGCCGCAAGATGCGGTCGAGCTCGCCCAGAAACTGCGAACGGTCCTTCGGTGTGAAGGAGGCATTGAAGCCCCGGCTTTCGCCGGTCTCGCGCAGATGCTGCTTGAGATCGCGCATCGCCACCGCCATGCCGATGGTTTCCGGGGTGAAGGGGCGGCCGGTAGGGCCGAGCACATGCGCGCCGAGCGCCACCGTGCGCGCGGCAAGCGGGATGTCGGCCGTTATCACGACATCGTTTGCCCTGGCGTTCTCGGCGATCCAGTCGTCGGCCGCATCCGCGCCTTTGGAGACGACGACGTTGCGGATCATCGGATCGCGCGACGGCCGCAGGCCGCCATTGGAGACATAGGTGACGACGACGCGGTGGCGCTCCGCGACCTTCTCGACCTCGGCTTTCACCGGGCAGGCATCGGCATCGACATAGATGATGGGCTCGGGCATCGTTACTTCCAAACGAATATGGGGCCGGCGTGTCAGCCAGCCCCATGGCAGAAATCGCGAGATTTGTCAGGCCGCCAAGGCTCCCGACTTCTTGGCTGTCCAAGTGGCGATATAGTCCATCAGGCCGGGGCTGAGGCAGTCATAGGGCTCGAGTCCGATCGACTTCAGCTGGCCGCGGATGCCGTCCATGCGGCTCGGATCGACGCCGGATTCGATGATCGACGACACGAAAGCGGCGAAGCCCGGCGGCGACCAGCCATCCTCCTCGAAACGTTCGGGATGGATGAAGGACAGGCCCTTGAAGGGATGGTCACGCTCGACCGGGCCGTACATGTGGACGCCGCAGCTTGTGCAGGCATGGCGCTGGATCAGCGCCGAGGGGTCGACCACCTTGAGCTTGTCGCCGTTTTCGGTGACGGTGACGTCGCCGGTGCCGGCAACGGCCACCACCGAGAAGATGGCGCCTTCCGGCTTCCAGCACTTGGTGCAGCCGCAGGCATGATTGTGGGCGATCTGGCCCTTGACCTTCACCTTCACCGGATTGCTGGTGCATAGGCAAACCAGCGTGCCGCCGGAGAAGGATGCGCTTTCCCTCGGCAAGCCATTGTCGATCTTCGGATGCAGTTTTTCAGGCATTGAGTTCCTCCCTTGTTGAACCTGTGCAACTTCAGTCGCTGGCCATAGGTCGGCGGCTTGTTCCCTCAGTAAACCACGACGCTGCGAATCGACTTGCCCTCATGCATCAGGTCGAAGCCCTTGTTGATGTCCTCGAGCTTCAGCGTGTGCGTGATCATCGGATCGATCTGGATTTTTTTCTCCATGTACCAGTCGACGATCCTCGGCACATCGGTGCGGCCGCGCGCGCCGCCGAAGGCGGTACCCATCCAGGTGCGGCCGGTGACCAGCTGGAAGGGACGCGTCGAAATCTCCTGGCCGGCGCCGGCAACGCCGATGATGACCGACTTGCCCCAGCCGCGATGCGAGGCTTCCAGCGCCTGGCGCATCACCTTGGTGTTGCCGGTGCAGTCGAAGGTGTAGTCGGCGCCGCCGATCTGGTCGGCACCGCGCTTGGTCATGTTGACCAGGTAAGGCACGATGTCGCCGTCGATCTCCTTCGGATTGACGAAATGCGTCATGCCGAATTTCTCGCCCCAAGCCTTCTTGTCGTTGTTGACATCGACGCCGATGATCATGTCGGCGCCGGCAAGGCGAAGGCCCTGGATGACATTCAAGCCAATGCCGCCGAGGCCGAAGACCACGGCGGTTGCGCCCTGCTCGACCTTGGCGGTGTTGATGACCGCGCCGATGCCGGTGGTGACCCCGCAGCCGATGTAGCAGATCTTGTCGAAGGGAGCGTCGGGATTGACCTTGGCCACCGCGATCTCGGGCAGCACGGTGAAGTTGGAGAAGGTCGAGCAGCCCATGTAATGAAACAGCTTGTCCTTGCCCATCGAGAAGCGCGAGGTGCCGTCGGGCATCAGGCCCTGTCCCTGCGTAGCGCGGATGGCGGTGCACAGGTTTGTCTTCCGCGACAGACACGACGGGCACTGCCGGCATTCGGGCGTGTAGAGCGGGATGACATGGTCGCCCTTCTTGACCGAGGTCACGCCCTTGCCGACATCGACGACCACGCCGGCGCCCTCATGACCGAGGATGGCCGGAAACAGCCCTTCCGGATCGGCGCCCGACAGCGTGAACTCGTCGGTATGGCAGATGCCGGTCGCCTTGACCTCGACCAGCACTTCGCCTTCGCGCGGCCCCTCGAGGTCGACCTCCATGATCTCCAGCGGCTTTCCGGCGGCGACGGCGACTGCGGCACGCGTTTTCATCAGGCGTTTCCTCCCAAGGCAATCAGTAAGTTTCAGGTTACGGCAGGCCGCCGTTCCCGCCTGGCGGGACGAAATCTCTGCCCGCCGTTTGTTTCTCCGAGCCCATCGACCACCTTATCGCTTTCCTTGCTGGCGGCCAACTTCCCTTGCGACGTTTTTCGCCGCGGCAGTCGCAATTCGAGCAAGTCGGATGCGCACCGGCCGGCCACTTGAGACATGGCGGGATTGTCCATAGAACTGGACCGCTTCGCCGGAGGACGACATCCGAATGTTCAAGAAAATCCTGATCGCCAATCGCGGCGAGATCGCCTGCCGCGTGATCAAGACGGCGCGCCAGATGGGGATTGCCACCGTCGCGGTCTATTCGGATGCCGACCGCGATGCCGTGCATGTCGAGATGGCCGACGAAGCGGTGCATATCGGACCCTCGCCGGCGGCACAGAGCTATCTGTTGCCTGAGAAGATCATCGCCGCCTGCAAGGAGACCGGCGCCGAAGCCGTGCATCCGGGCTATGGCTTCCTGTCGGAGCGCGCCTCTTTCTGCGAGGCGATGGAGAAGCAAGGGATCGTCTTCATCGGGCCGAAGTCCAAGGCTATCAAGGCCATGGGCGACAAGATCGAATCGAAGAAGTTCGCCAACGAGACCAAGGTCTCGACCGTGCCCGGATGGCTGGGCGTCATCGAAGACGCCGACCATGCCGAAAGGATCGCCGGCGAGATCGGCTATCCGGTCATGATCAAGGCCTCGGCCGGCGGCGGCGGCAAGGGCATGCGCATCGCCTGGAGCAAATCGGAGGTGCGCGACGGCTTCGAGCGGGCGCGTTCGGAAGCGAAAAGCTCCTTCGGCGACGACCGCGTCTTCATCGAGAAGTTCGTCGTAGATCCCCGCCATATCGAAATCCAGGTGCTGGCCGACGCGCATGGCACGGCACTTTATCTCGGCGAGCGCGAATGCTCGATCCAGCGCCGCAACCAGAAAGTGGTCGAAGAAGCGCCGTCGCCGTTCCTCGATGCCAAGACCAGAAAGGCGATGGGCGAGCAGGCGGTGGCGCTGGCCAAGGCAGTCGACTACCAGAGCGCCGGCACCGTCGAGTTCATCGTCGACAAGGACAAGAATTTCTATTTCCTTGAAATGAATACGCGATTGCAGGTCGAGCACCCGGTGACCGAGCTGGTCACCGGCATCGACCTGGTCGAACAGATGATCCGCGTTGCCGCCGGCGAGAAGCTCGGCATCAAGCAGAGCGACGTGAAGCTCAACGGCTGGGCGGTGGAAAGCCGCCTTTACGCCGAGGATCCCTTCCGCAACTTCCTGCCGTCGATCGGTCGGCTGACGCGCTATCGGCCGCCCGAGGAGGGTACGTTCGGCGGCACCGTCATCCGCAACGACACCGGCGTTACGGAAGGCTCGGAAATCTCGATGTTCTATGACCCGATGGTGGCCAAGCTCTGCACCTGGGCGCCGACAAGGCTGGAAGCCATCGACGCCATGTCAGAGGCGTTGGACAGGTTCATCGTCGACGGCATCGAGCATAACATCCCGTTCCTTTCGGCGCTGATGCAGCATCCGCGCTGGCGCGAGGGGCGGCTGTCGACAGGCTTCATCGCCGAGGAATATCCGGACGGTTTTTCGCCGGTCGCGCCGGATGGCGAGGAGAGGGCGGTATTCGCCGCCGTCGCAACGGCGATCGAGCTGCTGCGCCGCGACCGGCTCGACCGCCTCAGCGGCCGGCTGGCGCCGCATTCAGGACATCTCAAGCGCGATTGGGTGGTAAAGATCGGCGCTGACTATCTGCCGGTCGAGATCGTCGACGGCATGATTTCCATCCCGATGGAGGTCGATCTGTCGATCGATGGCGGCAAGCCGCTGACCGTCGCCTCGGACTGGCGGCCGGGCGACGCGATCTGGCAGGGCACGATCGGCGCCGACAAGGTCGCGGCGCAGATCCGTCCGACGCTGAACGGTTTGCGCATCGCCTGGAAAGGCATGTCGGTGACGGCGCGCGCCATGCTGCCGCGCATCGCGGAGCTCGAAAGGCTGATGCCGGAGAAGCTGCCGCCCGACACCTCGAAAATGCTGCTTTGCCCAATGCCTGGTCTCGTCGTCTCGATCGCCGTGGCCGAGGGCCAGGAGGTCAAGGCCGGCGAGACGCTGGCCGTGGTCGAGGCGATGAAGATGGAAAACGTGCTGCGCGCCGAACGCGACCTAACGATAGCCAAGCTCAACGCCAAGCCCGGCGACAGCCTGGCGGTCGATGCGGTGATCATGGAGTTTGCCTGAGAAAGGGCGGTGCGGGACGCAAGCCTGTGTCTTCGCGGTCATTTGTGCTGGACTGGCATGGCCCCGTCCGGGACAATACATCTGCACCGATGAGTCTTGGCACAGCGTGAAAAAACATGGCGGATGAACGACTTCCACGCGATCCTTTGCAGCGCGAGGCGGCAGTGAAGGCCGCGCGGCCCGAAACGCCGGCGCGTAGGTTCATCCATCTGCGCGTGCATTCGGCCTATTCGCTGCTCGAGGGCGCCTTGCAGCTTAGCGCGATCGTCGGCCATGCCGTCAAGGACGAGGCGCCGGCGATCGCCGTCACCGACACCAACAATCTGTTCGGCGCGCTGGAATTCGCGCAGAAGGCGGTCAAGGACGGCGTCCAGCCGATCATCGGCTGCCAGATCGATCTGGCCTTTTCCGGGGAAGCGAGCGACGGCCAGCGCGACCGCCGCCGCCATGGGCCGGAGATGTCGCCGGTCGTGCTGATCGCCGCCAGTGAGGACGGCTACAGCAATCTCGTGCGGCTGATCAGCAAGGTCTATCTGGAGACGCCGCCAGGCGAGCCGGTGCATCTGACCAGCGCTATGCTGGAAGATCGGTGCGACGGGCTGATCTGTCTGACCGGTGGGCCGCGCGGTCCGATCGGCAGTGCGCTCAAAGCGGATCGGCGCGACCTCGCCGAACAGCGGTTGCTGTTCCTCAAAGGCCTGTTCGGCGACAGGCTTTATGTCGAGCTGGAGCGGGTCGCCGGCTACGACCGCATGGTCGAGAAATCGACCGTCGACCTTGCCTATACGCATGACCTGCCCCTGGTCGCCACCAACGAGGCCTTCTTCTCCAAACGCGAGGATTATGAGGCACATGACGCGCTGATTGCGATTGCCGAAGGCTCGGTGGTCGCCGCCGACAACCGCCGGCGGCTTTCGCCTGACAATTTCCTGCGCGGGCAGGCCGAGATGGCGCGCCTCTTTTCCGATTTGCCCGAAGCGATCGACAACACGGTCGAGATCGCAATGCGCTGCTCCTACTATCCGAAGACCCGCAGCCCGATCCTGCCGCGCTTCACCGGCGCCGATGCCGTCGACAAGGACGCGGCCGAGAAGGCGGAGGCGGCCGAGCTTGCCCGGCAGGCGCGCGAAGGTCTGGAGGCGCGGCTGGCCGCGCACGGGCCGACGCCCGGCTACACGGTCGAGCAATATCGCGAGCGGCTCGAATTCGAGCTCGGCATCATCGAGAAGATGAAGTTCCCGGGTTACTTCCTGATCGTTGCCGACTTCATCAAATGGGCGAAGGCGCAAGGCATTCCCGTCGGGCCGGGGCGCGGTTCGGGCGCCGGCTCGCTGGTCGCCTATTCGACCACCATCACCGACATCGACCCGCTGCGTTTCTCGCTGCTGTTCGAGCGCTTCCTCAATCCGGACCGGGTGTCGATGCCGGACTTCGACATCGACTTCTGCCAGGACCGGCGCGAGGAAGTCATCCGCTACGTCCAGCAGAAATACGGCCGCGACCAGGTCGGGCAGATCATCACCTTCGGAACGCTGCAGGCGCGCGCGGTGCTGCGCGATGTCGGCCGCGTGCTGCAGATGCCTTACGGCCAGGTTGACAAGCTCTCCAAGATGGTGCCGCAGAACCCGGCCAACCCGGTCAAGCTGGCGGATGCCATCGCCAACGAGCCGCGCTTTGCCGAGGAGGCGGAGAAGGAGCCGATCGTGCAGACGCTGCTCGACACGGCGCAGAAGCTCGAAGGCCTCTACCGGCATGCTTCGACGCATGCCGCCGGCATTGTCATCGGCGACCGTCCGCTGTCCGAGCTGGTGCCGATGTACCGCGATCCGCGCTCGGACATGCCGGTCACCCAGTTCAACATGAAATATGTCGAGCAGGCGGGGCTGGTGAAGTTCGACTTCCTCGGCCTAAAGACGCTGACGGTGCTGGAAACGGCAGTGAAGCTGATACGGCGGCGCGGCGTCGACATCGATCTCGCCAAGATACCGCTCGACGACCCCGACACCTACGCGATGCTGTCGCGCGGCGAGGTGGTCGGCGTGTTCCAGGTTGAAAGTGCCGGCATGCGCAAGGCGCTGATCGGCATGCGGCCGGACTGCATCGAGGACATCATCGCGCTGGTGGCGCTCTATCGCCCCGGCCCGATGGAGAATATCCCGACCTACAATGCCAGAAAGCATGGCGAGGAGGAGATGGCCTCAATCCATCCCAAGATCGACCATCTGGTGAAGGAGACCCAAGGCGTCATCGTCTACCAGGAACAGGTGATGCAGATCGCGCAGGAGCTTTCCGGCTATTCGCTCGGCGAAGCCGACCTTCTGCGCCGCGCCATGGGCAAGAAGATCCGCGCCGAGATGGACAAGCAGCGAGAGCGCTTCGTCACGGGCGCGGTCGAGCGCGGCGTCTCAAAGCCGCAGGCCGATTTCATCTTCGACCTCCTGGCCAAGTTCGCCGACTACGGCTTCAACAAGTCGCACGCCGCGGCCTATGCGGTCGTTTCCTACCAGACCGCCTATCTCAAGGCGCATTACCCGGTCGAGTTCCTTGCGGCGTCGATGACGCTCGACATGAGCAATACCGACAAGCTGGCCGATTTCCGCCAGGACGCCATGCGCCTCGGCATCGAGGTGGTGCCGCCGTCGGTGATGTCGAGCTTCCGTCCCTTCGAGGTCGGCGAGAACAAGATCTTCTATTCGCTGGCGGCGTTGAAAGGCGTCGGCGACGCGGCGGTCGAGCACATCGTCGAGAAGCGCGGCGAGAAGCCGTTCAAGAACCTTGCCGATTTCTGCGAGCGGGTCGATCCCAAGATCGTCGGCAAGCGCGTCTTCGAAAGCCTGATCATGGCGGGCGCGCTGGATTGCTTCGGCCACGACCGCGCGCAGATGATGGCCGGCGTCGAGCGGATGATGGGCCTTGCCTCGCTGGCGCAACAAAACGCCATCTCCGGCCAGGCCGACATTTTCGGCGCTTCGCTTGGGAGCCAGTCGCAGGCTCTCAACCTGCCGGCGACCGATCCGTGGCTTGCTGCCGACAAGCTGCACCGTGAATTCCAGATCGTCGGCTTCTATCTTTCAGCGCATCCGCTCGATGAGTACAAGTCCGCGCTGCAGAAGATGCGGGTGCAGAACTGGGCGGAATTCTCGGCTGCGGTCAAACGCGGCGCCGCCGCCGGGCGCCTCGCCGGCACGGTCACCTCCAAGCAGGAGCGCAAGACCCGTACGGGTAACAAGATGGGCGTCGTGCAGTTTTCCGACACGACGGGACAGTATGAGGCCGTACTGTTTTCCGAAGGCCTGGCGCAGTATCGCGACATGCTGGAGCCCGGCAGTTCGGTGGTGATTATGGTTGCGGCCGAAGACAGGCCTGAGGGTGTGAACCTGCGCATCAACTCGGTGCAATCACTGGACGATGAAGCCAGCCGCATCCAGAAAGCGCTGCGCATCTTTGTCAGGGATGATGGACCATCGTCGATCATTCAATCGCAGCTCAAACAGCGTGGCGACAGTCAAGTCAGCATCATCGTTCTCAAGGGAGAGGCACAGGGCGAGATTGAGATCGGCCTGGGTAATTATCGCGTCTCGCCGCAGATCGCCTCCGCCATGCGCGCGGTGCAGGGCGTGGTGGACGTGGAGCTGGTCTAGGTTGTGTTGATATTCAGGTGATGCCAGCCTGCAAATGCTGGTTTTCTGCGCTTCCGGTGCTCACGGACCCGAATGTCCGCTCCGCTCCGGTTCTCGAAAGCCACCATTTTCGGCTTGGCCTGACCTGAATCTCAACACACCCGAGCTCAGGGCGTTGCCGCCTCCGCCTCTGCCACCCGCGGCGTCTTCTTCTGCAGGTTGAGCAAATTGCCGGCGAGAATCAGAGCCGCGCCACCCGCGGTGAAGACGTCGATCTGCTCATGGTAGAGCAGCCAGCCGACCAGCGCCGTCAGAGGCACGCGCAGGAAGTCCATCGGCGAGATGATCGTGGCATCGGCATGGACCAGCGCACGGGCCAGGCAGAAATGCGACGACATGCCGGTGAAGGCGATGACGAAGATCCATGGCCAGAGCCCTGGCGAAGGGTTGTGCCAGCTGTAGAGAGCCGGGATCAGGCCAACCGCCGACTGGATGATCAGCATCCAGAAGATGATGCGCACCACGCTTTCGGTTTTGGTCATCGACTTGACCAGCACCATCGAGATGCCGAAGCAGACCGCGGCGCCCAAGACGACGAGGTGGCCCGGATCCATCGACCCGGCGCTGGGGCGCACGATGACGACCACGCCGATCAGGCCAAGCACGATCGCCGTGAGCTTCGACCGGGACAGTCTTTCCCCCAGAAAGCTGACCGCCAGGATCGCCGTCCAGATCGGCGTGGTGAACTCGATCGAGATCAGCACGGCGAGCGGAATGAGCGTCAGCGCGTAGAGCCAGGCGGCCTGGCCGGTATAGTGGATCATGTTGCGGGCGACATGGGCGAACGGGCGCTCACTGCGCATAGCGGCAAAACCGCCGCTCATCATCACCAGCGGCAAAAGGATGAAGAAACCGATCACCGAGCGTAGCTCCAGCACCTGGAAGACGTTGAGCTCGGCCGTCGTCTCGCGGCCGGCAACCGACATCGCCAGCATCGAGGCGATTGACAGAGCCATCCAGAACGCGGCTTTTGGGATCGAGGGAGCGGACGCCATTTGGGGCCCTATGTCGCAAGCCCGGACCCGGGCCGCAACCGTTAGTGGCGTCATTCCACTGGGCCAGCGGAGCGGGCGTCAAAAAACCGTCATCGCGGCGGCGGAACCTGGCGCCTGGGCATCCGTTAAGTCCACGCCTTCCGTCGGAGGGCGCATGATCGCGAGAGGGAAACGTCTTGATGAAATCGACCGCCGCTTTGCTGGCCGCCGCCTGTTTTTTCTGCGCGACGGGCGCGCATGCCGACGAGGCGGCTTTCCTGCGATCGCTGCAGGGGAAGTTCTCCGGTAAGGGGATGGTCAGGATCAGAACGAACACGCCGGTGATGAACATCAACTGCAACTTCACTTCGGACGCGACGGCGGACTCGCTCTCGCTTGACGGCACCTGTCGTGCGTTGTTGATCATGTCGCGGGAAATCCGCGCCGACCTGAAGGTCGACGGGGCGAGCTACACCGGCACTTACATAGGTTCGCGCAGCGGACCTGCCGGGCTCAGCGGAAGCCGCAAGGGCGACGCAATCAACCTCGACATCCACTGGGCGAAAGTCGTCAATGGCGACCGCAATGCGGAGCTGACCGTAGAAAAGATCGGGCCGGACAATATGCGCATGACGGTGACCGACATGGATCCGGCAACCGGCAAGATGGTGGTGACGAGCCGGATCGACCTCAAGCGGACCTGACCCTTCAATCTTCCAGCGGCTCGGGCGGATTGGCGGCGCGGCCCTTGCCGAATGTATAGCCGGTCTCGACGGCTTTCCTGCCGAACTTATCGCGCAGCGTGTCCATCGCGCCTTCGGCAAGCGCGCGCTTGCGCGACTGCACGTCGACCAGATCCGGCGGATCGGCCTTTTGGTCGTCGGAGAGGTCGCTGACGCCGATGCCGAGCAGGCGGAATTTTGTGCCGTCGGCCTCGCGGCGCAGCAGGTCGAGCCCGGTCTGGAAAATGCGGTCGGCCAGGCGCGTCGGGTCGCCGAGCTGGCGGTTACGGGTGCGGGTCTTGAAATCCTGCGTCTTCAGCTTCAGCACCACGGTGCGGCCGGCGATGCCGGATCTCTTCAGCCGCGCCGAGACCTTTTCCGACAGCCCGCGCAGCACCGGCACTAGCTCCGCCAGGGCTCCGATGTCGTTGTCGAAGGTGGTTTCGGCCGAGACGCTCTTGGCATCGCCGTCCGGATCGACCGGGCGGTCGTCCTCGCCTCGCGACAGGCGGTAGAGCCGGTCGCCCATCACGCCATAGCGGCGCATCAGGTCGCCGCGCTCCATGCGCTGCAGCTGCCCGATCATGCGGATGCCGTCGCGCTCCAGCGTCGCGGCCAGCGCCTTGCCGACACCCCAGATCATCGTCACCGGCTGCGCGGCGAGGAAGCTTGGCGCCTCGGCTTCGCCGATCACGGAAAAGCCGCGCGGCTTGCGGAAGTCCGAGGCAATTTTCGCCAGGAACTTGCAGTAGGAGAGGCCGGCCGAAACGGTGATGCCGAGCTCCTTTTCCACCGTCTGCGCGAAGCGCGCCAGCACCAGCGCCGGCGGCATGCCGTGCAGCCGCTCGGTACCGGCGAGGTCGAGAAAGGCCTCGTCGATCGACAGCGGCTCGACCTGCGGCGTCAGCGCCTGCATCAACGCGCGCACCTGGCGGCCGACACCGACATATTTTTCCATGTCGGGCGGGATCACCACCGCTTCGGGGCAGAGTTCGAGCGCCTTGAACATCGGCATGGCCGAGCGGACGCCCTGAATGCGGGCGATATAGCAGGCGGTGGAAACGACGCCGCGCCGGCCGCCGCCGATGATGACAGGCCTGTCCTTCAGCGCGGGATTGTCACGCTTCTCGACCGCCGCGTAGAAGGCGTCGCAATCGATATGGGCGATCCGCAGCCGGTAGAGCTCGGCGTGACGGACAAGGCGCGGGCTGCCGCAGCGATCGCAGCGACGCGTCTCGCCGCGCTGGAGCGCCAGGCAGTCACGGCAAAAACCGTGTTCGGGATTGTTGACAGGAGCCGCCATCGCTGCGAACATAAAGAGAACAAATGCAATGGTACGACAGCGCAAGGCTGGCAACAAGCTTGGCCTGGGGAGAACGCATGAGCACGACCATCGCACCGCTGACTCCTGAACGCTGGCCCGATTTCGAGGACCTGTTCGGGAAGCAGGGCGCCTGCTACGGCTGCTGGTGCACGCATTTCCGGTTGTCGCCGGCGGAGCGCCGCGCCAGCGACAAGGAGCGCAACAAGGATCTCATCAAGGCGCGAATCGAAACGGGCCCGCCGCCGGGACTCTTGGCACTCGAGGAGGGCAAGGCCGTCGGCTGGATGCAGGTCGGCCCGCGCGCCGACATCCCCGAGTGGAACAATCAGGGCAGGGGCTCGGCCCCGGTCGATCCCGCCGATGCCGGCGACCCGGCCGTCTGGGCGATCTCCTGCTTCTTCATCCGCGCCAGGGCGAGGGGGCGGGGCATCACGCATCGCCTCGTCGAGGGCGGCATCGCTTTCGCCCGCGAGAATAAAGCCAGGCTGCTGGAAGCCTGCCCGATCGACCTGTCGCGCGATTCGCGCTCGATCGGGCTTTTCGTAGGCTCGTCGCGGGTGTTCGAGAAGGCCGGCTTCGAGAGGCTGGTGGAGCGCAAGCCCGGCCGGCCGCTGATGCGCCTTGTGCTTTAGGTACTGATGCGCCTTGTGCTTTGGGCGCTGATGCGCCTGGCGCTTTAGCCGAATGAGCTTTTGGCCTACAGTCGGCGTCTTGCGGCTGTTACGCTTCTTGCCTACCAGAAGCATGAATATTTCGTCTTCCGAAATCACGGAGAACTGACGTGAAGCGTATTTTGCCATTTGCCTTTGCCCTCGCGCTCAGCGCGCCGGCTTTTGCCCAGACCGTCGACAATCAAGGCGCCAAAGATCTTTCCGACAATCTGGCGCGCTATTTCGGCAAGCAGGCCTTCGACAAGGGCGTGCTCAAGGTTTCGGTCGAGGGCGACGCCTATAAGATTGCGCTTGACGTCAAGGCGCTCGTCAATGCGTTGCCGGAACAGAAGCTCCTGAAATTCGACATGGCGCCATACGCGCTGATGGTGAAGCCGCGCAGCGACGGATCCTGGGACGTCTCGTCGAATTTCTCGCAAGGCGCATCCTTCGAGTTCGAAGGACCGGAAGGCCGTCAGAGCATGGAGTTCACGATCAAGGACGGCAAGCTGACCAGCATCTACGATCCGGCCCTCGCCGCCTTCACCAGCGCGACCAGCTCATTGGCCGGAATGACTATGACGTCGCGGCAAGCCAAGCAGCAGGCAGATGTCTCGACTGGCGCCGGCACCGCCACCGTTACCGCGACCAAATCCGCCAATGGCGGCGTCGACTTCACGGCCACGCAGAAAGTCTCGGACTTCGTCGAGATGATCAAGGTGAACGATCCCGACAGCGGGATGAATTTTCCGCTCACCTTGAAGACGCCGGAACTTTCGGTGGACGCAAACGGCAAGGGCGTGCGGACGAAGCCGCTGCTCGACCTGCTTGCCTTTGCCGTGGCCAATGAGGATGAAGCCAAGCTCAAGGCCAACCAGGCTGAGCTCAAATCGTTGATGCTGGCCGCGCTGCCCATCTGGGAAAGGATCGACGGCAATTACGGCTTCAAGAATTTCGAGGTCGACAGCCCTGTCGGCAAGTTCGGCGCCACGCAATTCAGCACCGCATTCGGCATGGACGGCATCTCCCAGAACGGCAAGGTCGATTACGCGATCAAGGCTGCCGGTCTGACGATCCCGCATCAGACCCTGCCGGAATGGACCGCCCCATTGCTGCCCACCGACATCGACCTGCATTTCGGCGGCGCCAATATCGATCTCGATACGATGGCGAAAAAGGCGATCGAAGCCTTTGATCTCAATAAGAATCCGCCGCTGTCGGACGAATTCGGCAAAGCTTTGGTCGCCGATTTCAAGGCCAAGAATCCGAAGGTCGTGATCGGGCACAGCACAGTGAAGAACGGCGCCATCGAAGTTGCGCTGGAAGGCGAGATGACCTTTCCCGGCGAGAAACCCGATGCGAGCGTGACCGTCGATGTCGCCGGCTATGACAAGATCGTCGATGCCTTGAAGGAAGCCGCCAAAAGCGATGAGCAGATGGCGCAGGCCTTCCCCTTTGCCCTAGCCGTCAAAGGCTTTGGCAAGACGCTGCCGGATGGCCGGCTGGAGTGGACGATCAACACCAAGGCCGATGGATCGGTCACGGTCAACGGCGCGATGCTGAAGGGACCGGACGCCGCCCAGGACGACAGCGCGGGTCAGGATGACAATTCAGGCGATGACGGCGCGGACGGAACGGATGATTCCACCGGCGGAGACGATTCGGACGGCGGCGACAATGGTGGGGCCGGAGCGAAGCTGAAGCCCTGAGCGCTTGGGTTAAAGCCCGAGCGCGGCCGCGATCTTTGGCGCCGCATCGCGCCAGTCGTCGACCGAGATAATGTCTTCCGGCGTCGGCGGCAGGAAGGCGCGCAGCGAGTTGTCAGCCATCAAATGGAAGAGATGGGCATCCGCCACGGAGTTGCGCGCCGAAACCAGGTTGGAAGGCTGGTCGTCGACGAACGCGACGGGCCGACTTTTAAGGCCGCGCAGTTTGGCAATGGCCGGTCCCTTGGCCATCTCCGTCGTCAGCAGCGGGTAGTTGAGCCCCAGCGCATCGAGATGCGCGCGGCGCACGGCGCGGTGCTTGTGCGGCATGGCGGTCAGCATGACGATCTCGGCGCTTCGGCCGAGCATCGCGAGCGCATCCGCCGCGCCGTCAGTGATGCTTTGCCAATCCGCCTGGGCGTCGAAGAAATCGCCGAGCAGCGCCGTCACTTCCGGCTGCTCTATCAGCCGCCCGCTCACCGTCTCGGCGATGTTGCCGGTGAGGCGGAAGGAAGCCAGCGTCAGCCCGAAGCCGCGCGTTTTCAGGAAATGCGGGAAGGGCCGGACGAATTCGAGCACGACATCGTCGACATCGAGCACCAGCAGCGGCCGATCGTCGGCGGCAAGCTCTTCGATCTGCCGCGCCGTCTCGGAATCGTCGCTCATGTCGAGCGCTCGTGATCGTCGTCGCCGAGCGGAAGGGCGCGCAGCGCCTTGCCGACGGCGGCAGGCGGCGTGCCGGTCTCCTCGGCGAAGCGCAGCAGCGTCGGTTCGTGCGCCAGGATGAATTGCAGAACGCCGGCAAGGAAGCCTGGCTCAGCTGCGGCCCTGCGAATCGAGTTCGCCTCGATGCCGGTGATCGCCAGGAAGCGGGGCAGAAGCTCCGGGTCGGCGGCGACGAAGGCCAGGGCCTTGACGGCAATGGTTTCCGCTTCCTCGCGCATTGACGCTGCGTTCGCCATCGTTACCTTTGCAATGGTGGATTTTTTCGAGTCTCCTTCCGGAGTAACGGCAAGCGTCGCTTGCGGCAAGCCTCCGCTCTTTCCCATGCAACGTCCGAAGGTGGAATTGGTGCAGCTTTCCAACCTCCGGTTTCCGTTTCGTCAATCATATTGGGCTAGAGTGGAAACGGGTTGGGTGCGGTCCGAAGGGGACGCATTGCGACGGCCTTCGGCTTCGAGGGCGGTCGGGACGGGAAACTGATGGCTAAGAAGGTGATGATCGTCGAGGACAATGAGCTCAACATGAAGCTCTTTCGGGACCTCATCGAAGCCAGCGGTTACGAAACGGTTCGCACGCGCAATGGCCTGGAGGCGCTCGATCTCGCGCGCCAGCACCGGCCGGACCTCATCCTGATGGACATCCAGCTGCCGGAAGTGTCCGGCCTGGAAGTGACCAAATGGCTGAAGGAAGACGACGAATTGCATTCGATCCCCGTTATCGCCGTCACCGCCTTCGCCATGAAGGGCGATGAGGAGCGCATCCGCCAGGGCGGCTGCGAGGCCTATATTTCCAAGCCGATCTCGGTGCCGCGCTTCATCGAGACGATCAAATCCTATCTGGGCGACGCCTGATGCCCGAGACCAGCAGAACCGGAGTTTTGAGATGACCGCGCGGATCCTCGTCGTCGACGATATCCCCGCCAATGTGCGGCTGCTGGAGGTTCGGCTGCTTGCCGAGTATTTCGAGGTGCTGACGGCCAATAACGGCCCGGATGCGATCGAGACCTGCGAGAACGGCAAGGTCGACGTCGTGCTGCTCGATGTGATGATGCCGGACATGGATGGGTTCGAGGTCTGCAAGCGCCTGAAGAGCGATCCGGCGACCTCGCATATCCCTGTCGTCATGATCACCGCGCTCGACCAGGTGTCGGACCGGGTACGCGGCCTCGAGGCGGGCGCTGACGATTTCCTGACCAAGCCCGTCAACGACCTGCAGTTGATGACACGCGTCAAGAGCCTGGTCAGGCTGAAGTCGCTGACCGACGAGCTCAGGCTGCGCGCCTCGACCACGCGCAATATCGGCATCGAGGAACTTCTGAGCCGCGATTTCGCGACCGAAGACGCAAAGCCGCGGGTGCTGCTCATCGACGAGCGCAAAACTTCCGTCGAACGCATCCAGAAGATGCTGCGCAACACCGCCGAGCTCGATGTCGCGACCGACCCGAATGCGGGGTTCTTCCAGGCGGCCGAGACGGCGTATGAATGCGTGCTGATCTCGACTGCCTTCTCCGACTTCGATGCGCTGAGACTCTGCTCGCAGCTGCGTTCGCTCGACCGCACCCGCTTCCTGCCGATCATGCTGCTCGCAGACGAGGGCGAGGAGGGCCGCATCCTGCGTGGTCTGGAACTTGGCATCAATGACTACCTGATCCGGCCGATCGACCAGCATGAGCTGACGGCGCGCCTGCGCACACAGGTGCGGCGCAAGCGCTACAACGATCAGTTGCGCGCCAGCGTCGCCCAGACGATCGAGATGGCGGTCATCGACGGGCTGACCGGGCTGCACAACCGCCGCTACCTCGACAGCCATCTGCAGACACTGTTCGATCGCGCCGTGGCGCGGCGGCGGCCCTTGTCGGTGATGATCACCGATCTCGATCGCTTCAAGTCGATCAACGATACCCATGGCCATGACGGCGGTGACGACGTTCTGCGCGAGTTCGCCCGGCGGCTGCGCAAGAATGTGCGCGGCATCGATCTCGCCTGCCGCTTCGGCGGCGAGGAGTTCGTCGTGGTTATGCCGGACACCGACGGCGCGGTCGCCGAGAAGGTGGCCGAACGCATTCGCGCCGAGATCGCACAGGCAGCTTTTGCCATCGGTGCCGACGGCAAGGCGATCGAGGTCACGGTCAGCGTCGGCGTGTCGTCTCTCCTGAAAGGGACCGACAGCGTCGCCGCGCTGATGAAGCGCGCCGACCTGGCGCTCTATGAGGCCAAAAGCGGCGGCCGCAACAGGGTGGTCGCCAAGGCTGCCTAAAACGCGTCTCGATCTTTCAGACCCCGCACGCGCCTGTCTTTATCCTGAAACCGGTTTCCACTTTCGGGAGACATGCTCGGCATAAAGGCCACGATTCTCCAGCGCTGCAACAGGGTTACGAATTTACCTTAACCCAAGCGATTCGTGAGCGGTGGTTAAGAAATGGTTGATTTTTATGAGGTCTTGCGCAAATCTGCGACGCATAGACAGAAGACGAGGCCGGCGCGAGGGTAGAGTAGCCGGCTCGATCCAAAAATACCCCATGATGCTCAGGTCCGCCGCATCTCCTGGGTCCGTGGGGTCGGCCGGCCGGCGCTGGCACATAGTGGCCTCCTCGTACCGCTGCCAACCGCCGACCGGCCCCCTTTTTGTCGTCCGGTCCTTCCTAAAACAAAAACGCCGCCCAGAGGGCGGCGTTTCGATTTCTCGGGATAACCAGATTACTTGATCTTGGTTTCCTTGAACTCGACGTGCTTCTTGGCGACCGGATCGTACTTGCGGAACGAGAGCTTGTCCGTCTTGGTACGGCTGTTCTTGCTGGTGACGTAGAAGAACCCGGTGTCGGCGGTCGACAGAAGCTTGATCTTGATGTTTGCGGCTTTGGCCATGATTTTCGTCCGTTAATGTTCGTGGAGTTTTGGCCGCTGAAGCACGGGGAAAACACCCGGACGCGGGAAACTTGGCGCGACACATAAAGAACGCGCCCGGAAAGTCAAGCCCGAGCGCCTTCTTCGCCTCATTTCGGCATGGCCCGTGTCCACGTCTCAAGCGTTATGCTCGACCAATTGCCCCGCCTTTTTCCAGTCGCCCGTGGTGTTCCACCAGCGGTTGGGATTGGCACGGTCGTCAAGACCCTTGGAACGGCTGGCGAGCAGCGGCTGGATGCGGATGACGGGCTCCTGATAGGGATGGGCCTGGAATATCGCCTCGACGACACGGGCGGCGAGCGCCTGGTCGTCGGCGATCTCGAACGACACTTCGACGGTGCCGAGTCGCCGGCGCAGTTCGGTCTCAGCGCCGGCCGCGGCGCCTTCGAGCGGCCGGTAGCGCTCGATGCCTTGCGCCGACTGATAGGCGTTGGCGTCATACTTGCCCATGCGCAGCGGCGTGATCGCCACCACGGCCTCCATGATGCGCTCGACATCGGCGGCCGGCGCCTGGAATGTGACGAGCAGAAGCAGTTCCATCCTGAGGGATTTGGTTTCAAAGCCGCTGTCGACCATCGCAATTCTCCTACCTCGCGCTGGAGACAGGTATAGCAGGGGTGCTGCTGACACGGTGATGTCAGGATGCCCGACGCTTCAGCGGCATTGCCTAGAGAATCTTGCGCACCAGCCTGACCAAGATCAAAGCCATATAGGCGGCGAAGAAGAAGGCCAGCGA
The DNA here is from genome assembly GCF_020165175.1 of Mesorhizobium sp. CA16. Classification (NCBI taxonomy): domain Bacteria; kingdom Pseudomonadati; phylum Pseudomonadota; class Alphaproteobacteria; order Hyphomicrobiales; family Phyllobacteriaceae; genus Mesorhizobium; species Mesorhizobium sp. CA16. The sequence continues at coordinate 233,336 of NZ_JAIUHP010000002.1, forward strand.
CCAGCCGAAGCCGGATGGGCCGAAGGCATCCATGCCGATGCCGATCGCCTGCGGACCCAGCACCATGCCGACGCCATAGCAAAGCACGAAGGCAGCATTGGCGGATGCCAGCTCATGGCCGGACAGCTGCGAGCCGAGATGGGCAAGGCCGATCGTGTACATGGCGGCGACGACGCCGCCCCAGACGAACAGGAGGGCCGCCATCAGATGCCAGTTCTGTGCGAAGAACGGCATGAAGACCGTGCCGATGAGCCCGACCGTGGCGCAGGCCAGCAGCAGGTAGCGGCGGTCGGAAACGCGGTCGCTGATCATGCCGATCGGGATCTGCAGAAGCACATTGCCGAGCCCGATCATTGTCAGAAGCAGCGCGGCGTCGGCTTCCGAATAGCCGATACGGCTGCCATAGACGGGGAAGAGCGAGAAACCGCCGGTCTCGACGGCGCCGAAAACAAGCACGGCGAAGGTCGCGGTCGGCACCAGCCAGATATAGCGCAGGAAGTGGCTGGTTTCGCTGTCGGCGACGATGCTCGGGCTCTCGTTGCGGGCCGCAAGCACCGGAATGGCGGCAAGCGTCACCAGCGCTATGGTGACGCCGAATGGCAGGAAGCCCGAACTGCCGAGATGGGCGAACAGCCAGGGTCCGGCGGCAAAGCCGAGTGACAAAACGGTGGCGTAGATGCCAAGCACAAGGCCGCGGCGGCTGGGCGGGGCGGAGGTGCTGATCCAGAATTCCGACAGGATGAACAGCACCGTCAGCGAGATGTGCAGGGCGACACGGAGCGGGAACCACATCCAGAAGTCCGGCGCGAAATGGAAGCCGACAAAGGCGAGCGCACCGATGGCAATCATCAACAGCATGGTCCAGGCGACGCCGAGCCGCATGGCCAGCGGGGTGGCCAGCGGTGCGCCGGCGATCGAGGCGAGACCGGCGACGGCGGTATTCAGGCCGATCATCGAAGCGGAGTGGCCGCGGCTTTCCAGAATGACGCTGAGCAACGGCATGCCGAGGCCGATGGCGATGCCGACGACGCTGATCGAAGAGATCGCGGCGACCATCGGCAGCCAGTGTACGCGTTCGTCGCCCTGTTGTTGGGTATCGACCGTCATGAGATCAAAATGCTCTGCTTCTAAAGGACTTCGCGGACGAAGCGGTTGCGGACGAGCCGGAAGAACGGCACGGCGCCACCCGGCCGCAACAATGGATCTTCGGCAAGCCGACTTTCCAGTTCTTCCAGGACCATGCCGGTGATGTCGGGGATGTCGGCCTTGCGGGCATCGGCAAGCGGCAGCCAGACGAGTTCTTCGAGTTCGTTCGTCGGACCGCCGCCGGGCAATTCCACGGCAACGTCGTGGCGCCAGGCGCTGAAAAAACGCGTGTCGAAACGGCGCACGCGATTGGGCGGAGTGATGGCGCGGGCGACGAAGCGGAGCGCGTCCAGCGAGGGGATCACGCCGTGTTCGGCGAAACCCTGCCAGTCGCGCTTTGCGGTCGAGAAGGTGCCCTTGCGGCCGATCAGCAGGCCGGCTTCCTCATAGGTTTCGCGAATCGCCGACAGGGCGATTGCGCGGGCCCGCGCCGCGCTGGCACGGCCGGGGCCTGCGGCCAGCTTGCCTTCTTCCTCACCACCCAGAGGGGCAGCGACGGGAACGCGGCTGTCGGCGGGATCGGTGCGGCCGCCGGGGAAGACGAATTTTCCGGGCATGAAGGCGTGCCCGGCATGGCGCCGGCCCATCAGCACCAGAACGTCCTTGCCCCGGCGATCGAGCAGAATGAGGGTCGCCGCATCACGCGGACGCAACGCTCGGCCGCTGCGTACGGCCAGGCCCTTATCGAGCTTGTCGACATCCGCCTTGGTCATTCCTTCCATGCGCTCGACCTAGCGGAAACTTCCTTGATGCGAAAGTGGCTTGCGCGTCGCGGCCTTTGACCCAGGGCCGACCGCGGTGCGGCCTGGCTTAATTAATGGCTCTCGAATTCGTCCTTCTCGTCGCCGAAGCCGTGCATATAAAGCGCCCATTGCAGGCCGATGACAGCTCCCTTGACCGGCTGCAGCAGTGCGACGGCCAGAATAATGGTCAGCGGAACCCAGATCAGCGCGTGCTGCCAGGTCGACAGCGTCGACGCGGCCTCAACGGCCATGAAGCCGCCAACGACGATGTGACCGACGATGACGATGACCAGATAGGCGGGCAGGTCGTCCGCGCGATGGTGGTGCAGCTCCTCGCCGCAGACCTCGCACTTGTCCACGGGCTTCACGAAAGCGCGGAACAGCTTTCCCTTGCCGCAATGCGGGCAGCGGCCGAGTATCCCGCGCTTGATCGCCGTCCACAGGGGACGCGCGACGCGGCCCGAATGATGCTCGCCGCCGAAAACCTGTTCTTGCACTTGGACGTTACCTGGCATTATCGTCTCCTGCCGCGCGGACCGACGCGCGATTGCGACGCGCGGGCGCGGCCCTTGGCCTTGTGGAACGACCGCCTCGAGCCGGGCAGAGGCTTCGGGTCGGTCAGCATCTCGAAACGCATCGCACCGGCCATTGGCGCGACCTCGACCAGCCGGACTTCGACGCGATCGGCAAGCTGATAGCCCTTGCCGGTGCGTTCACCGAACAGTGATCGGGCGGTTTCGTCGTAGATATAGTAGTCGCCGCCCAGAGTTGACACCGGAATAAAGCCGTCGGCGCCATACTGCGGCAATTGGACAAAGAGTCCCGCCTTGGTGACGCCGGAGATGCGCGCGTCGAACGTGTCGTTGACGCGCTCGGCGAGATAGGCGGCAATCAGCCGGTCGACCGTATCGCGCTCGGCCGCCATGGCGCGACGCTCAGTCGCCGAGATCAGCGCGGCGACCTCTTCCAGCCGGTCCGCCTCCTGCTGCGCCAGGCCGCCGGGCCCGAGGCCAAGCGCCGCGATCAGCCCGCGGTGCACGATCAGATCGGCGTAGCGGCGGATCGGCGAGGTGAAATGGGCGTAGCGCCTGAGGTTGAGACCGAAATGGCCGATGTTCTTCGGCGAGTACTCCGCCTGGCTCTGCGAGCGCAGCACCACTTCGTTGACCAGCGCCTCGTTGTCGGCGCCGCGCACCCGCTCCAGAATGCCGTTGAACTGGCTCGGCCGCATCTGCGCGCCGCGCGCCAAGGACAGGCTGAGCGTTGCCAGGAACTCGCGCAGCGATTCCTGCTTGGCGAGCGACGGCGCGTCATGGATGCGGTAGACGAGCGGCTCTTTCTTGCCCTCCAATGTCTCGGCGGCCGCGACATTGGCCTGGATCATGAATTCCTCGATGAGCTTATGAGCGTCGAGGCGCTCCGGCACGACGACGCGGTCGACCGTGCCGTCGGGTTTCAGCAGGATCTTGCGCTCGGGCAGGTCGAGTTCAAGCGGCTGGCGGGACTGGCGGCCGCGCCTGAGCACGGCGTAGGCGTCCCATAACGGCTTCAAAGCGCTGTCGAGGATCGGCCGTGTCTTGTCGTCGGGCGCGCCGTCGATCGCGGCCTGCGCCTGCGGGTAGGCGAGCTTGGCGGCCGACTTCATCATGACGCGGTGGAAGGAATGTCTGAGCTTGCGGCCTTCCGAGGAGAAGGTCATGCGCACGGCGATTGCCGGCCTGTCTTCGCCCTCGCGCAGCGAGCAGAGATCGTTGGAGATGCGTTCAGGAAGCATGGGCACGACGCGGTCCGGAAAATAGACCGAATTGCCGCGCTTCAGGGCTTCGCGGTCGAGCGGCGTACCGTAGCGAACATAGGCTGCGACATCGGCGATCGCCACGGTGATGACAACGCCGCCGGGATTTTTCTCGTCCGTGTCCGGCGTGGCGAAGACCGCGTCGTCATGATCCTTGGCATCGGCCGGATCGATGGTCACCAGCGGCAGACTGCGCCAGTCCTCGCGGTGATCGAGCGTCGCCGGCTTCACCGCTTCGGCCTCGGCAATCACGTCGGCAGGAAAGACATGGGGAATGTCGTGGGCGTGGATGGCGATCATCGAGACAGCCTTCTCGCTGCTCAGCGAGCCCAGCACCGCCAGCACCTTTGCCCGGGGCAGTCCGTAACGGGATGCCCGCGCCGGCTCCACCTCCACCAGATCGCCATTTCTGGCGCCGTTCTGGAATTCCTTGTCGACGATCAGTTCCGGCTGGCGCCGTTCGACCGGCTCGATGCGGAAGGTTCCGTCCTTCAGCACGCGGAAGACGCCGAGCACGGCGTCGCTGCGCTTCTCGAAGATCTTCATCACCCGCCCGGTATAAGCAGGGCCTGACGGATCGTCGGTCGGGAAAGTCTTGGCAAGCACGCGGTCGCCAATGCCGGGGACCGGGCCGCCGGCGGCGCGCGAGATGCGGATGGCGATGACGGGGGGCGAGCCGGCGCCGGTATATTCGCTCGGATTCGCCAGAAGCACGCCGTCATCGTCGCGGCCGAAAATGTCGAGCACCGCGACATGAGGCACGGCGCCCGCGCGGGTGAGGCGCTTGCGCTCCTTGTTGAGGAGGCCTTCATCCTGCAGGTCTCGCAACAGGTCTTTCAGCCAGATGCGGTCCTCGCCGCGCAGCGCGAAGGCCTTGGCGATCTCGCGCTTGCCGGAGCGATCGGGATTTTCGGCGATGTAGCGCAGGACCTCGTCACGCGACGGACGATAGTCGTCCTTGACCTTGGCCCTGGTGTCGGCGTTGCGCGGATCGCCGTGGCTTCTTCCGGAGATCCTGCGCGCCACGTCCTGCTACCCCTTCTTCGCCGCCCGGCGGAAGGGCTTTTTGCCGCCTCCGCCCTTGGCTTCCTTCTCAGCAATCAGGGCGAGCGCTTCTTCCATCGTCACCGATTGCGGGTCCTTGCCTTTTGGCAGCGTCGCATTGACCTTGCCGTAGTTGACGTACGGGCCGTATTTGCCGTCGCGAACGACGATCTTGCCGCCGCCGTCCGGATGATCGCCCAATTCCTTGAGCGCCGCCGGCGTGGCGCCGTTGCGGCCACCCTTGCCCTTCTGCTGCTTCTCGGCGATCACCGAAACGGCGCGGTTCAGGCCGATCGAGAACACGTCCTCGATGCTCTCCAGATTGGCGTAGGTGCCGTCATGCAGCACGAACGGGCCGTAGCGCCCGAGGCCAGCCGAGATCATCTTGCCGGTTTCGGGATGTTTTCCCACATCGCGCGGCAGACCCAGCAGCGCCAGCGCCTTCTCGTGGTCGATCGAGTCGGGCGTCCAGCCCTTGGGCAGGCTTGAGCGCTTGGCCTCCTTGCCTTCGCCGCGCTGGATATAGGGGCCGAAACGGCCACTGCGCAGGGTAATTTCCTCGGCGGTATAAGGATCTTTGCCGAGCAGCTTGACGCCGTCCTCGCCATTGCCGTTCTCGCCATTGGGATTGGCGGCGTCGCCGAGCTGGCGGGTGTAGGAGCATTCGGGATAGTTCGAGCAGCCGACAAAGGCGCCGAACTTGCCGAGCTTCAGCGACAGGTTGCCGGTGCCGCATTTCGGACAGATGCGCGGATTGGAACCGTCCTCACGCTCCGGGAAGACCAGCGGCGCGAGTTCTTCATTGAGCGCATCGAGCACGTCGGCGACGCGCAGTTCCTTGATGTCGTCGACGGCGCCGGAGAAATCCTTCCAGAAGTCGCGTAGCACGTCCTTCCAGGCGAGCTTGCCGTCGGAAATCTCGTCGAGCTTCTCCTCGAGCGAAGCGGTGAAGTCATATTCAACATAGCGCTCGAAGAAGCTTTCGAGAAAGGCCGAGAGCAGCCTGCCCTTGGCCTGCGGCACGAGCTTGCGACGGTCGATGGTGACGTAGTCGCGATCCTCGAGCGTCTTCAGGATCGCGGTGTAGGTCGATGGCCGGCCGATGCCGAGCTCTTCCAGCTTCTTGATCAGCGACGCCTCGGAATAGCGCGGCGGCGGCTCGGTGGTGTGCTGGGTCGCGTTGATCGCCTGGCGGGCAAGCTGCTCGCCGGAGCGGATCTCGGGCAGGCGGCGGCTCTCCTCGTCCTCGGCGTCCTCGTCCTTCTGATCGGTGTAGGCGGCAATGAAGCCGTCGAAGCGGACGACCGAGCCGATCGCGCGCAGCTCGGCGGTGCGGGCGCCGTTGACCGCCTCGATCTCGACCGTGGTGCGTTCGATCTCGGCCGGCTGCATCTGGCTGGCGATGGCGCGCTTCCAGATCAGCTCGTAAAGCCGGGCCTGGTCGGCATCGAGATATTGCCGAACGGAAGCCGGCGTGCGCTTGAAATCGGTCGGGCGGATCGCCTCGTGGGCTTCCTGGGCGTTCTTGGCCTTGGTGGTGTAGAAACGCGGCTTCTCCGGCAGGTATTTCGCGCCGAACTCGCTGACGATAGCGTTGCGGGCGGCCTCGATCGCCTCCGGCGCCATCTGCACGCCGTCGGTTCGCATATAGGTAATGAGGCCGGCGGTCTCGCCGCCGACATCCATGCCTTCATAGAGCTTTTGCGCCACCTGCATGGTGCGGTTGGCCGAGAAACCGAGGCCTGACGAGGCGGCCTGCTGCAGCGTCGAGGTTGTGAAGGGCGGGCCGGGATTGCGTTTTGTCGGCTTAGCTTCCACCGACAATGCCTTGAAGGTCGCGCCTTCGAGCATCGCCTTGATGTCGTCGGCCTGCGCCTTGTTGGCGATATCAAGCTTCTGCAGCTTCTTGCCGGCAAAGGCGGTCAGCCGCGCCTCGAAACTGTCGTTGCGCGGGGTGCCGAGGATGGCGGCGATCTGCCAGTATTCCTCGCGGATGAAGCGCTCGATTTCGGATTCGCGGTCGCAGACCAGGCGCAACGCCACCGACTGGACGCGGCCGGCAGAGCGGGCGCCCGGCAGCTTGCGCCACAGCACCGGCGACAACGTGAAGCCGACGAGATAATCGAGCGCGCGGCGGGCGAGATAGGCGTCGACTAGCGGCGCGTCGATCTGGCGCGGATGGGCCATGGCATCGAGCACCGAGGCCTTGGTGATGGCGTTGAAGACGACCCGGCTGACCGGCTTGTCCTTCAGCGCGCGCTTCTGCTTCAGGACTTCCAGCACATGCCAGGAAATCGCTTCGCCCTCGCGATCCGGGTCGGTGGCGAGGATCAGCCCGTCGGCATCCTTCACCGCCTTGGCGATGTCGGCAAGGCGCTTGCCGGACGCGGTGTCGACCGACCAGGACATGGCGAAGTCCTCGTCAGGGCGCACCGAGCCGTCCTTGGCGGGAAGATCGCGGACATGGCCGAAGGAGGCCAGAACCTTATAGTTCTTGCCGAGATATTTGTTGATTGTCTTCGCCTTGGCCGGCGATTCGACGACGACGACGTCCATGAGGTCTCTTAATCAGCTGTGAGGTGGCGGAAGAACTCCGCGACGCGCGACGAAATCCCACTCTTTTCGTCGCTCACATGGCCGTGCTTTTGCGATCGGTCAAGGGGAAGTCGCCAATTTGGGAACCGGCCGCTGGCAATACACTCTTAGAGTGTATGGCAAAGATCACATTTTTGGGGATGGAGGCATGCACGCCTCCAACCGGGCGGACAACCGGTAAAAGACGACCGGCTGCCGGATCAAGAGAGTCGGCAGCCGGAGCATTCAACAACGTTGCCTCAGTCGGCCTTGACCACGTGCCAGGTGCCGGCAACGCCTTCGCCGGTCATGTCGCCGGCCTTCTTGTCCTTGACGAAGGTATAGACCGGCTTGCCGTCATAGGCCCACATCTTGGTGCCGTCGGTGCGGTCGACGATCGTCCATTCATCGTCGGCCTTGGCGCCGGCCTCGGCCTTCAACGGCGGCCAGTTGGCGGCGCATTTGTCGTAGCAATTGGACTTGCCCTTCTCGTCCTTGTCGAAGGTATAGAGCGTCATGCCCTTGGCGTCGGTATAAATCTTGGTGCCGCTCACTTCGGCTTCCTTCCAGGCTTCGGCGGCCTGGGATGCGGCGGTGCCCAGCAGTAGCGCGGCAAACCCGAGTGCGATTGCTTTCACGATAGTCTCCCTGAAACAAGCGCGCGGCAGTCGCGCGCTGTTCGGTCAACGCGTTGGGATGCCTGTTTCTTCCTGCGGCGAAGCGGCGACGTGCCACACAATGGTGGTTGGCAGGGGCGTGCCCGCATCGCTATATCGACGCCAGCATAATCGGGACTCACTGGATGGCATTGGACATCGGCTATGTCAGCGCGGTCGGGGCAGGGGCGATCTCGTTCCTGTCGCCTTGCGTGCTGCCGCTGGTGCCGCCCTATCTCTGCTACATGGCCGGTGTTTCGGTCGAGGATTTCCGCGGCAATCAAAGCGTGACCGCAAAGGAAGGCGCGCGCGGCGCGCTGCTTTATGCTTCCGTGGCCTTCGTGCTCGGCTTTTCCACCGTCTTCGTGGCGCTTGGGGCCGGCGCCTCGACCATCGGCCGCCTGCTGCGCGTCTGGCAGGAACCGCTGGCGATGGCGGCGGGCGTGCTGATCATCATCATGGGCCTGAACTTCCTTGGCATCCTGCGCATTCCGCTTTTGTCGCGCGAGGCGCGCTTCCAGTCGCAGGGCAAGCCGGCCAGCATGATCGCGGCCTATGTCATGGGGCTGGCCTTCGCCTTCGGCTGGACGCCTTGCATCGGCCCGGTGCTGGGGCCGATCCTGACTTTGGCCGGCGGGCGCGAGACCGTTGGCGAGGGCGCGCTGCTGCTTGCCGCCTATTCGCTGGGCCTCGGCATCCCGTTCCTGATCGCGGCGCTGTTTTCCGGCGCCTTCATGCGCTTCCTCGGCAAATTCCGCGTCCATCTCGGCCGTGTCGAGAAAGCGATCGGCGCGCTGCTGGTCGTCGCCGGCGTGTTTTTCCTCACTGGCGGCGTGCAGAGCGCGTCCTATTGGCTCTTGGAGAATTTCCCGGTGCTGGGAAGGCTGGGGTAGTTTAGTTGCTGGCAGAGAGTCGAGCTGTGAACCCGTTGTAGAGATCAGCATCGAAGGGTCCTGTGCCCTCTATCTCGTGTTCCATAATTTGCTATGGAGACCTGGGGCGACCACTATGTTCAGACAACCCATCGAGTCACCTGCTCCGCCGTCTCACCGGAATTTCCGCCGCGACGATCACTCCGGCACGCCGGAGATGCCCAGCGCCTCGACGTAACGCTCGCCGAACACCTTGTCCTGCCATGGGTTGATCTGTCTCTGCAGGGTGAGCGTGTAGGTCGGGAACGCCTCCATCAGCCGCCGCGCCGCCGCCCGCGCCTCCTCCAGCCGGTTGAGTTTGACCAGCGCCATAATCACCACCCGGTGCGAGGAGCCGTAGTTCGGCATCTCCTGCAGCGCGCGTTCTCCCCATGCCAGCGCTTCCTCGTAGCGCTCGAGCATCAGGTAGCTCATCCCGATGCCCGAGAGCGCGATGCCCTTCTCGGGGTCGACCGGGCTCAGCCGCATTGCCCTGTGAAAGTGCTCGATCGCGACGAGCGGGCGGCCGGAATGTGCGTTGACCCAACCGCAGCTCGTATGGCCCTGCGCCGAATTGGGATTGAGCAGCAGGGATCGTTCGATCGTGGCCAGCGCCATCTCGTAGTCCTTCGCGCTGTAGGCGATCACCTGCGCGGCGAAGCGCAGGCTCGTGGGGTCGTCGCGCGCTTCCGCCAGTACCTCGCGCGCCATGCGCGTGGCGACCCGGGTATCCTCGGGCTCGTGCCAGCACTGGCTCACGGATATGCTGCGGATATAGGCGCCGAGTGCCTTCGCCAAGTTGAAGCCGGGGTCGATGCTAAGCGCCTCGTTGGTGAGCCGACGCACGTCGGCAAAGCCTTCGCGCGTCATGCTGTAGAAGCGCGGCAGCGCGCGAAGGTAGAGGTCGTAGGCGCTCATGTAGTCGGTCGGCTTCATGCGCGCCTGCTTGATTTCCTCCAGCCGGATGCTCGGCTCGACAGCGCCGACGACGCTCTCGGTCACCTTGTCCTGCAGGTCGAAGATGTCGCACATATCGCCCTCGAAGCGGTCGGCCCAGACATGGTGTCCGCTGATCGCGTCCACCAACTGCCCACTGATACGCACCCGCGATCCTGCCCTGCGGATGCTGCCTTCGAGCACGTAGCGGACGCCCAGCTCGCGCCCGACCTGGCGCAGGTCCACCGCCCGGCCCTTGTAGGTGAAGGACGAGTTGCGGGCGATCACGAAGAAGGAGTTCACTCGGCTCAATCCCGTGATGATGTCCTCCACCAGCCCGTCGGCGAAGTATTCCTGATCGGGGTCGCCGCTCATGTTGGTGAAAGGCAGAACCGCGATCGAGGGTTTCTCGGGCAGGGGAGGCGGGGCAGCGCTGGCGTCGGACTCGACGCGGTAGGCGCGCACGGGCCGCTCGATGTTCTTGAGGCGCAGCTCGCCGAGCGGCGTGAAGCCGCAGTCGAGCTTGCCCTGAAGGTGGTCGTAGGCGGTGCCCGAGACGACAACGGTGCCGGGATCGGCGACGCTTTCGAGGCGGGCGGCGATGTTGACCCCGTCGCCGTAGAGGTCGCCGTCCTCCTCGCAAACCACGTCGCCGAGATTGACGCCGATGCGGAAGCGAATCCTCTCTTCCTCGGGGGTCTCCGCCTCGCGTTCTGCCAGGGTCCGCTGGATCGCCATCGCCGAGGTCACCGCGTTGACGACGCTCGCGAATTCGCACAGCATGCCGTCGCCGGTGAGCTTGACGATCCGACCCTGATGCTCGGAGACCAGCGGTTCGAGGAGGTCCTTGCGGTAGATCTTCAGCCGCTCGAGCGTGCAGCGCTCGTCGCGCTCCATCAGGCGCGAATAACCGACCACGTCGCAAGCCAGGATCGCAGCGAGGTGGCGCCGCACGGTCATCGCACCGCTCGGCCAAGCGCCTGCACGCGTGCCGCTCCGCGTCCATGTCCCGCCAACTTCCAGACGCGCCACGCGCATGGTATCCATCTCTCCCAGTCTCCGCCCGTCGCCGATGTGGAACGGAAAACGCAGCTCGATCTTGCCTTCACGAGATTTCGCCATCCCGCTTGCGACGCAGCACCCCCAGCAGGCCGGGGATATTTCCTGACCTGTGTAACCGGCTGACGCCACCGTGGCGGTGCTTTTGTATCGGGCATCACACCCGACGTTCGCACTTGGAGACTTGGCTTTGCCATCTCACCGGAATTTAACCGCATTGGTGCAGCATGGCCTACGCTGTTAATATGCGTTGATTCAAACCTTTTTCATACGGTTGCCCATCCATGAGCCAGAGATCCTGCCTGTCTGTCATCCTTGCCGCCGGCGAAGGCACCCGCATGAAAAGCGCGATGCCCAAGGTGCTGCATGCCATTGCCGGCCTGCCGATGGTGGCTCACGTCGTGAAAGCCGCTGAGGGTGCCGGTGCGACCGGCGTGGCGCTCGTGATCGGCCACGGCGCAGACGAGATGCGCAAGGCGGTGCAGAAATTTGCGCCAAAGGCGGAGACTTTCGTGCAGGACAAGCGGCTCGGCACCGCGCATGCGGTCCTCGCGGCGCGTGAAGCAATATCAAAGGGTTATGACGATATTCTCGTGATGTTCGGCGACACGCCGCTAATCGATGCGCAGGCGTTGGCCGCAGCGCGGCAGAAGCTGGCGGAGGGGGCGGCCGTCGCGGTGATCGGCTTCCGTCCGCCAAGCCCGACCGGCTACGGCCGGTTGATCGAAAAAGGCGGTCATCTCATTGCCATCCGCGAGGAGAAGGACTGCTCGGAGGAAGAGAAAAAGATCGGCTTCTGCAATGCCGGCATGATGGCGGTGGCGGGCAAGCATGCGCTGCGGCTGCTCGACAAGGTCGGCAACAAGAACGCCAAGGGCGAATTCTACCTCACCGACATCGTCGAGATCGCCGGCGCGGAAGGGCTCGACGTAGTGGCAACGGAAGCGAGTTTCGAAAGCGCGCTCGGCATCAACAACCGGGCCGAGCTCGCCGAGGCGGAAGCGATTTGGCAGGCGCGCCGTCGGCGCGAGGCGATGCTGTCCGGAGTTACGCTGATCGCGCCCGAAACCGTCTATTTCTCGCACGACACCGAGATCGGCGCCGATACGCTCGTCGAGCCGAATGTCTGGTTCGGGCCGGGTGTGAAGATCGCGTCAGGCGCCAAGATTCACGCCTTCAGCCACATCGAGGGCGCAACGATCGCCTCAAATTGCGATGTCGGGCCGTTCGCCCGGCTGCGGCCTGGCGCGGACCTTCGAAACAAGGCAAAGGTCGGCAATTTCTGCGAGGTCAAGCAGGCGACGATCGAAGAGGGCGCCAAGGTCAATCACCTGACCTACATCGGCGATGCGCGCGTGGGTGCGGCAGCCAATATCGGCGCCGGCACCATCACCTGCAATTATGACGGCTACTCGAAATTCTTCACCGATATCGGCGAGGGCGCCTTTGTCGGTTCGAATTCCTCGCTGGTGGCGCCGGTCTCGATCGGCAAAGGCGGCTATATCGCCTCCGGCAGCGTGATCACCGAAAGCGTGCCCGACGACGCGCTGGCCTTCGGCCGCGCCCGCCAGAAAACGATCCCCGGCAAGGGCAAGGAGTTGCGCGAGCGCTTCGCTTCCGCCGCTGCGGCGAAGAAGAAGGCTGCGGCGGAATAGCGTTTCAGGTGGTGCTTTCGGTGATTTTGCCGAAAGCAGCCGTTACCACGATCTCGCCGACGATTGCCTTGTTGAATTGAGGCAGGTCTTCGGCGGGTATCCAATATTCGAGATGCGCCCTGCTGCCGGCGTGCTCGACGCGATAGCCGTCGAGGAAGCTTTTCAGGACCTCAAACCGCGTGATGAAGCCGGAACCGCTCGCCTACACGTTCCAGTCTCGGGCGATCTGGACAGCATAGGCTTCAGTGAGCACCGGATAGAAAATCGGCTGATCGGGCAGGCGCGGCGGAAATTCGCGCATGCCCAAAAGCCTTGATCAGCGTCAACTCCTGCGGTCCGACCGGCCGCCACAGCGTTACGGTATGCGTCGCTTTGCTCATTGGTCGAATAAACTGCCCAATTCGAGCCGAGGCAAGGCCCCAAGGAGCGTTCGCCATACGGGCCTTTGCCAACTGTGGCGTGGCGTTCGTCGTTCGAACGATGACATGCTCCGGCCTCAAATGTTTACATGGTGATGAACACCGCCAAACCGTCTAAGCGACAAGACAAGCGTTTGCGGTAACCGGATTGCAAGGGCGTTCTGAGAATGTCCAATGGTACAAAACCGTTCCCGGTGACATGGAACGAAACGCAAAGTGACTTTTACGGCAGGCCGGCAATCCATAGATAGCGCTGGGTTTTCTGCTGGGAATCGGGGGCAATCGCCATGTGCGGTATCGTTGGAATCGTTGGCCGAAGCCAAGTCGCGCCGCTCATCGTCGATGCGCTGAAGCGGCTTGAATATCGCGGCTACGACTCGGCCGGCGTCGCCACCATCGAAAGGGGCGAGCTCGGCCGCCGCCGCGCTGAGGGCAAGCTGGTCAATCTCGAACGCCGGCTGAAGGACGAGCCGCTGGACGGCACGATCGGCATCGGCCACACACGCTGGGCGACGCATGGCGTGCCCAACGAGACCAATGCGCATCCGCATTTTTCCGAAGGCGTCGCCATCGTCCACAACGGCATTATCGAGAATTTCGCCGAGCTGCGCGACGAACTCACCCGCGACGGCTACTCTTTCTCTTCGCAGACCGACACCGAGGTCGTCGCGCATCTGGTGGCGCGCGAGCTCGCCAAGGGGCTGAAGCCAGTGGAAGCCGCGCATGCGGCGCTGAAGCGGCTTTCCGGCGCCTTTGCCCTGGCAATCATGTTCAAGGGCGACGAGGACCTGATCGTCGGCGCCCGCAACGGACCGCCTCTGGCCGTCGGCCATGGCGAGGGCGAGATGTTTTTGGGCTCCGACGCCATTGCGCTGGCGCCTTTCACCAATGCGGTCACCTATCTGGAAGACGGCGACTGGGCGGTCGTGCGTCGCGAAAGCGTGACCATCTATGACATCGACGGCAGACAGGTCGACCGCAAGCGCCAGCAGTCACTGTCGACCAGCTTCATGGTCGACAAGGGAAACCGCCGCCATTTCATGGAAAAGGAAATCCATGAGCAGCCGGAGGTGATCTCGCACACGCTGGCGCATTACTTGGATTTCGCATCGGGGGTGTCGAAGCCGCTCGACCTGCCCTTCGACTTCGCCAAGATCGGCCGCCTGGCACTTTCGGCCTGCGGCACCGCCTACCTCGCCGGGCTGATCAGCAAATACTGGTTCGAGCGCTATGCACGGCTGCCGATCGACATCGACGTCGCCTCCGAGTTCCGCTACCGCGAGATGCCGCTTTCGGCCAATGACGCGGCCTTCTTCATCTCGCAGTCGGGCGAGACCGCCGACACGCTTGCTTCGCTGCGCTATTGCCGCAAGGCCGGCATGAAAATCGGCGCTGTCGTCAATGTGCGGGAATCGACCATGGCGCGCGAATCCGACGTCGTGCTGCCGACGCTGGCCGGGCCGGAGATCGGCGTCGCCTCGACCAAGGCTTTCACCTGCCAGCTATCCGTCTTGGCTGCGCTCGCGGTCCGCGCGGGCGTGGCGCGCGGCACGATCTCGCGCGATGAGGAAAAGCAGCTGGTGCGCGAGCTTTCCGAGGCGCCGCGCTACGCCACCCGGGTGCTGAAGCTTGACGAGCAGATCGAGCGCATCTCGCGCGAGCTGTCGCGCTACAAGGACGTGCTCTATCTCGGCCGCGACACCAATTTTCCGCTGGCCATGGAAGGCGCACTGAAGCTCAAGGAAATCTCCTATATCCACGCCGAAGGCTATGCCGGCGGCGAGCTGAAGCACGGGCCGATCGCGCTGATCGACGAGAACATGCCGGTGATCGTCATTGCGCCGCATGACCGCATCTTCGAAAAGACCGTCTCGAACATGCAGGAAGTGGCGGCGCGTGGCGGCAAGATCATCCTGATCACCGACAAGAAGGGCGCGGCGCAGGCCGGCATCAAGACGATGGAGACGATCATCCTGCCCGAAGTGCCGGAGATCATCTCGCCGATCATCTACGCGCTGCCGATCCAGATGCTGGCATATTTCACCGCCGTCTTCATGGGCACCGACGTCGACCAGCCGCGCAATCTGGCGAAATCGGTGACCGTGGAGTAGGTTGTGCCGTGCCGCTGGCTACAGCGGCCTGACGATCGCTCTTTAAAAACTTCGCAGTTCCAAACCGGCTCGCGGTTCACTAATCTCAGCGTTGCAACCTGCGCCGCGGTGAACCCATGTCCGACGCCCTGAAGACCTCTGGCATGACCCGGCTAAGGAATTATTTCCTGACCGGCTTCATCGTCTGCGCGCCGCTGGCGATCACGGTCTATATCGCCTGGTCGCTTATCGGCTGGGTCGATTCCTGGGTAAAACCCTATATTCCAGCCCGCTACAATCCCGATACCTATCTGCCGTTCCCGGTTCCGGGCTTCGGGCTGATCGTGGCGCTGGTGCTGATCACGCTGATCGGTTTCCTGACGGCGAACATCGTCGGCCGCGCCATTGTCAATTTCGGCGAGCGGCTGCTTGGCCGCATGCCGCTGGTGCGTGGCATCTATGGCTCGCTGAAGCAGATTTTCGAGACGGTGCTGTCGAACAAGGGCGACATGTTCCGCCAGGTCGGGTTGGTCGAATATCCGAGAAAGGGCGTCTGGTCGCTGGTCTTCGTCGCCAGCGACAAGGAAACCGAGATCAACCAGAAGCTCGATCAGGAAGGTGATCCGCTGATTGCGGTGTTCATGCCCTGCACGCCCAATCCAACCACCGGTTTCCTGATGTATGTCCACAAATCCGAGATCGTGCCGCTCGACATGTCGATCGAGGACGGCGCCAAGCTGATCGTCTCGGCCGGCATGGTGGCGCCGGAGGTCAAGGCCAAGCTGGTGACGCTGAACGGCGAGCCCGTCGAAGGCGGCCTCGCCAACCCGGCGATTGGCACCGCTCAGCCGGCGCGCAGCAGCCGCACCGCCTCATCGCGGCCGAACAGATAAAGCAGCAGCCGCAGCGCCCCGCCGCGTTCGGACTGCAATTCTGGGTCGCGCGACAGGATCAGGCGTGCGTCGTCGCGCGCGGCTTCGAGCAGATCGGCATGGAACTCGAGGCGCGCCACCTGGAAGCCTGGTGTGCCGGACTGGCGGGTGCCCAGCAACTCGCCTTCGCCGCGCAGTTTCAGGTCCTCCTCGGCGATCTTGAAGCCGTCCTCTGTCTCGCGCATCACCGAGAGCCGGCGTTTGGCCGTCTCGCCGAGCGGCTCCTTGTAGAGCAGGACGCAGGAGGAGGGCTTGTCGCTGCGCCCGACCCGGCCGCGCAACTGGTGCAACTGGGCAAGGCCGAAGCGTTCGGCATGCTCGATCACCATGATCGTGGCGTCGGGCACGTCGACGCCGACCTCGATCACGGTGGTGGCGATGAGGATGCGCGTTTCGCCCTGCTTGAAGGAGCGCATCGCCTCGTCTTTCTCCGCACCCTTCATGCGACCGTGCACCAGGCCGATCCGGTCGCCGAAGAGCGGTTTCAGCGAAGCAAAGCGGTCCTCCGCCGACATCAGCTTGATCTCTTCGGATTCCTCGACCAGCGGGCAGATCCAGTAGATCTTCTGGCCATCGGCGACGGCGTCAAGCATGCGGCCGACCAGCTCATCCAGCCGTTCCATCGGCAAGGTGACGGTGCGGATCGGCTGCCGGCCGGCCGGCTTCTCGGTCAGTTTCGAGACGTCCATGTCGCCGAAGGCGGTCAGCACCAGCGTGCGCGGGATGGGGGTCGCCGTCATCACCAGCATATCGGGTGCATCGCCCTTGGCGGTGATGGCGAGGCGCTGATGAACGCCGAAGCGGTGCTGCTCGTCGACGACGGCAAGCACCAAGTCGTGAAACGTCACGCTTTCCTGGAACAGCGCATGCGTGCCGACGATGATGTCGATTTCGCCGCCGGCAAGACCGGCAAGCGTCTCGGCACGCTCGCGGCCCTTCTCGCGCCCGGTCAGGATAGCGAGGCGCAGGCCGGCTTTTTCCGCCAGCGGCGCGATCGTCGCCAGATGCTGGCGCGCCAGGATCTCGGTCGGCGCCATCAGGGCCGCCTGGCCGCCGGCCTCGACCGCGCGCGCCATGGCGAGCAGCGCCACCACCGTCTTGCCTGAGCCGACATTGCCCTGCAGCAGGCGCAGCATGCGTTCGGGATCGGCAAGGTCTGCATTGATTTCGCCGAGCGCGAATTCCTGGCTTGTGGTGAGCTTGTAGGGAAGGGCAGCTCGCAGCTTCTCGACGATGCTGCCGTCGCCGGTAAGCGGCCGGCCCGAGAGCCGGCGAATTCTCGCTCGCACCAGCGCCAGCGAAACCTGGCCGGCCAGCAATTCGTCATAGGCAAGGCGTCGCCAGGCCGACCCCTCGACGGCAACGTCGATCGGATCCTTCGGATAATGGATGCGCGCAAGCGCATCGCCGAAGGACGGGAATGTATGGCGGCGCATGAAGGCGTCGTCCTGCCACTCCGGCAGCTCTGGCAGGCGGCCAAGCGCCTGTCCGATGGCGCGGCGCAACACCTTTGCCGAGAGGCCGGCGGTGAGCGGATAGACCGGCTCGACCAACGGTAGGCCCTCGGCCTCGTCGATCGGCGCGATGTGGTCGGGATGGACCATCGTCGGGCGGCCGTTGAACCACTCCATGCGGCCTGAGATCACCACACGCTCGCCCTCGGGAAGCATTTTCTGCAGATAGGCGGCATGGGCATGGAAGAAGGTCAGCGCGACCTCGCCGGTGTCGTCATGGGCGTAAACCCTGTACGGCACCGACCTGTTGCCGCGCGGCGGCGGCTGGTGGCGGTCGACGCGCACCTCGAGCGTGACGATCTGGCCCTCGGCCGACAGCGCGATGCCGGGCCGGTTGCGGCGGTCGATGACGGTGTTGGGTAGCACGAACAGAAGGTCGGCCGCGCGCGCAGCGCGATCGCCGAGGTCGGCTGGCACGACACGCTCGATCAGCAATCCGACCTTCGGGCCGACGCCGGCAAGCGAAGTGATCGGAACGAACAAGGGATCGAGGACGGTGGGACGCATCGTGTCAGCTTATGTCGCGACGAGGGCAGCGCAAAGGCTGACACCGCTCTCTATCCACGCTATATGCGCCGCTTTGGACAGGGATGCGGCGCCATGACCGGAACACAGCGATCAAGCGAGGGGTTGGACGCGCGCCGCCGCAAGCTCCTGTTCCGCTCCTGGCATCGCGGCATGCGCGAGATGGACCTGATTCTCGGTTCCTTCGCCGACGCCGAGATCGGCGCCTTGACCGGCGATGAAATCGACCAATATGAGAGACTTCTCGAAATTCCCGACACCGAATTTCTCCCGATGGTCACCGGCGAGCGCCCGGTTCCGCCCGATATCGACTGCGCGGTTCTGCGGAAGATCCTGGCGTCGCGCCGGACCATGACATTTTGAAAAACGCATATCCATGACCCTCATTCCTTCCATTGGCCTGCCCAAGGGCCGCGCCGGCCAGTTCGTTGTCGACGGCGTCGCCGACGGCTACGAAGCCTTCGCCCTGGTGCAGACGGCGCAGGAGATCGCGCCCGACAAGCCGGTGCTGTTCGTCGCGCGCGACGGCCAGCGGCTGCCAGCGATCATCGAGGCGCTCGCCTTTGCCGCGCCCGGCCTGCCGGTGCTGGAGCTGCCGGCCTGGGACTGCCTGCCTTACGATCGCGTCTCGCCCGGCGCAGATGCCGCGGCGCGGCGGCTCGACGCGCTTTCGGCCATGATCGCGCTGGCCAAGAAACCGCATCGTGCGGTGATCCTCACCACCGCCAATGCGCTGTTGCAGCGCATCCCGCCGGCCGAGCTGATCGAAGCGCAGACTTTCCACGCCAAGCCGGGAAACCAGATCGACATGAACGCGCTGATCGCGCGGCTGGAGACGTCCGGCTTCGAGCGCGTGCCGACCGTTCGCGGGCTTGGTGAATTCGCGGTGCGCGGCGGCATCCTCGACCTTTTCGCGCCCGGCTGGAGCGAGGCGCTCAGGCTCGACTTCTTCGGCGACACGCTGGAATCGATCCGCGTCTTCGACGTCGCGACGCAGCGCACCACCGGGCAGCGCAAGTCGATGTCGCTGCAAGCGATGAGCGAGGTGGCGCTGACACCGGAAACGATCAGCCGCTTTCGCCGCTCCTATATCGAGGCCTTCGGCGCGCCGTCGCGCGATGACGCGCTCTACGCTGCGGTCAGCGAAGGCCGCCGCTTCGCCGGCATGGAGCACTGGCTGCCGTTCTTCTACGAGCGGCTGGCGACCGTGTTCGACTATCTGCCGGATGCGCCCGTCGTGTTCGACCATCTGGCACATGAGGCGTTGGCCGAGCGCCACACGCTGATCCTCGACCACTACGAGGCACGCCGCAAGCAGGCCGACAGTGCGCTCAAGGATGCCGTCCCTTACAAGCCGGTGGCGCCGGACCTGCTTTATCTCTCGCCCGAAAACCTCAAGGCGTCGCTCGGACCGCGCGAGGACATAGACTTCACCGTCTTCGACGCCCCCGACGTCGGTGGCAAAAAAGTCTTCCATGGCGGCTCGCGGCAAGGCCGCAGCTTTGCCGAGGAGCGCGCCGATCCCAACGTCAACGTCTTCGACGTCGTCGTGAAGCATATTGCCGACGAGCGCGCGGCGCGTCGCCGCGTCGTCGTCGCCGGCTGGACTGAAGGCTCGCTCGACCGGCTCGGGCAAATTCTCGCGGAGCACCATCTCAGCAATCTGAAACCTGTCGCGACGCTGGCCGAGGTCGAAAAGCTAGAGCCGGGGCGGGCGGGCCTTGCCGTGCTGCCGCTCGAATCCGGCTTTGAGACCGACGATCTGGTCGTCGTCGCCGAGCAGGACATCCTCGGCGACAGGCTCATTCGGCGTTCCAAGCGCAAGAAGAAGGCCTCCGATTTCATAGCCGAAGCCTCGTCGCTGTCGGCAGGCGACATCGTCGTCCATGCCGACCATGGCATAGGCCGCTTCGTCGGGCTGCGCACCATCGAAGCGCTCGGCGCGCCGCATGACTGTCTCGAAATCCACTATGCGGGCGACGATCGCCTGTTCCTGCCGGTGGAAAACATCGAGCTTCTGTCGCGCTATGGCTCGGATTCGGCTGAGGCGACGCTCGACAAGCTGGGCGGCGGCGCCTGGCAGGCGCGCAAGGCACGGCTGAAGCG
This sequence comes from Mesorhizobium sp. CA16, assembly GCF_020165175.1. Lineage (NCBI taxonomy): Bacteria > Pseudomonadati > Pseudomonadota > Alphaproteobacteria > Hyphomicrobiales > Phyllobacteriaceae > Mesorhizobium > Mesorhizobium sp. CA16. The sequence goes on from NZ_JAIUHP010000002.1 coordinate 253,441, forward strand.
GCGCCTGCTCGACATGGCCGGGCAATTGATCCGCATCGCCGCCGAGCGGCAGATGCGTGCAGCGCCCTCCATGATCCCGGCGGAAGGGCTTTATGGCGAGTTCGCCGCGCGTTTCCCCTATGAGGAGACCGACGACCAGCAGACGGCGATCGATTCCGTCCTGGATGATCTCGGCGCCGGCAAACCGATGGACCGGCTGATCTGCGGCGACGTCGGCTTCGGCAAGACGGAAGTTGCGTTGCGCGCCGCCTTCATCGCGGCCATGGAAGGGTTCCAGGTCGCGGTCGTGGTGCCGACGACGTTGTTGTCGCGGCAGCACTTCAAAACCTTCTCGCAGCGCTTTTCGGGCCTGCCGATCCGCATTGCGCAGGCGTCGCGCCTGGTTGGTTCAAAAGAATTGGCGGAAACCAAGAAGGGCATCGCCGAAGGCACGGTCGACATCGTCGTCGGCACGCACGCGCTGCTCGGCAGCTCGATCTCGTTCAAGCGCCTCGGCCTGCTGATCATCGACGAGGAGCAACATTTCGGCGTCAAGCACAAGGAGCGGCTGAAGGATCTCAAGTCCGACGTGCATGTGCTGACGCTGTCGGCGACGCCGATCCCGCGCACGCTGCAACTGGCGCTGACCGGCGTTCGCGAGCTCTCGCTGATCGCCACGCCGCCGGTTGACCGCATGGCGGTGCGCACCTTCATCTCGCCCTTCGATCCGCTGGTCATACGCGAGACACTGCTGCGCGAACGCTATCGCGGCGGCCATTCCTTTTATGTCGTGCCGCGTATCAGCGACCTTGCCGAAATCCATGATTTCCTGAGGGAATCCGTGCCGGAGCTGAAAGTGGCAGTGGCGCATGGCCAAATGCCGCCGGGCGAGCTCGACGACATCATGAACGCCTTCTACGACGGTCAGTATGACGTGCTCCTGTCGACCACTATCGTCGAATCCGGGCTCGATATCCCGACCGCAAACACGCTGATCATCCATCGCGCCGACATGTTCGGCCTGGCGCAGCTTTATCAGTTGCGCGGCCGCGTCGGCCGTTCGAAGGTGCGCGCCTATGCGCTGTTCACGCTGCCGGCGAACCGCAAGCTCACCGATACGGCCGAGCGCAGGCTGAAGGTGCTGCAGTCGCTCGACACGCTCGGCGCAGGGTTCCAGCTCGCCAGCCACGACCTCGACATCCGTGGCGCCGGCAATCTTCTGGGCGAAGAGCAGTCCGGCCATATCAAGGAGGTCGGCTTCGAGCTCTACCAGCAGATGCTGGAAGAGGCGGTGGCCGAGGTGAAGGATACCGGCGAGGCGCAGGACGGCGGCTGGTCGCCGCAGATCGCCGTCGGCACCGCCGTGATGATCCCGGAAAGCTATGTGCCCGACCTGCAGCTCCGCATGGCGCTCTACCGACGCCTTGGCGACCTCGAAACCACCGAGGAGATCGACGGCTTCGGCGCCGAGCTGATCGACCGTTTCGGGCCTTTGCCGGAAGAGGTGACGCACCTGTTGAAGATCGTCTTCATCAAGGCGCTCTGCCGCAGGGCCAATGTCGAGAAGCTCGATGCCGGGCCCAAGGGCGTCGTCATTCATTTCCGCAAGCGCGAGTTCCCCAATCCGGTCGGGCTGGTCAAGTTCATCGGCGAGCAGGGATCGCTGGCCAAGATCAGGGCCGACCATAGCGTCGTTTTCATCCGCGACTGGCCGAACGCGGAGAAGCGGCTCGCCGGCTCGGCCGTGGTGATGACGCAACTGGCGCGGCTCGTCGATAAGGCCGCGTAACGGCGTCTACATTGGAAGCCGAGCAGCTCAACGCATTCGCCACCACTGAAAAACCCGGCTAGAATAGGCAGTCGGCTTCGTGTAAGGAGCCGCGACCTCGTATCGAGGCTGGAATGGCGGGCAACCACGCTCGCCGGTTTATTTGACGCAATTCCGGACGGAAAGCCGTTACACTTTCCTGGAGTTGCTCTGGAAGGGCGTTGGGTGCAGCGATGACGAAATGGTCGCCGAATTCGTGGAGGGCAAAGCCGATCAAGCAGGTCCCGGCCTACCCGGACCTTGGGGCTTTGCAAGCCACGGAAGCGCGGCTCGCGACCTATCCGCCGCTGGTCTTCGCCGGCGAGGCGCGCAAGCTGAAGAAGCAGCTGGCGGCGGTCGCCGCCGGCGAAGCCTTCCTGCTCCAGGGCGGCGATTGCGCCGAGAGCTTTGCCGAGCATGGCGCCGACAACATCCGCGACTTCTTCCGCGTGTTCCTGCAGATGTCGGTGGTGCTTACCTTCGCCGGCGCGCAGCCGGTGGTGAAGGTCGGCCGCGTCGCCGGCCAGTTCGCCAAGCCGCGCTCGTCCGACAACGAGACGAAGGCCGGCGTGACGCTGCCGAGCTACCGCGGCGACATCATCAACGGCATTGAATTCGACGCTTCCTCGCGCATTCCGGATCCGGCGCGCCAGGAGATGGCGTATCGCCAGTCCGCCGCGACGCTCAACCTTCTGCGCGCCTTCGCGCAGGGCGGCTATGCCAGCCTTGAGAACGTGCATCGCTGGATGCTGGGCTTCGTCGCCGACAGCCCGCAGGGAGAAAAATACGAATCGCTCGCCAACCGCATCACCGAGACGATGGATTTCATGCGCGCGGTGGGCATCACGTCCGAAACCAATTTCGCGCTGCGCGAGACGGATTTCTACACCAGCCACGAGGCGCTGCTGCTCGGCTATGAGGAAGCGCTGACGCGAGTCGATTCGACCTCCGGCGATTGGTACGCGACCTCGGGCCACATGATCTGGATCGGCGATCGCACCCGCCAGCCAGATCACGCGCATATCGAATATTGCCGCGGCATCAAGAATCCGCTCGGTCTGAAATGCGGGCCGTCGCTGACGCCGGACGGCCTGATGGAATTGATCGACCTGCTCAATCCCGAAAACGAGCCGGGCCGTCTGACGCTGATCGCGCGCTTCGGCTCCGACAAGGTCGCCGAGCATCTGCCGAAGCTGGTGCGGGCAGTTAAGAAGGAAGGCCGCAACGTTGTCTGGTCGTCGGATCCGATGCATGGCAACACGATCGAGGCGGCCGGCTACAAGACGCGGCCGTTCGACCGCATCCTCAAGGAAGTGCAGACCTTCTTCGAAGTTCATCGCGCGGAAGGCACGCATCCGGGCGGCATCCATATAGAGATGACCGGCAAGAACGTCACCGAATGCACGGGCGGCGCCCGCGCCATCACGGCGGAAGACCTGCAGGACCGCTATCACACCCATTGCGACCCGCGCCTCAACGCCGATCAGGCGATCGAGCTCGCCTTCCTGGTCTCGGACCTGCTCAAGAAGAGCCATCCGGTCCAGCACAAGCAGGCCGCTAACGCCTGAACAGAGGCTTGACGCCTATCGTCGGAGGCGCTGGCGGCGATGCCGTCGCCTTTTGACGTCGGGCTGATAAACTTCAAGTCGCGGGTCATTCCGGATCGGGCGGTCCGGGCGGATCGCCCGGGAAACTGGTCCTGCCGGGCGGAATGACGGCAAAGCTGATCTCCAGCGGCGGTGCCTTGAGCGACCAGTCGAACGGCACGGTCTTGACCGGCAGGCCGGCGATCCACGCCTGCTGTTGCGGGGAGAGCCTCCAACCGGTCGGCCACACCAGCAGCAGGCCCTGATCGCGCAGGCGCTGGTCCGTGATCCAGGGGGCAAGGCGCCTGTCGAGCGTCGTGAAAATCGACGGCTGGTCCGCCGCTTCCAACCCGGCAAGCTGAGCCACGCCGTCCTCGCCGCCGACGATGCCCAGTGGTCCTGGTACCGTCTCATGCCAGATCGCTTCGGCCGTCTGCGAGATCGATCGTGCCGGCCAGCACATCGGCTGCAGGCGACCGAGGACGTTGCAACCGGTCCAGCGTGTAATCGCATAGGCGCTCGATACGCCGACCACGCATAGCAGTGCCAGCAGCGTCAGTCGGCGCAACTCGGCCGCGCCCAGGCGCTGTCCCAAGAGTGCAACCGCGAGGGCGCCGACCAAATTGTACATCGTCGCGCCCCAGGACTCGCCGGTGCCGGTAAACAGCGAGGCGGCCATGATCAGGAGCGCCGGCCCCAGGCCCATCCATGCCAGGTAGACAATCGCGCGCCGCTCGGGGGCACGGCGGGCCGGTAAGGGGTCTCGTGCCGGGTCGGGCCGCCGTCGCAGCAGGCCGGAAATAGCAAGAACGGCGGGAAGAGCGGCAAGCCCGGCAAGCTGAACGCCGATATAGTAAAGCCGGGCGCGGTTAGCGAGCACCCAGGCGTTGCGATGCTCCGCATAGGTCAGCGGCAGGAAATCGAGGCGGAAAAGCGCAATTGCCAGCGGCGCCGCGAGGCCCAGAAAAACCGCAAGACCGAGCCATGGCCATGGGGTGGCAAGCCGGCTTCGAGCGCGGGCGTCGTACAAAATCCAGATACCACCGAACACCAGTAGCAGAGCCGTCGAGAACTTTGCGTAGAGCCCGATGCCCGAGACGAGGCCGAGGGCGAGCCACCAGCCTGGACGGCCGTCGCGCGCCGAGCGCCACAGCAACCATGAGATTGCGGCCCAGAACGGCATTTGCGCGTAATCATGGTTGAATTGCGGGGTCGGCCAGCCGAAGAAATAGATCGACGGCATCAAGAGCACGGCAGCGATCGCCCGGGTCGGGCCCATGATGTCGCGCGCGAGAAGGTAGACCAGGACGAAAGTAGTCGAGATCATCAACTGCGACAGCATATATTGCGGCCAGCGGAACGAGCCGGTGAGCAGGTGGCTGATCTCGAGCAGCCAGCAGGGGAGTTGCGGGTGCTTGTAGGTCAGCAGCACCCATTCGCGTCCCCACATGAAACCCTCGACGACGTCGCGCGGCGGCCCAACGTTGACGAGCGCGGGCATGACGGTCCAGCAGGCGATCTGGATCAGGCACAAAAGCGCCAGTAACCGCCATGGATGCCGGACCAGACCGTTCCAGATGGAAGACAGATCGTCTTCCGCCGCAGCCGCGGCGGGCCAGACATGCACGGATTCACTGGTTCTCGACATACGGGCCTAAAATCATACCGATGGATTGCTGAACAGTCCGATAGCAAAAGCTTACGAAAAAGTATTCTTCCGCAACATTGTAAAACCAAGATTGCGATGGAACCCGTCGCCGGCGCTTCGGGCAGGACCGGCCGGCCGATCATTGCCGGAGCCCGTCCGTAGCGCCGCGGTTTTAGCAATACAGGTTCCTCCATGCGCCATCAGCATGCCGTCATCCATCATCGTGGGCTCGATTTCTGGTCGGCGCGCGCCGCGGTTCTCGTCGTCATCTGCCTGCAGCTTCTGGTCATCAACAACCTGTCCTTCGGTCCGCGCTGGCTGGCCCCTACAGTGGAGGCGGCGCTGCTGGCGCCCCTGTCGATCGCGACGGCCTGGACGCAAATGGCGACGCGCAATGCCGTCGACCATGAGCATTGGTACGCGATCGGCCGATTGCGCCTCTATATCCGCCGCGCAGCATTGGTGATGACCGGCGTCATCAGCATCATGAATTGCGGGTCGCTGGTCTTCCTGGTGCGGGCGTTGCTGGAAGGGCATGCTGGGGCCGGCACGACGCTGCTCGTCGACGCGCTCAACATCTGGGTCACCAATGTGATTGTCTTTGCGCTATGGTTCTGGAGCACCGACCGGGGCGGCCCGCCGACCTGCGGGCTGGTCAAGCGCGCGCAGGCAGACTTCCTGTTTCCGCAAATGACGCTGCCAGATCGCGAGATACAGGGCTGGCTGCCGGGCTTCGTCGACTATGTCTTCCTGGCTTTCACCAATGCCACGGCGTTCTCGCCGACCGACACCTTGCCGCTCACGCAGCGCGCGAAGCTCCTGATGATGGCCGAAGCGATGATCTCGCTCCTGACCATAGCGCTGGTGGCGGCGCGTGCCGTCAACATCCTGGCCTAAACTGTATCGATATTCAGGAGAGGTCGGCCTGCGAATGACGGCCTCCTGCGCTTCCGGCCTTCGCCGGCCGAAGCATGCATTTGGGAGAGTTGCATAGCAGGTAAGGCTACGGCCGGCGTAGGCCGGTTCTCGGAAGCCACCATTCTTGGCTCATCCGGACCTGAATCTCGATACAGTTTTCGGAGTTCAGTAGCCGCGCTCCCAGCGCATGCCGGCCAATCGGGGATCGGCAAAGGCGGTGCGTGAGAATTCCAGCCGCTTGTCCGGGAATTCGCAGATCGCCTGAAGGCCGAAAGAGCCGATCCGGATGCGCCAGGTCTGCGGCTCCAGCGGTTTTGCCTTGGCAAAGCCCTTGCACGTCAACAGCGCGATATTGACGCCCTTGGGATCGCGCGCCGAGCGATAGCGGATCGCCTGCAGCTCGGCCTCACGCGCGACGTCGGCGATCGCCTGGCAGGCGGTGTAGTCGGTGGCGTGCGTCCAGGCCTTCTCGTCGCGATCGAGCGGCGGCCGTGTCAGGTCGACTGCGCGGTCGCATTTTATCGCGGCGGCGAAGGCGGTGTATTCCGCCGCGTCGCTCGGCCATTGCGTCGCCGGCGACTCCGCAAAAAACAGCAAGCGGTAGAAGGCCATCTCCGCCACCGCCGTCAGCACCGTCTCGGCAGCGTAGTAGACGCCTTTCGTCTTGCCGGCGCGGCGGAAGCGGGAGCCGTACGGATAGACGGAGCCGTAGCGAAAAGGCGTCGCCAACAGATAGTGGAGATGGCGGCACTCAAGCGGGATCCGCGGCTTGGTGTCCTCGATGAGATCCTCAAGCAGCGCCTGCTCGTCGAGCGTGTCGATGAGCTTAAGGGTCGAGACGCGGTGCTGCGCCTCGACCATCCGCCAGTACTTGCCTTCGAGCCGGACGGCCTCAGACGAGAGCGCGCCGGGAGTCCAGGTAGGCAATGACATCGACAAGTCCGGCAATCGTCAGGATTTTTTCGAGCGGCGTGCCGTCGAGCGTGGTGTTGGGATTCTTCAGCCACGCCCGGGCGACTGTCTCGTCGCCGCCGACGATGGCGTCGAGCGAGCGGAACAGGCGCACGAACAGCACCGCCAATTCGAACGGCTTGGTGCCGCGTTCAAGCAGGAATTCCTGCCGGCGCATGCGCGAGACCGTTGCTTCCGACACGCCGATGACCAAGGCAAGCGTCCTGGCGGTGATATCGAGCAGGTCGGCCGCGCGCAGCGTGGCCTTGGTAATGACGGCATTTTCGGCCGCCGTCGCGGCCGCGACTGGACGTTGCATAAGCGCACCCATTCATTTCTGTGGAAAATATAATCCACAAAAATTCGCCTGGAAAGGGGTGTGTCAGTCTTTCTTGTAAAGCAGCCAGCTTTTGCCAGCCCGGCTGACCGTGGCCGAGTGCTTTGTCACACGGTTGCGGCCGCCGACCTTGGAGCGGTAAAGCGCCTGGTCGGCCTTGGTGTAGAGATCCTCGGGGTTTTCCGCCTCCGAGGCCATGCAGATGCCCATCGATACGGTAACGGTGCCGTAGTTCATGCCGGTCTGGCTGCTGGTGAACGGTGTCTGCTCGATTAGCGCGCGGATGCGCTCGGCGATCTCGTATGTGGCTTCCTCGCTGGCGCCTTCGACGATAAGCGCGAACTCCTCGCCGCCGGTTCGCGCGACAAATATGTCGGCACGCACGCTGGACTGGAAGATCTCGGCGATGATCTGCAGGATCCTGTCGCCGACCGGGTGGCCATAGCGATCGTTTATGTCCTTGAAATGATCGATATCGGCAAGGATCAAGGCGTTGAACAATATGCCGCGGTTGCTGTTGTAGATCCGGGTGATCTCCTTGTCGAAGGCGCGGCGGTTCCACAGCTGCGTAAGCGGGTCGGTGTCGGCGAGCCGCTTGTATTCCTCGAGCTTCGACTTGACGCTTTCAAGCTCGGCTGTCTTTTCGCTGAGCGTGCTGGCGATCTGACGGCCATGGTCGATCGTCGAGCTGGTGGCGGCCGACATCGCGCCTGCGATCTTCTGCAGGAGTTCTTGCGAAAGCAGGCTGCGATTGCTCAGGCCGCTCGAGGTCTCGTCGAGGATGCGGCCATACTTCTCGATATGCGAGCGCTCGCTGCGCAACAGGGCAGCGATGTCCTCGAGCTCCTTGGCAACCACCTCACGGGCGTGCTCGACAATGGCGGGGCCGTGGTGCTGCGGGAAGAAGCTCCGTCCGATGCGGTCGAGATCTTCCTGGGTTGGGCGGTTGCTCAACGAGACGACGGCAAGGCTGAGTTCGCGATTGCTGCTGCTGAGCGCCTCGTAGAAGATTTCATAGTTACGCGGCAGGCCAAGCACGCCGAGCTGTCGCATCGTCGTCACGACGGTGCTGGCGATGTCGGTATTCCTGTCGGTCGGAATGGCTGCCGGCTTCATGTCTGTTCACTGCCCCTTCAGTGCGACCGGAGACCTGCCACCGCCGGCGTTCGCTCACGCGGGGATTTGAATCAGAATTGCGACGGCGCGTCCCCAACACGACCATCGCTTGTGGGAATCATAAATGCAGTCCTGCTAAAGTTTCCTTAATAGCCTGCATTTCCTCATTGTCCTTGCTACCACAGGGTGCAAAGCGGTGCAGGGGCAGCTTCTGAAACGCGTCGCTTCGGTGTCGCATTTTCCGGTGCCCGGTCATCTCAAAACTGAAATTCTACATCCGGCAATGAACGGTGCAGACGACGTCGAAGGAGGCCGGAATGGACGACAATCATAGCGGATCGTGCCTGTGCGGGGCGGTGCGTTTCAGAACGAAGGGCCCGCTACGCGGCGTGATTTATTGCCATTGTTCACAATGCCGCAAGCAGAGCGGCCATTTCTACGCCGCAACCAATGTAGCGGACGCCGACATCGTTATCGAAGGCATGGAAAATCTCACCTGGTATGAGGCATCCGACTTCGCCAAGCGTGGCTTTTGCAAGACATGCGGCTCGGTGCTGTTCTGGAAGCCGAAAGGCGATGCATATGTTTCGGTTATGGCTGGTTCATTCGAGGAACCGAGCGGGCTTCGGGGCGAATGCCACATCTTCGTCGGCGACAAGGGCGATTATTATTCGATCGAGGACGGGTTGCCGCAGTTCGAGAAATCGGCGCCGTCGATAAAGGTCGCGGGCGGATGAATTTTGCAGCGGCTGCCTTATTCCCTTGATCCCACCATTGCGATATCCCCTGCCGGTGACTCGCAAAGGGGCAGAGGAATGCAGCGGCTGATCGATGCTTTCATCAATTCAGTGCGGGCCTTCCGCAAGTTGGCCGCCCACGAAAAGGCGTTCCAGCAGGAATTGCTGTTGCTGGCGCTCGCCTTGCCGGCCGGCTGGTTCATCTCGGTTTCCTGGCGCGGCTATGCCCTGCTGATCGGTGCTGTGCTGATCCTGATCATGGTCGAAGTGCTCAACACCGGCATCGAGGCGGCCTGCGACGCAATCTCGCGCGAATTCCACATCGACATCCAACTTGCCAAGGACTGCGGTTCGCTGGCCGTGCTGATTTCGATCGTGATCGCCGGCGGCGTCTGGGGCATCGCCATCATCGAACGCCTTGTCGGCGCGCCGATCTGATCCTCGCGGATTGATCAAGATCCTGCCTGGTCTTCCCTGGCGCGTTCGCGCTTCGCGAAGTGATGGCCTACCAACCAGGCGACCACGGCGATAACGATGCCGACGCCGAGGGCGATGAGCAGGCGCTGATGGCGAGCAAACGCCTGGCCCACGATTTCCTCCGCGCCCAGGCCGAAGACATAGCCGATGCCGCTGAACAGGGCCGACCAGACCGCGGACGAGATGGCATTCAGGATGACGAAACGCGGCATGGACACGGTCGACAGGCCGGCGGCGACGCCGCCGACCAGGCGCATGCCGTAGATATAGCGGTTGGTCAGCACGAAAATGTTGGGATGGGTGTTGAGCAGGCGATAGGCTCGGCTGAAGCCCGGACGCCTGCGCAACAGTCTCACATAGCGATGTTCGGCGAAGCTGCGCCCCAGGGTGAAGAAGAACGTGTCGCCGGCGAAGGCGCCGAGGAAGGCGGCAAAGAAAGTCTGCCAGAGCACGAAAACATGCTGATGAGCGAAGAAGCCGCCCAGGATCGCCGCGCTTTCGCCTTCGGCCACGCAACCCAGGAAGACCGCGATCAGCCCGTATTGCTCGATGAGGCGATGGATGGTCTCGCTCATTCCGTTGCGGGCCGCGCGGACAGTTTTTCGTCAATGCGCCTGATCTGCTCGGCCATGCGCAGGATTTCGTCACGCATGCCGATGATCTCGCTATGGCGAAGCTCGTCGAGTTTTTCATGCAGGGCCATGATCTCGATCTCGGCCTTCAGATTGACCTCGTAGTCATGGGCGGCGTCGATGCGGTCGCGCTCGGTCTGGCGGTTCTGCGACATCATGATCACCGGCGCCTGGATCGCCGCCAGCATCGACAGAACAAGGTTGAGGAAGATGAAAGGGTAGGGATCGAAGGCGTCGCGGGTGAGCAGCCAGGCGTTGCCGGCAGTCCAGACAACAAGAAAGGCCAGGAAGCTCAGGATGAAGGACCAGGAGCCGCCGATCCTGGCGATAGTGTCGGCAATACGGTCGCCATAGGTCTCGTGGAAGGCCACGGCCTTGTTGGTGTCGCGGGTGATGGTGGTGCGCTCGAGCGTCGACTGGAGCACGCGGCTCTCGATCGGACCGAAACCGTCCGGCTTTCGCTTGAGCAGACGGTTCGCCATATCTTCGACGATCTTGTTCATTTGTCCTCTCCTTCGGCCGGGCGTCGATAGAGGTAGAGGCTGCCGGGCCGGACGTGAAGTGATAGATTGCGGCGAACAAGCGGGGACAATGATGCTCGATTTCCAGAAAATCCATGCACGGGCGGCAAAGCGCAAGGGCGGAGAGGCCGTGCTGGCGCAGTTGCTTGGCCCCGCGCCCGATAATATGGCGGTTGCAAAGATCCCCGACGACCGCATCCTCTCCACCATGGCCGAGCGCATTTTCGCCGCCGGCTTCGTGTGGCGGGTCATCGAGCAGAAATGGCCAGGTTTCGAGGAAGCGTTCCTCGGCTTCGAGCCGAAGCGGCTTCTGTTCCAGCCGGACGACTTCTGGCACGAGCTTGCATCCGACAGCCGCATCGTGCGCAATCCGCAGAAGATCAAGTCGGTGCGCGACAATGCCGCCTTCGTCGATCGCGTCTCGAAGGAGAATGGCAGCTTCGGCAAATTCATCGCCTCCTGGCCCGCGGACGATCAGGTCGGCCTGACCGCCTATCTCGCCAAGCATGGCAGCCGGCTCGGCGGCAACACCGGCCAGTATTTCCTGCGCTGGCTCGAATGGGACACGTTTGTCCTCTCTACCGACATGGCGGCGGCATTGCGCGATGCCGGCCTCGACATCGCCGAAAACCCGACCTCGAAGCGGGACCTCGACAAGATCCAGGCGCAGATCAACCAATGGTCGGCCGAGACCGGCCTGCCGCGCCGCCACATCTCGCGCATCCTAGCGATGTCGATCGGCGAGAACCGCTCGGCAGAGGCGCTGCGCGAATATATGGGCGACTAGGTGGTTGGGATCGATCGACGTCCGTCGATCAGGGAGATAGTCGGCTCTGCCGGCGCCGCCGATTAGTCAGGATACGGTCCTCAATCGATCAGGGACATAATCGGCTCCGCCGATTAGTCAGGATACGATCTTCGATCGATCAGGGACATAATCGGCTCCGCCGATTAGTCCTAAGTGGCACAACCAAACGCCATTGCGGGGCGATTTCAGCCACGCTAAATCCGTACCATGACCAAGACCGCTCCCGATATCCTGCGCATTGCCGTCGCCCAGCTCAACCCGACCGTGGGCGACGTCGCCGGCAATCTGGCAAAAGCGCGCGAGGCGAGGGCGGACGCAGCGCGCCAGGGCGCCGATCTGGTGCTCTACACCGAGCTCTTCCTCGCCGGCTATCCGCCGGAAGACCTGGTGCTGAAGCCTTCCTTCCTGAAGGCTTGCGAGAAGGCGGCGCAGGATCTCGCCGAGGACACGGCCGATGGCGGGCCGGGCGTCATCGTCGGCACGCCGCTGAAGCGCCGGACCGGCACGCATAACTCGATCGTCTTCGCCGACGGCGGCAAGATCATCGCCGAGCGCTACAAGCTCGACCTGCCGAATTATGGCGAGTTCGATGAGAAGCGCGTCTTCCAGGCCGGGCCGGAACTGCAGGGTCCGGTCAACTTCCGCGGCGTGCGCATCGGCATTCCGATCTGCGAGGACATCTGGGGCGACATCGCCGTGTGCGAGACGCTTGCCGAAAGCGGCGCCGAGATCCTGCTGGTGCCGAACGGCTCCCCCTACTATCGCGCCAAGATCGACGTTCGCCACCAGGTCGTCATCCGCCAGGTCATCGAGACCGGCCTGCCGATGATCTATGCCAACCAGCTCGGCGGCCAGGACGAGCTGATCTTCGACGGCGCCTCGTTCGCCATCGGGGCCGACAAGACGCTGGCCTTCCAGATGAGCCAGTTCGAGGAGGCGGTCGCCGTCACCACCTGGAAACGGAAAGGCGATCATTGGGTCTGCTCGGAAGGCCCGATGTCGAAGATCCCCGAGCGCGAAGAGGCCGACTACCGGGCCTGCATGCTGGGTCTGCGCGACTACGTCAACAAGAACGGTTTCAAGAACGTCGTGCTCGGCCTCTCCGGCGGCATCGACTCGGCGATCTGCGCGGCTTTGGCCGTCGATGCGCTGGGCGAAGAGCGGTTGCGCACCGTCATGATGCCCTACCGCTATACGTCGAAGGATTCGCTGAAGGACGCCGAGGACTGCGCGCGCGCGCTTGGCTGCCGCTATGATATCGTGCCGATCTCCGAGCCGGTCGAAGGCTTCAGGCACGCGCTGACCCAGCTCTTCGAGGGTACCCAGGAAGGTATCACCGAGGAGAACCTGCAGAGCCGCGCCCGCGGCACGATCCTGATGGCAATCTCCAACAAGTTCGGCTCGATGGTGGTCACCACGGGCAACAAGAGCGAGATGTCGGTCGGCTACGCCACGCTCTACGGCGACATGAATGGCGGCTTCAACCCGATCAAGGATCTCTACAAGATGCAGGTCTACGCGCTGTCGCGCTGGCGCAACAACCATGTGCCGCCGGGTGCGCTCGGACCGTCGGGCGAGGTAATCCCGAACAACATCATCGACAAGGCGCCGTCGGCGGAGCTGCGCGAGAACCAGACCGACCAGGATTCGCTGCCGCCCTATCCGGTGCTGGACGACATCCTGGAATGCCTGGTGGAGAACGAGATGAGCGTCGACGACATCGTCGCGCGTGGCCACGACCGGGCGACGGTGACGCGTGTCGAGCATCTGCTCTATATCGCCGAATACAAGCGCCGGCAGGCGGCGCCTGGCGTGAAGATTACCAAGAAGAATTTCGGCCGCGACCGCCGCTACCCGATCACCAACCGGTTCCGGGATCGCGGCTAGTCCGCGAGATTGCGCCGCGCATGCAGGATGTTGAAATCAGTTTCGACGTGTCGCGGATCGATTTCCGGGCGACCTCCGATCTGCTCATGCAAAGCTATTGGGGTGCGTCCAGAACCGACGAAGCCAACCGCCGCGCCTTCGACAACTCGCTCTGCGTCGGCGCCTATCTCGATGGCAAGCAGGTCGGATTCGCCCGCGCGATCACCGACTACACGGTCTTTGCCTATCTTGCCGACGTCATCGTCTGGCCGGAGCGTCGTGGGCATGGCATCGGCAAACGGCTTGTGCAGGCACTCCTGGATCATCCCGATATGAAGACGGTTTCTCATTGGAGCCTCACGACCAGCGACGCTCACAGCCTCTACCAGAAGTTCGGGTTCCGGGCGGAAGGGCGCTACATGCGACTGGATCGCTCACCCGCTGCCTGAGGCCTGGCCACAACCCGCCGTTGTTGCAAATTCGTCGCAGTGCTTGGACCAGATGTCGTTTTGGCGACGGGCCGACTTGGCGATCGGTTGATGCCTGCCTATAACAACCTTTCCGCGATTCCCTTCCGGGAGGACCGTATGGCAGGATTTGACATCGTTATGCGAGGCCGCGAGGCCTAGGTCGGCGCTGGCGCTCCGAGGGTTTCTCGGAGAGCCAGACGCGGACCAGGCATCTGCCGCTGCCGGTCGCCGCCTCAGGGCAGGCGGCCTACCATACTGAACCTCCCGCTTTCAGGGTCGCCGCAACGCGCGGACGCGGGTTTTCCAATTCGATTTTTACCGGGACCGGGCTTGTTTGCGCCCGGATGACATCATGGCTCGTTTCAAGATCGACCTGCGCGCAAGCGCCTTTCGCAGCGTGCTTGGCTTTACGTTCAGCCATTGGCGCCACCAGCCGTGGCGGCTTTCGCTCATCATGGGCGCCTTCCTGCTCTCGACGCTCGCCGACGTGCTGACACCCTTCTATTCCGGCCGCCTGGTCGATGCCGTCGCCAGCGGCGCCGGAACCGACGCAGTCGCCTGGAATGCGGCGATGACGGCGTTCTCGACCCTGATGGCGCTGGCGCTGGCCGGTGTCGCGCTGCGCAATGTCGCGTTCCTGTGCATCGTCCAGTTGACGCTGAAGATGATGTCGGACATCGCGGCCGACGCCTTCCATCGGGTGCAGCGCTTTTCGACGGACTGGCACGCCAACAGCTTTGCCGGATCGACGGTGCGCAAGATAACGCGCGGCATGTGGGCGCTGGACCTGCTCAACGACACGATCCTGATCGCGCTGCTGCCGTCGGTCGTCATGCTCGTCGGCTCCACGCTGCTGCTCGGCTGGTTCTGGCCGTTGATGGGGACCGTGGTGGCCGCCGGTTCGGTGCTGTTCATCGCCGTCACGGCGATGCTGTCGCTCGGCTATGTCGCGCCTGCTGCGCGGCTCGCCAACAGCTGGGACACGCGGCTGGGCGGCTCGCTGGCAGACGCGGTGAGCTGCAACGCCGTCGTCAAGGGCTTCGGCGCGGAGGCTCGCGAGGAAGCGCGGCTGGCGCGCGTCGTCGCCAAATGGCGCCTGCGCACCGGCCGCACCTGGATGCGCGGCACTGCCAACGGCACCACGCAAGGGGTGCTGCTGCTGGTGATGCGGGCGGCGGTCATCGGTCTTGCCCTCATGTTGTGGGCCTGGGGCCAGGCGAGCGCCGGCGACGTTGCTTTCGTGCTGACCTCGTTTTTCGTGCTGCAGGGATATCTGCGCGACATCGGCACGCATATCCGCAACCTGCAGCGCTCGATCAACGACATGGAGGAACTGGTTGACTTCCAGTCCGAGCCGCTCGGCATCGAGGACCGGCCCGGCGCTCGGCCGATCCGGATCGGCGACGGGCACATCGCCTTCGACAAGGTGACGTTCCACTACGGCACCCACCTTCTGCCGCTCTACCGCGATTTCTCGGTCGATATCGCGGCCGGCGAGCGCATCGGACTGGTCGGGCATTCGGGCTCGGGCAAGACGACCTTCGTCAAGCTGATCCAGCGGCTTTATGATGTGAGTGCCGGGCGGATACTGATCGACGGGCAGGACATCTCGCAGGTCGAGCAGGCTTCGTTGCGCAGCCAGATCGCCATCGTTCAGCAGGAGCCGATCCTGTTCCACCGGTCGCTCGCCGAAAACATCGCCTATGCCAGGCCCGGCGCCAGCCAGGCCGAGATCGAGCATGCGGCCAAACTCGCGAGCGCGCATGATTTCATCACCAGCCTGCCCAAGGGCTATGGAACCCTGGTCGGCGAGCGTGGCGTGAAGTTGTCGGGCGGCGAGCGTCAACGTGTGGCGATCGCCCGCGCCTTCCTGGCCGACGCGCGCATTCTGATCCTGGACGAGGCGACATCGAGCCTTGATTCGGAATCGGAAGTGCTGATTCAGAAGGCGATGGAGCGATTGATGGTCGGGCGCACGACCCTGGTGATCGCGCACCGGCTCTCGACGGTGCGCGCGCTCGACCGGCTGCTGGTCTTCGATCGCGGGCGTATTGCCGAGGAAGGTTCGCATGACGAGCTGATCCGGCTGAACGGCGGCATCTACCGGCGGCTGTTCGAGCGTCAGGCGCTCGAGCTGACCAAGGGCCTCGTCGCCTGAGGAAAGGACGGCGCCCGGCCTCCGCCGGGCGCCATCAGCCGCAACACGGTTGCAACCGCTCTCCCGTCATACGGTTAGAGGGGTTCAATATGTTTTTCAAATTACTTTATATATATTGAAATTTTTAGGAAATTATATTTTAGATTTTAGCTATTCACGCACATTCAAACAATGATTTTAATGTATTTACAGAAAAGAAAATCAGATATGGCAGAAGAAGGCCTATAGGATTTTTTTGCAGGAAGCCGACCAGGCGGAGATTTCCTTTGAGAAGCACGACCGCCTTTAGCGCTTTCGTATAGGCAATCACGATGAATCTTGTTTCCGCGAGTCCGGGACAGGTGGTTGCGCCACTGGAATCCCAGCATGGCTCGGTTCGGCCTTTAACCGCCGAGGATCTCGAGCAGGTCGCCGCGCTGTTCCTGATGAAGTTTCGCCATCGTCGCCGCCAGCGCGATCACGCGATCGCGCTGACGGCGGATTATATGAGGGGGCTTTACCTGGACGGGGATGAGAGCAAGGCTCTTGTCCAGATCAACCCGCAGGGCCGCTTGGGTGGCTTCATGGGCGTTCTGAAAGCCCGCTATGAGCTCAATGGAAGAGCATTGAGCGCGGCCATCATCGGTCCCTTCATGACCGACTCCCGCACCGATCACGGTTGGGCCGGCCCGCAATTGCTGCGTGCCCTGCATCAAGGCGAATTCGATCTGTACCTGACCGATTCCGCCAACCGGACATCCTTGGCCTTCGCGCGTCCGATGAAGTATCAGCTGCTGCCGGTGCATTGCCTGGAGTGGACCTGTATTTTCCGGCCGGGCGCCATGGCCGCCGCCGTGCTGCGCCGTAAATGGCCCGGGCTGCCGCGCCTGGCACTCGATCCTTGCGCGAGAGCGTTCGACGCTCTTGCAGGAAAAAGGTTCGAGCCATCGGCCCAGCATTCGTCATCCCAACGGCTCCACCGGGAGCCGATCGATGCGGCCCAATTTGCGGAGCAACTGCCTGCCCTCATGACCGACTACTCCCTTCGGCCGAGTTGGAGGGGCGAGGAGTTGCCGCGGCTGCTCGCGCTGGCGGCCGAGAAGCGGGCCGACGGGCCACTTCATTTCGGCGGGACTTACGACGAAACGGGCAGGATGCTGGGCTGCTACGCCTTCTACGGCCAGGCCGGCGGCATCGCGAACCTATTGCAAATCCAGGCATCCGGATCCCATTGGGGAGCGACGCTGGATGGCCTCATCGCGGCTGCGCGGGAGATGGGCTGCTTCGGCATCGCCGGGCAGACGCAGAACCGGTTCATGCCGCAACTCTTCGGCCACAAGGACGTCTTCTTCCGCTATGCCGGGGGCACGATGGTCCGCTCGCGCATCGCCGAGGTCACCGAAGCGGTCCGCTCCGGCGACATTTTCATCGGCGGGTTGATGGGCGATCGTTGGACCCGGCTCAGTTCCGACGATTTTGGCCGTGCCTGAGCGGGTCAGGCGAACTTGCGCGGCGCGGCGCAGAAGCCGGCAATGATCTGGCAAAGGTCGGGTTCGTTGACCATCCGGATGGCGTCGTTCGGGCCAACCCATTTGCGCGTCCGCGCGCGCTTCTCTTTCCAGCGATCCGCGACGCGGTCGACATGCAGCGGAAAGACCAGTACCTCGCAAGGCACTTCCTCGCCGGAGGCGAGGACTTTGGCGTAGAAATAGCGGCCGGCTTCAACATGCGATATGGAGCCGCGCAGTCCGGCTTCCTCGCCTGCTTCGCGAGCGGCGGCTTCGCAAAGCGGTTCCCTGGCTTCGGGCCAACCCTTGGGCAGCACCCAGCGACCGGTGTCGCGGCTGGTGATCAGCATGATCTCGACGCCGTTCTCACTCTCGCGCCAAGGCAAGGCGGCAACCTGCAGGCGACAAGGCGCAACGCCGAAGAGCCGCCGGACTCTTTCGGCCATCTGGTTGTGCGTCGTCGGCCTCGTCAACATGGTAAGAAGCTGCCCCAGCCTCCAGAATCGTTTGCCACCTTACGAATCTTACGGCGAATTATGAGCTTTAAAAGTAAAAAACTTCACTCCGTCGGAAAATCTCACCAGAAAAAGTCAATCCCGCAAAGTAGTCGTGCTCCTTGGCACGACTAGACGACCCAAGTTTGAGGCAGATTCTCTGGAAAATAAGGTGGCCGTTCAGCCGGCGTGATCGTCGGCGATCGGCTTCTGGTAAGTGAAGCCCATGTCCCACGGGAAGTAGATCCAGGTGTCCTGACTGACCTCAGTGACGAATGTGTCGACCAGCGGACGGCCCTTCGGCTTGGCATAGACCGTCGCGAAATGCGCCTTCGGCATCATCGCGCGCACTATGCCGGCCGTCTTGCCGGTGTCGGTCAGGTCGTCGATTATCAGCACGCCGGCGCCGTCATCGGCGAGCAGCGGCGGCGAAATCTCCTTCAGGACCTGCAGCTGGCCCTGGCTGGTGTAGTCATGATAGGAGGCCACGCACACCGTCTCGATGACGCGGATGCCGAGTTCGCGCGCGATGATGGCGGCGGGCACCAGACCGCCGCGCGTGATGCAGACGATCGCCTTCCATTGCCCCTTGTTGGCGCCGGACAGCCGCCAGGAAAGCGCGCGGGCGTCGCGGTGGAACTGGTCCCAGGAGACGGGAAAGGCTTTTTCGGGAAGGGACATGTTCGCGCACTCCGCAAGCGCGCGCCATCAGCGCGCAGAAACAATGGAATGCAGGCGGAATTAGCTGGAAAGCCTTGCTCTTGGCAAGGGACAGCGGATGGACGTCCCCGGATGATGTTTGACCACGGCAGGTGGGACGGCCCTCGACCTGAATTTCCTGCGATCTTCCGCGGGAGACGGTGGATCTCCGTTTCGAGAGCGTGACTGAGATATCATCGCGGACGGAGAACCGTGTCGCGCTTTCCCGGAGTTGCTCCGGCGTCACCGCGACAGGAAAGCGGCTACATTCGTGCTGCGCAGTACCGTGCGGGTAACGCCGCCGAACAGGAGCTGGCGCAGCCAGGAGTGGCTGTAGGCGCCGAGCACGAGCAGATCGGTGCCGGACTCGGCCATCCTCGACTGGATGATGTCGTCGATTGCCGAGCCATCCGACTTCTGCACCGAGACGCTGACATTGGCGCCGTGGCGCGACAGGGCGGCCGCGATCTCGGCGCCGGCCGCCTCGGGGGATTCGTCCAGGCTCTCGGGCGGATCGATGACAAGAATGTCGGTCTTGTCGGCCTCGGCAATGAAGGGCAGGGCGTCGAAGGCCGCGCGGGCCGCTTCCTTGCTGCCGTTCCAGGCCAGCAACACACGCCTGAAGGTTGTCACCAGCGGGCCGTCATGCGGCACGACCAGCACCGGCCGGCCGGCATCGTAGACCAGCGTGTCGACATCGGCGCTCGGATCGCCGCCGGTGTCACGCTGCGCGGCGATGATCAGATCGGCGGCGCGCACGCTCGATATGCCGGTCAGCGCGCTGTCGCCGGAAAAGCTCTCCAGGCTTCGCCATTCGAAGGAGAGGCCGGATTCCTCGATCCGCTTGAGGAAATAGGCCTGCAATTTGTCGGCGCGCTCCTTGTTCATCTCGGCCGAGACCTGCAGGAATTCGGTGTCGGGAAAGCCCGTGGCCGATGTGTAGGGCACGGGAAGCGCCTCGGCATGGATGCCGACGAGATGGCTCTCGAATCTTTCGGCAAGCGGAAGGGCGCAATCGAGCACGCGCTCGGCGTCCTGTTCGTTCTGCAAAATGGCCACAATCGTCTTGAAGCGCATGGCTGGTCCCTCAATTGTTTACCCCGCGCATCTGCGCGGCAAGGGAACGCCTCAGCGCATTGACTGGTTCCAGCCGCGGATCAGCCTGCCTCGGCCAAGCCCGCCACCATCGCCTCGACGTCCTTGCGCGCGGCCCCGAGCGCTTCCTCGCTGCGGGCGCGGACAACGAGCTCGGTCCAGAACTTGCCGTCGCCATATTTGGGATAGGAGCCGATGATGGTGCCTGGATGCGCCTTCTGGATCTCGGCCAGCGGCCCGCCGATCAGGCCCTCGCCGAAGGGGCAGTGCACCGTGGCCGACAACATTTTGGTGCCTGCCTTGAGCGTCGGCACCACATTGTCGAGCATGGCCTGGAAGATCGACGGCACGCCGGCCATGACATGGACGTTGCCGATGCGGAAGCCCGGCGCGACCGAGACGGGATTGTCGATATGGTCGGCGCCACGCGGCATGCGCGCCATGCGCTTGCGCGCTTCGGTGAACTCGATGCCGCGCCCGGCGTAGCTTGCTTCGAGCAGCGCATAGGCCTTGGCGTCGTATTCGCAAGGCACGCCAAAGGCCTTGGCGATGGAGTCGGCGGTGATGTCGTCATGCGTCGGGCCGATGCCGCCGGTGGTAAAGACGTAGGTATAACGAGCGCGCACGGCATTCACCGCCGCAACGATCTCGTCTTCCTCGTCGGGGACGATGCGCACTTCCTTCAGGTCGATGCCGATCGCCGTCATGATATCGGCGAGATGGCCGATGTTCTTGTCCTTGGTGCGGCCGGAGAGGATTTCGTCGCCGATGACGAGCATGGCGGCGGTGACGATTTCAGGCATGGCGGGCTCCGGCAGCAAAGGTCGCCTGAGATAACGCGGCCCGCGGCGGGCCGCAATGCGAAAGCCGGATCAGCGCTTGTGGCGGCGGCCGTTGCGGATATGGTGCGGTCGGTCGGCTTGGGGTGAAAACATGCTGATGTCGTTTGTCCCGTGGTTGCTCGCCGGCTTGCTCGTCGCGGCGGCGCTTGCCGTGCTGGCCGTGACAGTTGCGACCTGGTGGATTGCGGCAAAGGCCGAAAGACTGGTGCCGGCTTGCGGCAAATTCGTCGAGATCGACGGCAACCGCATCCACTATGTGGAAGAGGGCAACGGCAGGCCGATCATCTTTGTGCACGGGCTGGGCGCTCAACTCCACCACTTCCGCCAGACGCTGTTCGGCCGCTTCGGTCCTGGCTACCGGCTGATCGCCCTCGACCGGCCGGGCTCCGGCTATTCAGTTCGGGCGAGCGGGGCCACCGGCCGGCTGCCCGAGCAGGCTGATATCGTGCGGCGCTTCATCGAGGAATTGCGCCTGGAACGGCCTTTGGTCGTCGGCCATTCGCTCGGCGGGGCCATCGCGCTTGCGCTGGCGACCGGGCATCCGACCGCGATTTCCGGCATTGCGCTGCTCTCGCCGCTGACGCATCTGGAAGCGAGGGGGTGTCAGGGATTTGACCTGCTCTATGTTCCGTCACGGCTGCTGCGCCGTGTCCTGGCCTATACGGTGGCGGTACCGCTCAGCCTCCGTTATGCGCAGCCGACGCTGCAGTTCATTTTCGCGCCGCAAGCGGTTCCGGCAGACTACATGATCGGCGGCGGCGGATGGCTTGGGCTGCGTCCGTCCCACTATTTCGCCACGTCCACCGACGTCGTGGCCGTGGAACGGGATCTTGGCGAAATCGAACGGTCTTACCGCGAAATTGCGATGCCGGCAGGCATTCTGTTCGGCACCGGCGACCAGGTGATCGGCGAGGCGGTCCATGGCCAACCGATGCTGGACAAGATCGACGGCCTCGACTTTGAGCGGATCGAAGGCCTGGGCCACATGCCGCAATTTACGGACCCTGAACGGGTCGTCGCCTTCGTCCAGCGTATCGCCGCGCGCGCTTTCGCGCATTGACCGCAATGACCTTGGCGGGGGCTCGCGGCTCTTCAAGCGGCGTCACGCAAATGTGTCGGACATTCTGTCCTACCCGGAATTTCCAGGGGAACCTTCGCACCCAACCCAGGGTTTCGTTGGTGTCGCCAGGGCCTTGGCGCCCTTTTTTTTGGCGATCAAGAGAATGGAGAATCCAATGATTACAAGACTCATTGCAGCTTCGGCGCTGGTGCTGGCCATGGGTGGCGCAGCCATGGCGCAGTCATCCGATGACTGGTGGTGGTGGCACCGCGATCATCGTCCCGACACGAGGCAGCAGGTAGATCCCTATACCACAGGCAGCATCAATGGCGGCTCCGGGCTGACCACCTACGGGAATACCGGTGGCATGGGGCCGTGCGCCCACAACACACCCGGTCCGGATGCCAACTCGCAACAGAACGTCAACGATAACTACTGCGGTAAGTAGTGCCGCATAGCCACCAGCGGCCGGTGCGAGGCCTTCCGGCTTCGCCGGTCGCGGGGCGGTTCCAACTCGCTTAGTCGGAGACTTCGGTTTGCGGGCGGTCGCGGCCGTCGGCGAGTTCGTCGTGCCACGTGCCTTCAGCGTCCTCATATTGGATGCCGTCGGTGGTGCCGGCAACCTGCTGTTCGGACGAGGCGATCTCGGCGGCGCGCAGCGCCTCCTGGTGCGTGCGGAAAGTCTCGGAAAATGTCGAGCCGACCTTGTAGGCCCAGCCGCCATCATGCTCGACGATCTTGTAAGTCAGCTTCGCCATGGAATCCTCCGGTTAAGAAGCGTGCTCAGTGCAGCTTTCCGTCGGGCAGCCTGTCTTCGGGAACCAGAACTTCCGATTCCCTGGCTGCCTCGACAAGGGCGCGACGCGCGTCCGCTGTCGAACGATAACCTTCCAGCGCTTTGAGGCAAGTGTCGAGAGCATAACGATGGCGATCGCCGCGATTGAGCGGCCAAACGGTCATCAGGCACTCGGCGGCCTCGCGGGTGCTGCTTATCTGGCGGTATTTGCCGACATGGCCGAGCTCGACCACCACCGGCTTTTCAAAGGGTTTGTTGTCCATCATGGCCGCCAACGTAAAGCGGCCAAATTGGTTGCAGTTGTGGCGAGGATCCTGCGCCCAAACGTCTCAGGACCCGGCCGATTTCCGGTTTTGTTTTGACGCAATTCGGACGGAAAGCCACGGCGAAGCCGCCGAGGCTGACCGTGTCACACTTTCCCTGGAATTGCTTTAGCCGGCGGCCTTCATCCAATGCCGCATCGTCGTCACCGAACGTGCCAGCTGCGGCGCGGGATGGATTTCCTCACCGAAGGCGGCGGCCGCGCGCCAGCCCCAGCGCGGGTCGGCGAGGAATGCGCGCGCCAGCGCCACCATGTCGGCACGGCCGTCGGCGACGATCGCCTCGGCCTGGCTCGGATCGTCGATCAGCCCCACGGCGCGCGTCGGAATGCCGGCGCCGTTGCGCACGGCCTCCGCCAGATGCACCTGGTAGCCGGGACCGGGCGGCACCTGCTGCAGGGGCGAATTGCCGCCGCTGGAGCAGCAGATATAGGCGATGCCCTCGGCCTTCAGCGCCTTGGCCACCTCGATTGCGTCCTCGATGTCGAAACCGCCTTCGACCCATTCCTTAACCGAAAGGCGCGCCCCCAGCATCATGGACGGGACGGCCTTTCTCACCGCCCTGGCGATTTCGAGAGCGAAGCGCATGCGGTTTTCCAGCGACCCGCCCCAACGGTCGGTACGCTGGTTGGAGAGCGGCGAGAGGAACTGGAAGATCAGATAGCCATGCGCGGCGTGCAGTTCGGCAAAGTCGAAGCCGGCCCGTTCGGCGCGCACGGCCGATTGCGCAAAACGTGCAATGAGCTCCAGGATCTCGTCCTCCTCCAACGCATGCGGCACGTTCCAGCCCGTGTCGTAGGCGATGGCCGAGGCAGAAACCGTCTGCCAGGGATCTTCGCCCGGCTGCAGCGGACCGCCACCTTCCCAGGGTTTGCGGTTGGAGGCCTTGCGGCCGGCATGGGCAAGCTGGACACCGAATTTCGTGGCGGGCGCGGCGACGCGCCTGGCGGCGTCGAGCGTACGCTTCGCGGCCGCTTCGTTGTCGTCCGAATAGAGGCCGAGGCAGCCATGCGAGATGCGCCCGCGCCGCTCGACATCGGTCATCTCGACCGTCACCATGCCGGCGCCCGACATTGCCAAGTTCATCCAGTGATGGAGATGCCAATCGCTGGCCGAGCCGTCCTCGGCCGAATACTGGCACATGGGGGCAACCGCGATGCGGTTGGGGAAGGTGAGGCCGCCGAGGGTGATCGGCTGGAAAAGCGATGACGTCATGTGAAACGGGCTCCTGGAGAGATACCGCTATCTAGGCAGTCGCGGCGCGGCGCGCCAGACACGAGCCGGTGAGACTCCCCCGCTGGACCAATCGGTTTCGAGGCCAGTCGGATACCAGGCCAGTCGGTTTCCTGGATTGCCTGCGACACCTTTCACCGCTACGCCTTTGCAACCAATACGGAGGTCGTCATGGAAGATCGCATTCGCATCCGTTCGCAGGAGGTCCTTTCGGACGACTGGGCGGTGCTGAAGAAGACGGTGCTCGACTATCGCCGCCGCGACGGGCGATGGGAGACGCAGACCCGCCAGACCTACGACCGCGGCGACGGCGCCGTGATCCTGCCCTTCGATCCGCAGCGCTCGACCGTCCTCCTGGTGCGTCAATTCCGCTTCCCGGCTTACGCCGTAGGCCACCACGAGCCGCTGATCGAGGCTTGCGCCGGCTTGCTCGACGAGAACGATCCCGAAACCGCCATCCGCAAGGAAGCGGAGGAGGAACTGGGTTATCACCTGAAGGATGTCGAGCGGCTGTTTTCGCCGTTCATGAGTCCGGGAAGCGTGACGGAACGGCTCTGGTTCTTCACCGCGCGCTATTCGCCGGCCGACCGCATTTCCGACGGGGGCGGTGCGCCGGAAGAAGGCGAGGACATCGAGGTTCTGGAAATGCCCTTGGACGAGGCGCTGGCCGGCATCGCCGACGGCCGCATCGTCGATGCCAAGACGATTATCCTGATCCAGCATTTGAAGCTCAATCCGATGAGGGGTTGAGTGCCGTCCTCACCGACGAAGAGTGGCCTGCCACCCGAAGCTCCTCCTTCGCCAAGGCTTCGGAGGACTCGTCGAAGAGCGAAGGGGTGGTGCGGACGACGGGAATCGAACCCGTACGATCAGAGATCGAGGGATTTTAAGTCTCTTTTTTGCGGTGTTTCTCGCTCAATAGCCTGAAAAACCGGGACGTCGAGCTGATGGTGAAGTCCGGTTTTCTCCCACATTTGTGGGAAATCCCCACGATATTTCCCACACAATCAAGTGTGCGAGCATGCTCCCTCGCTCTTTGCAAAATCCCACACCACGGGTACATGTGCGGACACTGCGGGCGTGGTGAAATTGGTATACACACCGGACTTAAAATCCGGAGGCTTCGGCCATGCGGGTTCAAGTCCCGCCGCCCGCACCATGCTTCCCATAGGATCGCATCACGGCACGGAGGCAATTTAAGCATGGCTAGACGACCAACGAAAAAACCAGCGAAAAAGATGTCGGCCGGACCGCACAGCTTGGCGCTACGATTGGATGTCATGGGCGTAACCGCATACATGACCAAAGCTGCAATTGAGGAGCTCATCAAAGAGCTAGTCAGGATTAGCGCGTCTGATCCGGAGGAACTCCACGATGTGCATGTTGCGATGCACTTCGGCGGCTGGACGCCCTCAGGCGAATACGTCGCGCCGAGTTTCGGCCATCACCATGGACTTGGGTCAATCCTGACCAAACTGCGCAACGAGCAACTGAAGGACGGCATGACGAAGGCGGAAATCGAACGCGGCATTACGCCAGATGAGGCTTATCGGGCTTTCGATATTACCGTCATGCATGTGTCCCCCGAGGTGGTTCAGCGCGTGGCTATCGAAAACGAAGCGGCCGAAGAGCGCAGCGCCGACTGAGGGCGTTCCCACAAGATTGGGGCGAATGCGAGGGCCTGCAATGGTTGAAAGCGCTTGAAATCTAGGGCGCCCCAAATCGACGTTGCTTAGCTATGATGCCGTGCGCGGCTTCGCGATGTTCCTCAAGCCACACCAGCCGCTTAAAAAACGCTTTGCGCCCTTGACTGGTACCGCCGTTCTCGTAGCCCCGCAGAGCCTTGGCGATCTGAGCATTCAGTTGCTCAAGGCTAAGCGCCTCGATTTCTTTATCTGTAGTCGGGACCGGCGAGCGTTTTCCCATCAACAAAGCCTCTTCTCGCAAGGACGGCGCTTGGTTTTAAGTCCCTTGCGTCTACCAATTCCGCCACGTCCGCAGGCATGCCCTTTTCAAATGCCTGATATGAGCCGTCAAGCCATGTTTCGGGTCGGCTGCGCTTTGTGCGGCCGTCCTGCCCCTTCTTAGGCGCAGATTTAATATTAGTGATATTTAAAATGCCAGTTTCTCCGAACTGATCCCATTAGCGTTTGTGTGCGAGTCTATGGCCGGCTTTGATGGTGGAACCCATGCGTGGGCCAGGCTGGATCAGGGGACTGCGGGAGGAGGAGGCGCGGCAGCTGCGCAGGGAGATCGGTCGGCTCGAACGGGGGCTAATCGAGGCCGCCAATTCGAAGGCTAAATGGAACCTGCACGAGGTCGCGCACACGTTGCGCTGGCAAAAGGCCCGGCTGCGGCGGCTGGAGGAGTGTCTCGAGGCCATGCCTGAAGGAAAGATGGCTTCGGACCGATCCTGATCGTTCAGCCAAGCATGTCCGCTAGGCGGGGCAGGGCGGTGGGAAAGTGGCGCGATCACGCTATTACGGCCTGCCCTGGGAACGCTAATGTTTGCGCCGTGGCGGATCGATCCGCCGAGGCCGGCGTCTATCAGGCCCCTACCCATTCCCCCGCCCCCTGCGGGCGCCGGCCACCTGAATTTTCAAGAGATGCGGAAGGGTGTGTTGCGCATCTCGCGGCACCGCAAGCCTCAGAATTTGTAGCTGAAATTCACGCCTAGCGTCTGCAGCTTCACGTCCTGGTCGCGGTCGGCGAAGGTGTCCGGCGCATCGAAATGCTCCTTGCCGAAATCGTAGTAGCGGTATTGCGCGCCGACGACGACGTTGTTGGTCAAGGCATAGTCGACGCCGGCGCCGAGCGTCCAGCCGGTGCTGGTGCGGGTTTGGGCAAAGGCCGTCACTGCCGCCTGCGAGGTCTCGATGCCGGCGAAAGCGACGCCGCCGATGCCGTAGATCAGCACGCGATCCATGGCGTAGCCGGCCTTGGCATCGATCGATCCGAACCATTTGATGTCGGTGCCGAATGTGTTTGCCGGGCCGGCCTCGGCGGTGCCGTCGATCGAGGCGTAGTTGAGATCGGCCTCGGCGCCGATCACGGCCTGGTCGAATTGCCAGAGCCCCGCAACATGGCCGCCGACGAAACCGCCATCGATGTCGGGCTTCACCGAACCGCCCTCGACGCTGATGTCGGACCGGCCCCAGCCATAGCCGGCCTGCATGCCGGCATAGTAGCCGGTCCAGTCGAAGCCGGGCGCGGTCATCGGCAGATTAGTGCCTAGGTCCGCTGCCCAGGCAGAGCCGGACAGCAGGGCAAGAAGGCCGGCACTGGCGAGCGTCAGTCGACGCATAGGGCGCTCCGAAATGGCGGTTTCGAAAGACTCCTTCGGGCAGACTAGCCCCAATCACTGCGAAACGGAATTGCATCTCTGCAACAGTGGTTTACGACCTGACGCTCTGGCTCCGGACGCCGACATTTGCCAAACTGGCCCATGCAGAGGACTCAAAGCCCATGACGAACGCCAAGCCGACTAGCGCCGCAAAGCCAAAGCCGTGGACGCAAGTGGCGACACATCTTGTCGACGTCGCGATGGGCCGAAAGCCGGCCGATCTGGTCATCCGCAACGGTCGTTGGGTGAACGTCCATTCGGGCGAGATCATCCCCGGCACCGATATCGCGATCGCCGCCGGCCGCTTCGCCTATTGCGGGCCGAACGCAGGCCATGCCATCGGGCAGCGGACGAAGGTCGTCGATGCCGGCGGGCGCTATCTGGTCCCCGGCCTTTGCGACGCGCACATGCATGTCGAGAGCGGCATGGTGACGGTGACGGAGTTCTGCCGTGCGGTCATCCCGCACGGCACGACCTCGATGTTCATCGATCCGCACGAGATCGCCAATGTGCTTGGACTGCCGGGCGTGCGCCTGATGCACGACGAGGCGGTCGCGATGCCGATCAACGTGCATGTGCAGATGCCGTCCTGCGTGCCGTCGGCGCCGGGGCTGGAGCATGCCGGCGCCGAATTGACCGTTGCCGACGTTGCCGAGGCTATGACCTGGGAAAACATCATCGGGCTTGGCGAGGTGATGAATTTTCCCGGCGTTGCCGCAAACGATCCGGTGATGTCGGGCGAGATCGCCGAGACGGTCAAGGCCGGCAAGACGGTCGGCGGGCACTATGCATCGCCCGATCTCGGCCTACCGTTTCACGGCTACGTCGCCGGCGGGGCGGAGGATGACCATGAAGGCACGCGCGCGGAGGATGCGATCGCGCGCGTGCGCCAGGGCATGAAGGCAATGCTGAGGCTGGGATCGGCCTGGTACGACGTCGCGGCGCAGATCAAGGCGGTGACCGAAGGCGGCATCGACCCGCGCAACTTCATCCTGTGCACCGATGACAGCCATTCCGGCACGCTGGTGCATGAAGGCCATATGGATCGCGTGGTGCGGCATGCCATCAGCCAGGGGCTGAAGCCGGTGACGGCGATCCAGATGGCGACGCTCAACACGGCGCAGCATTTCAGGCTGGAGCGCGAGATCGGCTCCATCGCGCCCGGACGGCTGGCTGATCTGCTGATCGTTTCGGACCTTGCCCGGATGACCATCGACGAGGTCTATGCCCGCGGCGTCCGGCTGGCCAAGGCCGGCAAGCTCGAGATCGACATCCCCGCCTATGACTATCCGCAATCCGCGAAGAACACTGTCAAGCTCGGCAAGAAACTCGCGGCGAAGGATTTTGACATTTCCGCGCCGCAGGGCGCCAACGAGGTGCGGGCGCGGGTGATCGGCGTGATCGAGAACCAGGCGCCGACGCGGGCTCTGGAAGCCGATCTGGCGGTCGAGGACGGGTTGGTCGCCATGGATCGCCGCAACGACATCTGCCAGATCGCCCTGGTCGAGCGGCATCGCGGCACGGGCGGCATCACCAACGCCTTCGTCTCCGGCTTCGGCTATGTGAAAGACTGCGCGATGGCGTCCAGCGTGGCGCATGACGCGCACCACATAATCGTCGTCGGCACCAACAAGGGGGATATGGCCTTGGCCGTCAACCGGCTGGGCGAGGTGGGCGGCGGCGTCGTGCTTTATTCCGAGGGCAAGGAACTGGCGCTGGTCGAGATGCCGATCGCCGGCCTGATGTCGGACGAACGCGCCGAGATCGTCGCGGCCAAGGCCGATCAACTGACCGAGGCGATGCGCAAGGTCGGTTGCTCGCTCAACAACGCCTATATGCAGCACTCGCTGCTGGCGCTCGTGGTCATTCCGGAGCTCAGGATCTCGGATGTCGGCCTTGTCGACGTGACGACGTTCCGGAAGGTCGATCTTTTTATCTGAGTGCCAGCTATCCGCCGGTCGCGATTGTCAACACACGGAACGGCGTGGTGATGACGACCTCGGCGACCGAGCCGACCGCCTTGCCGAGGCCTTGGCCGATATCGTTGAGCTGCGTCGGGTCGGGCTCGTCCGACGCAAGGCCGGCCGGTGTGCGCAGCCGGTTGCCCAGCAATTGCACCAGGATCGGGTTATCGGCGAATTTGGCGTGGTTCAGTCCGTCGCCGCCCTTGGCGTGGGTCAGGTCGACGACCGTCACACCGTAATCAGCGAGGTCGGCCGCGTTGCCGTAGTCGCCGACGCGCGGCTTGTCGCCGGAAATGAAGCTCGACAGCTTCAGCGCACGGTCGTCGCCCGAAAGCAGGATGGCGAAGGGCTTGTCGGGCTTGCCGTAGCGGATCATCTGCTTCTTGAAGACATCGACGTCGATGTCGGGCGAGGCGAGGATGACATAGCCGAGCTTGCCGCCGAGATCGCGGTCGCCGGTGATAGCGAGCTGGCGCAGCGCCTCCATCGTCAGCCAGGTGCCCATCGAATGGGCGATGATGTCGATGCTCTTGACGCGTGTCTTGGCAAGCATCCGCAGCGTCGCCTCGAGATCGTCGCGTGCGGCGGTCGAACTGTCCTTGTCATAGATGTAGCCGGTCGCCTTGGCGCTCGATGCCCATGAGAACAGCACCGGCGTTCCGGGATATTTGGTGTCATGCGCTATCTGCGTGATGCGGTAGATGCCGTCGTCGAAACCGTTGTTGAAGCCGTGCACGAACACCAGGGCACGGTCGCCGCGCATGGAAATGTCGGCGCCGACCGCCTTGGCGAATTGCCGCGCGTCGCCATAGTGGACGACATCGGTGGCGGTGAACTGCTTGGCCGGATTGGAGTCTGCCGAGCCCTTGGCGCGCTCGATCGCGCCGACCTGGTGGATCTTCGGCACGGTGACGTCGACGCGGGCGTAGCTGGTGGTCAGCGAACGGTCGCCGTCGAAGACCTGGCGCGGATCCTTGGTCGCCTGCTGGCGGGTGGTGGCGACGAAGATCTCATGCGTGGCGGCGATGTCGGAGGCAGGCGCTGTAACTGTTTTGCGGTTGAGAAGATCATGCGTGGGACCGGCGCAGCCGGCGAGGGCGAGCGTGAAGGCAAGGCCGACAACGATCTTCACATGCGCAATCACCCGGGGTCCCCCAAGGGCGGCAACATCTCTTGCTACTGCGATAAAGCCAGAGAGCGGCCGGGTCCAGTTCAAAGTCCCTGCGGCGCGGAACCCGCACCGATACGGTTACTGCGCAGCCAGCTGACGGATGCGGTCCGTCACATCACGATCGCTGGCAAAGCCATCGTCCTCGCGCAGCCGCTGTCCGATCATCTGCACCATCATCGGATTGTCGGCGAATTTGGTGTGGTTGAAACTGTCGACGCCCTTGATCTTGGAGAGGTCGACCACCGTGACGCCATAGGAGGCGAGATCTGCGGCATCCCGATAGTCGCCGACGCGCGGCCGCGCGCCGGCGATCAGGCCGGAGAGCCGCAGCGCCCGGTCGTCGTCCGACAGGAGCAGGATGAAGGGCTTGTCCGGCTTGCCGTAGCGGCGCATCTGGCTCTTGAACACATCGACATCGATGTCGGGCGAGGCGAGCACAACGTCGCCGAGCTTGCCGCCGAGATCGCGGTCGCCGGTGATGGCAAGCTGGCGCAGCGTCTCCATCGTCACCCAGGTTCCCATCGAATGGGCGACAATGTCGATGCGCCGGGCGCCGGTCTGCGCCAGCATCCGCAGCGTCACCTCCAGCTGGTCGCGGGCGGCGGCGGCGCTTTCCTTGTCATAGACATAGTCGGTGGTCTTGGCGCCGGAGGCCCAGGAAAACAGCACCGGCGTGCCCGGATAGCCGGAATCGTGGACGATCTGGGTCAGCCGGTAGACGGCATCGTCGAAGCCGGTGTTGTAGCCGTGGACGAAAACCATGACGCGGCCGCCGCGGGCGTCGATGTCGGTGTTGAGGGCGCTGGCGAATTTCGGCTGCGTGTCGTAGCCGACGACTTCGGAGGCCATGAAATATTTCGTCGGGTCGTTCGACTTGCCGCGCGAACGGCGCTCGATCTGGCCGGTCTGGTGAATGGGGGGAACGGTGACGTTGACACGCGCATAGTTGAGGGTCGCCGAGCGTTCGCCGTCAAAAACCTTGTTCGGGTCGTCGGAGCGCTTGCGGGTCGTGGCGATGAAGATCGAGTGGTTGCCGGCGATCTCGGTCGCCGTCGTCGGCACGACGACGCTGCCCAGGATTTCCTGCGTCTGCTGGCCCGCGCAGCCTGCTATCAGCAGGGCAAAGGCGATGATCAGAATTGTCTTCAACCGCACGTCGACACTTTCACTGGCATTCCACTCCGGCCACGATTGGCCGTCCACCTCCGCGGAAATCTCCCGGACAGCCGAAGTGCGGCTAAAGTAAGTCGTGTCCAGCGGAAATTGGCTCAGCGTCGGGCGACGGCCATCGCACTGTTGCGCGAAAGCCAAAACGGCGGCAGGAAGATTGCAGGCGCGGGATATGGCTGTCCTGGCGTACCGCCGAGACCAAATGAGGGACTTCTATTGAACAGCTTCTCTTCTCGCGTCGCCGCTGCCGCCGAGGCGATCCGCGAAATCTTTCCGGAAACGCCGCTGCAGGAGAACGATTATCTGTCCAAGAAGACAGGCGCGCGCATCCTTTTGAAGCGTGAGGATCTGACGCCGGTGCGCTCCTACAAGATCAGGGGCGCGTTCAACTTCTTCCGCAAGGCGCTCGCCGCCGGCAATAATGCCGAGCTGTTCGTCTGCGCCTCGGCAGGCAATCACGCCCAAGGCTTTGCCTTCGTCTGCCGCCATTTCGGCAAGAAGGGCGTCGTGTTCATGCCGGTGACGACGCCGCAGCAGAAGATCGACAAGACGCGGCTGTTCGGCGGCGATTTCGTCGAGATCAGGCTGGTCGGCGACTTCTTCGACGATTGCTACCGCGCCGCCTTCGAATTCACCGAAGCCGCCGGCGCGCATATGGTGCCGCCCTTTGACCACAAGGACATTATCGAGGGCCAGGCGACGGTTGCCTACGAGATCGCGGCCCAGATGCCGGGCGGGCGCGTGCCCGACATCGTCATGCTGCCGGTGGGCGGCGGCGGCCTCGCCGCCGGTGTGACCCACTATTTCGCCGACCAGCATCGCGATCCGCGTTTCGTGTTCTGCGAGCCGGCGGGCGCGCCGAGCCTGCGCGAGAGCCTTGCCGGCGGCAAGCGGGTCAAGCTCGCCAAGGTCGACAATTTTGTCGACGGTGCCGCGGTGGCCGAGATCGGACGCGAGCCGTTGCGCCATCTCAAGGACTTCACCGCCGATGCCGTGCGGCTGGTTCCGGAGAACCGGCTCTGCGCCACTATGATCGAGATGCTCAATGTCGAGGGGGTCGTACTGGAGCCGGCCGGCGCGCTGGCGATCGACGCGCTCAAGGATTTTTCGCGCAAGGAGATCAGGGGCAAGACCATCGTCGCGGTCGTCTCCGGCGGCAATTTCGACTTCGAGCGGCTGCCGGACGTGAAGGAGAGGGCGCTGCGCTTCGAGGGGCTGAAGAAGTATTTCATCATCCGCTTCCCGCAACGGCCGGGCGCGCTGCGTGATTTCCTCGAAATGCTCGGTCCCGACGATGACATCGCCCGCTTCGAGTATCTGAAAAAATCGGCGCGCAATTTCGGCTCGGTGCTGATCGGCATCGAGACCAAGGACCGGCGCAATTTCGACCTGCTGAAGACCAATTTCGACGCCGAAGGCGTGCAATATCAGGATATCACCGACAACGAGACGCTGGCGGGGTTCATCATATGAAGGGCCCGGTTTTCGTTGCGCTATTTTCCGGCATCAATGTCGGCGGCAACCGCATCGTCAAAATGGCGGAGCTCAAAGCCTTCTTCGAAAGTCTCGGCTTCAGCGATGTCGCGACTTATGTGCAGAGCGGCAATGTCGTGTTCCGGGCGAAGAAGGGGGACGCGGCGGCGCTGACCAAGGAGATCGAGGCTGCCTTCGAGAAGAAGTGGGGTTTTCATTCGCGCATCATGGTGCGCGATGCCGGCTGGTTCGAGCGGCTGGTGAAGGACAATCCCTATCCCGAGGTCGCCGGCGAGCCGACCAAGCTGCACGCTTATGCGCTGGAACGGGAGCCGACCGCCGAGGAGACGAAGCGGCTCGCCGACAAATGCTCCGGCCCCGAGCGCTTCGAGATCAAGGGCGACGTGCTTTATCTTCATGCGCCGGACGGGCTCGGCAAATCGGTGTTCGCCAACCTCATCCCGCGTACCTTGAAGGTGCCGGGCACGGCGCGCAACTGGCGCAGCGTGCTGGCCCTGCTCGACATGGCCGGCAAGGCCGGCGGCTGACTGTCCGAGGCACTTTTCCCGGAATTGCTCCGGCTCAGGCGGCCTTTTGCCAATCGAAGCTTAGTTCCTCGCGGAAGGCGAAACGCTTGATATGGTCCGCGACCACGCTCTCCAGCCGCTCCAGCGACGCTTCGTCGTCGGCGGCCACAGCGATGTGCAGGGCCCGATCGTCGGCATCCATCACGGTGCGGCCGATCGAGAGCTGGATGGCGCCGTGCTGCGGGTCGAACTCGACCGGGAATTTATGCGACCAGTGCTTGCAGAGCTGCTGCAGGTAGCGGCTGGCATGTTCGGTGGCGACATCGGCGCGGCTGGTCAGCATGGAATTCTCCTGGCGGATGAAGAAACGCCAGCCTGGATGAGGCTGGCGCCAATTGCGGATAGATAAGCAGCGCCGGGCGAAACGCCAGCCGCCCCCGGTCAAATCGGGGTGGATTTACCAGGCCCCCGTGTTCGGCATCGAGGCCCATGGTTCGGCCTTCGCCTTGGCCGGGCCTTTCTGCAGCAGCTCGATCGAGATGCCGTCCGGCGAGCGGACAAAAGCCATGTTGCCGTCGCGCGGCGGACGATTGATGGTCACGCCATTGTCCATCAGCTTCTGGCAGGTTGCGTAAATGTCGTCGACCTCATAGGCGAGGTGGCCGAAATTGCGGCCGCCCTTATAGTCCTCCGGGTCCCAATTGTAGGTCAATTCGATCAGCGGCGCCTTCTCATGGATGCCGCTTTGCTCGTCTTCCGGCGCGGCGAGGAAGATCAACGTGTAGCGGCCCTGCTCGTTCTCGTAGCGGCGCACCTCCTTGAGGCCGAGCTTGTTGCAGTAGAAATCGAGCGACTGGTCGATATCGGCGACGCGGACCATTGTGTGCAGATAGCGCATGGCGGCTTCCTCAAAGTGTTGGGGTTGGAAGGCACCATAGGAGCCGTCCGGGGAAAGGGCAATCGTCCGACAATAGCGGCGGCACGGTCGACTTCAGGCCTTGCGATTTCGGCTTCCGGAAGCGCCGGCAAAGGACATTTCAGCGTTTCCGGTGCTGAACGGTGAAAAAAGGCACGTCAGCCCTTGCACACCCCGGAAGCCGCAGTGTTAATCTCTTGGCAAGAATCAGTTGCAGTTCAGTTGGAAAAAAGGGGGCATTCTTATGGGGGAAAAAGCCTCTTTCACGAGGCGGGACGGAAGCCTTGACGACGCCTTGCAGCGGGACAATGGCGGCGACTCCGCCGAGCTTGTCGAAATCGCCGGCGCTATCAAATGGTTCGACGTGGCCAAGGGCTACGGCTTCATTCTTCCGGACGACGGCGTCTCGGGTGATATTCTCCTCCATGTGACATGTCTTCGAAGGGACGGTTTCCAGACGGCGCTCGAGGGCGCGCGGGTCGTCTGCCTGGTAAAACAGGGCGAGCGCGGCTTGCAGGCTTTCCGCGTCCTTTCCATGGATGCTTCGACGGCCGTCCACCCGGCAGAGCAGGAACAGCGCACCCACGTCACCGTCAACCCGGAGAGCGGCCTTGAGCGAGCCTTGGTCAAGTGGTTCAACCGTACCAAGGGTTTCGGCTTCCTGACGCGGGGCGAGGGGACGGAAGACATCTTCGTCCACATGGAGACGCTGCGGCGCTACGGCATAACCGAGCTCCGGCCCGGCCAAGTCGTGCTCGTTCGGTTCGGGCGCGGCGACAAAGGCCTTATGGCCGCCGAAATCCACCCCGATATGGGTACCTTGTCGGTCTCGCATTGAGGGCTTCTCGACGCGGTCGAAAAGTCCCTTTGCCGCGGCGCGACCATCTTGTCCGAAAACCGGTTCCACTTGTCCGGATCATGGTTTAGGACGAGCGTCTGGACGAGGTACGCATGGTTCATCGCAATTGGCTGACTGCGGGCATATTCTGTGCCGCGATCGTTTTCGCCGCCTGTTTCATCGCTGCGAAGCCAAGTTCGGCGGATGCGATGCTGCTGCCGATCGACCGGACGCCGCTTGTGGTGTCGACCGGTTCGGGAGAGCGTTCCTTCTCCATCGAGATCGCCGATACCTCCGCCGAACGCGAGGCGGGACTGATGTTTCGCCGGACCATGGCAGACGATCACGGCATGTTGTTCGTCTTTGAAAGAACGGACGAGGTGGACTTCTGGATGAAGAACACGCCGATGGCGCTCGACCTGATCTTCATCGGTGAGGATGGCAGGATCAAAGCCATCAAGCGCGGCGAGCCCGAATCCGAAGCGATCATCTCGCCGGGACAACCCGTGCGCTTCGTGCTTGAGCTCAAGGCCGGCACAGCCGCCAGGGACGGCATCAAGGAAGGCGATCTGTTGCGCCACCCGGCTATCGGTACTGGCGCCAACTGAAAAGCAAATCTGCCGATGCAGTTCTTTTCCCATGACGGTTTCGAACTTGCCTATCTCGATCGCCAGCCGGCCTCGGGGCAGGGCGACCCGGTGCTGATGATCCATGGCTTTGCCTCCAGCCACTATGTCAACTGGGTCTCGCCGGGCTGGTTCAAGACGCTGAACGACGCCGGCTACCGGGCGATTGCCTTCGACCATCGCGGACATGGCTCGTCGTCGAAGAGCTATGACGAGGCCGATTACACGCCTGAAAAGATGGCGTCCGACGCGGCCGCGCTGCTCGATCATCTCGGCATCGAGCGCGCGCATGTCATGGGCTATTCGATGGGCGCGCGCGTCTCGGCCTTCCTGGCGCTCTCCGATCCGGAGAAGGTCGCGACGCTGGTGTTCGGCGGCCTCGGCATCGGCATGGTCGACGGCGTCGGCGACTGGGATCCGATCGCGGCGGCCCTGCTGGCGGAAGACCCTTCCCAAACCACTCATCCGCGCGGGCGCTCCTTTCGCGCTTTCGCAGATCAGACGCGCAGCGACCGTCGCGCGCTTGCCGCTTGCATCGTAAAGTCGCGCGAGTTGCTCAGCGAGGATGACATGGCCCGCATCGCCCAGCCGACACTGATCGCCGTCGGCACGAGGGACGATATCGGCGGCTCGCCGGACGAGCTTGCCGCCCTCATGCCTAACGCCAGGGCATTTCACATCGAGGGACGGGACCACATGCTCGCCGTCGGCGACAAGAGCTTCAAACAGCGCGTGCTCGAGTTCTACGCCGAAAACCCGCTCTGAGCGCGCGGCGCTGCTGGGCTGACCATGGTCGATCTGCTCGTCGCGCTAGCCCTGCGCCCTCCTGTCGGCGAGGGACCTCGCCATGACGCACAGCAGCTCGAACATCATCGTCGCGCCGGCCAGCGCCGTCATGCCGCCGACGTCGAAGGGAGGCGCGACCTCGACGACATCGGCGCCGACGAAATTCAATCCGTCCAAAAATCGAACCAACTCCTGCGCCTCGCGTGTCGTGAAACCGCCGATCTCCGGCGTGCCGGTGCCGGGAGCCATGGACGGGTCGATGCAATCGATGTCGAACGTCACATAGGTCGGGCTGTTGCCGACTAGATCGCGCGCTTCCTGCATGACCGAAGCGACTCCGCGCCGGACGAATTCTTCCATATAGATGATGCGCACGCCCTGAGCGGTCGCCCAATCGTGTTCGCCCGGTTCATAGATCGAGCCTCTGATCCCGATCTGGACAATCCGTTTCGGGTCGAGCAGCCCTTCCTCGATCGCGCGACGAAAAGGCGTTCCGTGGGTGTAGGGATTGTCGCCGAAATAGCGGTCGTTGGTGTCGGAATGCGCATCGAAGTGGATCATGCCGACCGGCCGCTTGCGGGCCACCGCGCGCAGCACCGGCAGCGTCGTCAAATGATCGCCGCCCGCAGCAAGCGGCAGGGCACCGTCCGCCACGATCGCGGCAATGCCGTCCTCGATGCGCTTCAACCCGTCGAGCAGGTTGATCGGGTTGACCGAGACGTCGCCGACATCGGCAATATTGGCGATGCTGAACGGTTCGGTTCCCGAGACATGGTGGACCCGGCGCATGAGGCTCGACTGGTTCCTGATTTCGCGCGGACCGTGGCGGGCGCCGGCCCGGTTGGTCGTGCCGCCGTCCCAGGGAATTCCGACAAGGGCGATGTCGAGCCCCTTCGCGCTCGGCACGGCCGGCAGCCGCATGAAAGTGGAAAGCCCGGCAAAGCGCGGCACCTGCGCGGCGTCGACGGGTTGGTGGAAGCTGTTTTCCATGGTGACGGCCATCCCAGAACGGTTCACGTTCGATAGCGATCGCAGGGCCTTGAATTTGGGCATAGAGGCAAAGCCCTGCGTGAGTATGGGCCTATCAGGGCTGGTCTTGCAGGGCTTGCAGTGAACGGCCGAGATTTTCCCTGGCCTGCGCCTCGAACCGATCCCGGAACTCGGTCGTATGGAAAATGTGCGGACGGGCGAGGAAACTCTTCAGAACGGCCGAGCGGCCGGCGTGCCACATCGGCTCGTCCACCCAGCCATATTCCAGCCGGACCGCCTTCTCGTAAGCATCGAACACCGCGGGTTCGGCGCCGAGGATCGCCAGATCCATGTCGAGCAAAAGCGCCGCATCGTTGAGCGCATTCTCGTCGCGTAAAAGCGGCAATTGATGGGTGGCGGTGGCGTTGATCATCGCCGCTATGCGGGCGAGGCGAGGAGGATCGACGCGCCCGGCGAGCTTTTTCTCGGCCAGGTCTGCGCTTTTTGCCTCATTGTCCTTGGCGCGGCTGTCATAGATCGCGTCATGAAACCAGATCGCCGCTTCGATGGCGCCCGGGTCGTCGAGTAGGTCTCGGTATTCTTCAGCCAGCGCCAGCATGGCCTCGATATGGGCGAGGTTGTGATAGTGCCGGTCCCCGGCCTGATAGAGGGCGCAAAGCTCGGCTTTCAGCGCAACATCGATCAGCGTCTCTTTTTCCATGACGAATTTTTCCGGGCGGCTAACGCTGGCAGGACAACGCAAGTCGCCGCCGGCTTCAAGAGCATATGTATCCGATTGACCAAAATGCGCGACGGGGGGAAGCTGCCGAGATCGAACCCAAGGAGCGTGACATGACCGGCGGGACCAGACCTGGCACGATCGACATGAAATTGGAGGCGGTCGTCATCCCGGTTGCCGATGTCGATCGAGCCAAGGGTTTCTATGCCGGCTTGGGCTGGAGGCTCGATGCCGACTTCGTGGTCGGCGACGCGTTCCGGGTCGTGCAGTTCACGCCGCCGGGTTCGCCATGTTCGATCCATTTCGGCACGGGCCTCACATCGGCCGCGCCTGGTTCGGCGAAAGTGCTTTATCTGATCGTGTCCGATATTGAAGCGGCCCGGGCTGAACTCGTGGCGCGTGGCGTCGAGGCAAGCGACGTCTTCCACCGCGACGGCCCCGGCCAGCCGCCGATCAAAGGCCGGCATCCGGAGGGGCGCAGCTATTCCTCGTTCGTCACATTCAGCGATCCGGACGGCAATGGCTGGCTGCTGCAGGAGATCACCCAGCGCTTGCCCGGGCGTGTCGATGCGCGCGACACGACGTTCACTTCATCCCCGGAACTTGCGGCTGCGCTGCGGCGGGCCGCGGCGGCACACGGCGAACATGAGAAACGCGCTGGCGGACAGTACGACAAGAACTGGCCTGACTGGTACGCCGCTTACATGGTGGCGGAACAGGCCGGAACGGCATTGCCGCAATGAGGTCTGACGCCGGACTGTGCCCGTTTCCTACGTTTGGGAAGACGACAATCGAGGCGATTTCGAATGCGCTCCCGATCAAGGGTTCGTTTTCCATCGCCGCTTGAATTTGCGTGAACCAGGTCCATTTGACAAAGCACTAAGGAAAATTGAGTTCAACCGTGCTATGATGTGGCCTATATGTGCCGCCGGAGAATGAGGAAGGCCGGAGAGCGTCGATGAACAGCATTACGATTGCCCGCCCCAGCAGGGTGCAGCCGGTCGATCCGATCTGGCGGTCGATCCGCGACGAAGCGATGGAGGCGGTGAACCGCGATCCGTTGCTGGCGGCCTTCCTCTATTCGACGATCCTCAACCAGGAGAGCCTGGAAGAAGCGGTGATCCACCGGCTTGCCGAGCGCCTTGATCACCAGGATATCGGCTCTGATCTCATCCGCCAGACCTTCAAAGCCATGCTGGACGACGATCCTGACTGGAGCACGACGGTGCGCGTCGACATCCAGGCCTATTACGATCGCGACCCGGCCTGCGACCGTTTCATCATGCCGGTGCTCTATTTCAAAGGTTTTCACGCCATCCAGACGCATCGTCTGGCGCACTGGCTGTGGAACCATGGCCGCCGGGACTTTGCGCTCTACCTGCAGAGCAGGTCGTCGTCGGTGTTCCAGACCGATATCAACCCGGCCGCTCGCATCGGCAAGGGTATCTTTATCGATCACGCCACCGGGCTGGTCGTCGGCGAGACGGCGGTCATCGAGGATGACGTGTCGATCCTGCACGGCGTGACGCTGGGCGGCACCGGCAAGGCCAATGGCGACCGTCATCCGAAGATCCGCCGCGGCGTGCTGATCGGCGCCGGCGCCAAGATTCTCGGCAATATCGAGGTCGGTCATTGCTCGAAGATTGCCGCCGGTTCGGTGGTGCTGTCGCCCGTGCCGCACAACAAGACGGTCGCCGGCGTGCCGGCGCGGGTCGTGGGGGAAACCGGCTGCGACCAGCCCTCGCGACAGATGGACCAGCTCCTGCCGTCGCAGAGCATGGACCACGTGGTCAGCTTCGACATCTGAGACTGTCAGCCCGCCTGGTGACCGGAATCCGGCTACGGTTTTCAAGTGCCGGTTGTCACGTGTTATCCTGTCGGCTTGCCTTTACATCGCCATCGTCGGCGTGTCAGAAGCGCGTTCCCATGAATTAAGCCGACATTTCGGAGAAGTCTTTTGAAGCCTGACGAAATCAGAAAGCTGGACGCCTATTTCAAGCGCGTCTTCCAGAATCCCAAGCTGCAGGTGAAGGCGCGTCCGCGCAAGGAAGACTCGGCCGAAGTCTATGTCGGCGACGAATTCCTCGGCATCGTCTTCAAGGACGAGGACGACGGCGACTACAATTTCTCAATGGCGATCCTCGACATCGACCTCGCCTGACCCGGGGACAGCTCCGGCCGGCGCGCGACACCACCGCCCGGCCGGCTGCAACCCGTAGGCGAAGTACCGGCTAATCCTGGCAATGCCGCGGAATGTGCACGCGCCGCCAGCTGGTCGAACCTTCCCGCACCACCACCCTACGCGCTACCGTCCCGTAAGACGGCGGGATTTCCCGGATGCGGACTTGTTGCGGCCGCACCAGCACTTCGTGGGCAACCGCTTCATATTCCGCCGGCTGAACGACGCGCCGGACGCGCTCCGGCTGGACCACGACCGTCTCGGCGACGCGCGCATAGCGGGCCTTTCGCCATACCTTGCACAGCACCTTGCGGCCATGGATGACGCGCCATTCCCAGGCATAGCCGCCATCGTCGACCTTGACAGTGTGGTAGACCGTGCGTGTGACCGCCGGCGCGGTCTCGTAGGTGACGCGCGGCGGCGCGATCTGCTCCACGCCTTGATAGGTGCCGTAAATCGGCGCGTCGTAGTCGACCACCTGTCCGCCAGGGTTCAGCATCACGTCCTCGTAGAGGGTATCGTAAAGTGCCGGCCTGTGGATCGGCTCGTAGCATTCGAGCGCGCGGCCGCCTGCGGCGGTTTCACAGACGCTGGCAAGCATCGCGACTGCCGCCAGCGATGCGGAGCTTTTGCGGATCATGACATTCCCCCGTTGAAAAAGGATGTCTTCACAATGCAGGACTGTAACGGAAGCTCCGCGGGCGGACAGCGATTTCAAGGCTTTTCGTTAAGCGTCGTGGTTAAGGAATTGCTACCTTGCGAGCGCCTTACGGGGCCGGCCGGGACTGGGCCCGTCTCATTAGGCCAGAGCGCGCCGTGCTCCGCGGGCCTACCGCGCTTGATTCGGCTTAACCAGATGGCTAGGAGAGGCGGCCTTGCGCTAGGGTGAGCCGGCATCCTATTTAGGTCGTAACCAATCCAGAACGATTCCGCGCGATTGCTGATATATCAAGGTGCCGGAATCCATCTCCTACAAGGGTAGTCCATGAAGAACCCCGTTGAAACCTACATGAACCTCGTTCCGATGGTGGTCGAGCAGACCAACCGCGGCGAGCGTGCCTATGACATTTTCTCGCGCCTCTTGAAGGAACGCATCATCTTCATCACCGGTCCGGTCGAGGACGGGATGGCGACGTTGGTTTGTGCACAGCTTTTGTTTCTCGAGGCGGAGAACCCCAAGAAGGAAATCAACCTCTATATCAATTCGCCGGGCGGCGTCGTCACCTCGGGCATGGCGATCTACGACACGATGCAGTTCATCAAGCCGGCGGTGTCGACGCTCTGCATCGGCCAGGCTGCTTCGATGGGTTCGCTGCTTCTGACCGCCGGCCACAAGGACATGCGTTTTGCCACGCCGAACGCCCGCATCATGGTCCATCAGCCGTCCGGCGGCTTCCAGGGCCAAGCTTCGGACATCGAACGTCATGCGCAGGACATCATCAAGCTGAAGCGCCGCTTGAACGAGGTCTATGTCAAGCATACCGGCAAGAGCTATGACGAGATCGAGAAGACGCTCGACCGCGACCATTTCATGACCGCGGACGAGGCCAGGGACTTCGGCCTGATCGACAAGGTCATTTCCAGCCGCGAGGCGGTCGAGACAGCCACCGCTTCAGCCTGACCTCGACGGCAAATGGCAGCATAACGCGGTTTTGGCGCGTCTTGCGGCATTTCGGCCACATTTGGCTGTTCCCTCAGGCGTTGGGATTGCCTACGTTAAGGCTATGTTGATTTTCGACGGCTTAGCTTTGCGTGGGGTTGCTGCGAATCATTGCCGCGTTTTCTGATTTGTGTTTCGTACGGAATGCGCTGTGTGAGCCGGGACACTGGCGGTGGCGGATTCCCGCGATAGATTGGTGAAGACGTCACTCAAAGCCAGACGGTCGGCGGGCGTCGGTGAAAGGACAGAAAAATGAGCAAGGTCAGCAACGGCGGCGGTGATTCAAAGAACACCCTCTACTGCTCGTTTTGCGGCAAGAGCCAGCACGAGGTCCGCAAGCTGATCGCCGGGCCGACGGTTTTCATCTGCGACGAATGCGTCGAGCTGTGCATGGACATCATCCGCGAGGAGAACAAGACCTCGATGGTGAAGTCGCGCGAAGGTGTGCCGACACCGCAGGAAATCCTCAAGGTCCTCGACGACTACGTCATCGGCCAACCCTACGCCAAGCGCGTGCTGTCGGTGGCGGTTCACAACCACTACAAGCGCCTGGCGCATGCCGGCAAGAACAACGACGTCGAGCTGGCCAAGTCCAATATCCTTCTGATCGGCCCGACCGGCTGCGGCAAGACGCTTCTCGCGCAGACGCTCGCTCGCATCATCGACGTGCCGTTCACCATGGCCGACGCCACGACGCTGACCGAGGCCGGCTATGTCGGCGAGGACGTCGAGAACATCATCCTGAAGCTGTTGCAGTCGGCCGACTACAATGTCGAGCGGGCGCAGCGCGGCATCGTCTATATCGACGAAATCGACAAGATCTCGCGCAAGTCGGATAATCCCTCGATCACCCGCGACGTGTCGGGCGAGGGCGTGCAGCAGGCGCTCCTGAAGATCATGGAGGGCACGGTCGCCTCCGTGCCGCCGCAGGGCGGCCGCAAGCATCCGCAGCAGGAATTCCTGCAGGTCGACACCGCCAACATCCTGTTCATCTGCGGCGGCGCCTTCGCGGGGCTGGACAAGATCATCTCGGATCGCGGCCGCAAGACCTCGATCGGCTTCGGCGCCACCGTGGCTTCGCCCGAGGATCGGCGCACCGGCGACCTGTTCCGCCAGGTCGAGCCGGAGGATCTCCTGAAATTCGGCCTGATCCCGGAATTCGTGGGCCGTCTGCCGGTCCTGGCGACGCTGGAAGACCTCGACGAGCCGGCGCTGATCCAGATCCTGACCGAACCGAAGAATGCGCTGGTCAAGCAATATCAGCGGCTGTTCGAGATGGAGAATGTCGACCTGACGTTCCACGAGAACGCGCTGTCGGCGATCGCCAAGCGCGCGATCGAGCGCAAGACAGGCGCGCGCGGCCTGCGCTCCATCATGGAAGCGATCCTGCTCGACACCATGTTCGAGCTGCCGGCGCTTGAAGGTGTGCGCGAGGTGGTGATTTCGGAAGAGGTGGTGTCCGGCAACGCCCGGCCGCTCTACATCTACTCCGAGCAGAAGGAAAAGAAGGGCAATGTCAGCGCCTGAAATGGCACTGCGCCCGACAATTTTCATGGAACGGCGCCCGCGTGGCGCCGTTTTGCTGTCAAGGGCGGGGAGGCGAGCAGTGGAAGGGCTCGAACGACCGTGTTAACCCTTGATCTTTGCCTCGGTTACATCCA
Source organism: Mesorhizobium sp. CA16 (assembly GCF_020165175.1). Taxonomy (NCBI): domain Bacteria; kingdom Pseudomonadati; phylum Pseudomonadota; class Alphaproteobacteria; order Hyphomicrobiales; family Phyllobacteriaceae; genus Mesorhizobium; species Mesorhizobium sp. CA16. Next base: position 297,500 of record NZ_JAIUHP010000002.1, read on the forward strand.
CCTAACAGCAGAAGGCCGAGGCGCCGAATTCTGTGCTGTAAAATTCCCGTCACAAACGGTGGTAGGCGGAACGACGCTCGGTCGTTAATATGAGATTCGCGGTTGGCTAAAATAAGCGGCCGCGACATGAAAGGTTGGACAATGGCCAAGATATCCAAGGCTTCCGGCGACGGCGTTTTCGCAGTCCTCCCACTGCGCGATATCGTCGTGTTCCCGCATATGATCGTTCCGCTCTTCGTGGGGCGTGAAAAGTCGATCAAGGCGCTGGAAGAGGTGATGGGTCAGGAAAAACAGATCCTGCTTGCCACCCAGATGAATGCAGCCGACGACGATCCTGAGCCCGGTGCGATTTTCGACATCGGCACGCTCGCCAATGTGCTGCAGCTTTTGAAGCTTCCCGACGGCACCGTGAAGGTGCTGGTCGAGGGCGCCTCGCGCGCCAAGATCGTCTCGTTCACCGACCGTGCCGATTTCCATGAGGCCCGCGCCACGGCGCTCGCCGAGCCGGAAGAGGAAGAGGTCGAAATCGAGGCGCTTGCCCGCTCGGTCGTCACCGACTTCGAGAATTACGTCAAGCTGAACAAGAAGATCTCGCCCGAAGTGGTGGGTGCCGCCAGCCAGATCGACGACTATTCCAAGCTCGCCGATACGGTTGCATCGCATCTCGCCATCAAGATCCCCGAGAAGCAGGAGATGCTTGCAACGCTTTCCGTCAAAGAGCGTCTGGAGAAGGCGATGGGCTTCATGGAAGCCGAAATCTCCGTGCTCCAGGTGGAAAAGCGCATCCGTTCGCGCGTCAAGCGCCAGATGGAGAAGACGCAGCGCGAGTACTACCTCAACGAGCAGATGAAGGCGATCCAGAAGGAGCTCGGCGAGGGCGAGGATGGCCGCGACGAGGCCGCCGAGATCGAGGCGCGCATCAAGAAGACCAAGCTCTCCAAGGAGGCCCGCGAAAAGGCGGAGGCCGAGTTGAAGAAGCTGCGCTCGATGTCGCCGATGTCGGCTGAATCGACGGTCGTGCGCAACTATCTCGATTGGCTCTTGTCGATCCCGTGGGGCAAGAACTCCAAGGTCAAGCAGGACCTCGGCTTTGCGCAAGACGTGCTCGATGCCGATCACTTCGGCCTCGACAAGGTCAAGGAACGCATCGTCGAGTATCTCGCCGTGCAGAGCCGCCAGAAGAAGCTGAAGGGGCCGATCCTGTGCCTCGTCGGCCCGCCCGGCGTCGGCAAGACCTCGCTTGGCAAGTCGATCGCCAAGGCCACCGGCCGCGAGTTCATCCGCATGGCGCTCGGCGGCGTGCGCGACGAGGCCGAGATCCGTGGCCACAGGCGGACCTATATCGGCTCGATGCCCGGAAAGGTCATCCAGTCGATGAAGAAGGCCAAGAAGTCCAACCCGCTCTTCCTGCTCGATGAGATCGACAAGATGGGCCAGGACTTCCGCGGCGATCCGTCCTCGGCCCTGCTCGAAGTGCTCGATCCGGAACAGAACTCGACGTTCATGGACCATTACCTCGAGGTCGAATACGACCTGTCGAGCGTGATGTTCGTGACGACCGCGAACACGCTGAACATCCCTGCGCCTCTGATGGACCGCATGGAGATCATCCGTATCGCCGGTTACACCGAGGACGAGAAGATCGAGATCGCCAAGCGTCACCTGATGCCCAAGGTGATCCGCGACCATGCCCTGCAGCCGAACGAATTCTCGGTCGGCGAGGACGCGATCCGCGGCATCATCCAGACCTACACGCGGGAAGCCGGTGTGCGCAGCCTGGAGCGCGAGCTGATGAAGCTCGGCCGTAAGGCGGTGACCGAGATCCTGCGGACGAAGAAGAAGACGGTGAAGATCACGGCGGACAACCTCGCCGATTATCTCGGCGTGCCGCGCTTCCGCTTCGGCCAGATCGAGGCCGACGATCAGGTCGGCGTGGTCACGGGTCTTGCCTGGACGGAAGTCGGCGGCGAGTTGCTGACGGTCGAAGGCGTCATGATGCCCGGCAAGGGCCGCATGACGGTGACCGGCAATTTGCGCGACGTGATGAAGGAATCGATCTCGGCGGCGGCGTCCTACGTCCGCTCGCGCGCCATCGATTTCGGCATCGAGCCGCCGCTGTTCGACAAGCGCGACATCCACGTGCATTTGCCGGAGGGTGCCACGCCGAAGGACGGCCCGTCTGCCGGTGCGGCCATGGCCACGGCCATCGTGTCGGTGCTGACGGGTATTCCGGTCCGCGCCGATGTGGCGATGACCGGCGAAATCACGCTGCGCGGCCGTATTCTGCCGATTGGCGGCCTGAAGGAGAAGCTGCTCGCGGCGCTGCGCGGCGGCATCAAGAAGGTGCTGATCCCGGAAGAGAACGTCAAGGATTTGGCGGAGATTCCGGACAATGTGAAGAACGGCATGGAGATCGTCCCGGTCTCGCGGGTCGGCGAGGTGCTCGCGCACGCGCTGACCAGGATGCCGGAGCCGATCGAGTGGGTCGAACCGGTCAATGCGCCGGCTCCGGTCGACAGCGGCGACGATGCTGGAAAGTCGCTTGCTCATTAGCATTTTTTGATATTGCAGCGCACAAAGAGAGAGCCGGGCTTTCAAGCCCGGCTTTTTTCGTGTGAAAAGCCACGAAAAAGTGGAAAAAAGCCCGGAATTCCGCGGTTTTCGGCTTGGGTTCCGGAGCGCTTCTTTCTAAAGTCCGTCTCCTGCCGGATGAGTCGTAGTTCCGGTTTTCTCATGGAAGGGAATTTTTATGAACAAGAACGAACTGGTGTCCGCCGTCGCCGACTCCGCAAGCATTTCGAAGGCTGATGCGCAGTCCGCTGTCGATGCGGTGTTCTCCGTGATCACTGGCGAACTGAAGAAGGGCGGCGATGTCCGGCTTGTCGGCTTCGGAAATTTCACCGTGTCAAAACGCGCTGCTTCGACCGGCCGCAACCCGCAGACCGGCGCGGAAGTGAAGATTCCGGCGCGCACCGTGCCGAAGTTCTCGGCCGGCAAGGGCCTCAAGGACGCGGTCAACTAAGACCTTTTTCTTTTAAGAACAGAAAAGCCGGGCAAGCCCGGCTTTTCTTTTTTATGGCTGTTCGCAGGCCGTTTCAGGCCGTTGGCGCGTCGGCGCGCATCAGGCCTTCCTGTTTCAAATCCGCCCACAGCGCCGCAGGTATTTTGGTGTCGAGCAGGGCGCGGTTGCTTTCAACTTCGGCCGGCCGCTGGCCGCCAGGGATCACCGACACTACCGAAGGATGCTGCAGCGGGAACTGCAGCGCCGCCTCGATCAGGCGCACATTGTGGCGCTTGCAGACGGCTTCGATGCGCGCCACGCGATCCAGGATCTCCTTCGGCGCCTCGCTGTAATTGTAGAAGGCTCCGGGCTTCGGGCCGGTCGCCAGCACGCCGGAATTGTAGGGGCCGCCCAGCACGATGCCGATGCCGCGCTTCTGGCAAAGCGGCAGGAAGGTGGCAAGCGCCTCCTGCTCGAGCAGCGTGTAGCGGCCGGCGAGCAGAAACAGGTCGAAATCGCCGCGTTCGGCGAGGGTCTGTGCCACCTGCCACTCGTTGATGCCGCCGCCAAAGGCCTTGATGACGCCCTGGTCGCGCAGCGAAAGCAGCCCGTAATAGCCAGACGACATGAACTCCTCGATGCGGGCATCGGAGGCTTCCTTGCTGCCGTGGGTAAAGATGTCGACGTCGTGGACGAAGAGGATGTCGACACGGTCGACCCCGAGGCGTTCCAGCGAGGCCTCGAAGGAGCGCATGACGCCGTCATAGGAGTAGTCGTAGACTTCCCGGCGCGACGGCGTCTCGAAGAACTTGCCGATGCCGGTGCGCTGGTCCGGTGCAGAGACCCGCATGATGCGCCCGACCTTGCTCGACAGCACATAGTCGTCGCGCTTCCTGCCGCGCAGAAACGGGTTGAGGCGGGTTTCCGACAGGCCGAGGCCGTAAAGAGGTGCCGTATCAAAGTAGCGGCAGCCGGTCGCCCATGCCGCCTCTAACGTGGCATTGGCGTCCTCGTCGGAGATGGCGCGATAGAGATTGCCGAGCGGCGCGGTGCCGAAGCCGAGCTCGGTGAAGGTGATGCCGCCATTGCCGATGCGGTCGAAGTGCCGTGTCTTCATGTCTGACGATGTCCCGGAGTGATTTGTCTGACATGACACTATCACGCTCGTGGCCCAGCAAAAGTGCCGAGACTCGTTGGACAGCGATTTTCGCAATGGTAGCATGAACAAAAACAAGCCTTTCGTGGTCGCGCCGCAATTCCGTAGAGGCAAGCGACGCCCCGGCAGGCAAGGTGAGCCGTCATGACCAAAGCCGCATCAGGGATGTTCGCGACCGCGCTGGACGAGCTTGGCGCGGTGCTGGCGCGCACGGACGAAGCTCGCATCGACGCCGCCTGCGAAATGCTTGCCGGCGCCGGCAGGATCGCTGTCTATGGCTGCGGCCGCGAGGCGCTGCAGGTCAAGGGCTTCGCCATGCGGCTCTACCATCTCGGCCTGCCGGTCTCGGTCGTCGGCGACATGACCACGCCGCCGCTCGGGCAGGGCGACGTCTTCCTGGCGAGCTCAGGTCCCGGCGAGACCGCCACGGTGCTGACCTTGATGCGGGTTGCCCGCGAGGCCGGCGCGAAGGTGCTGCTTTTGACGGCAGAACCGGAAAGAAGCGCCGCCAAACTCGCCGACTTCACGCTCGTCATCCCGGCGCAGACGATGGCCAGCGACCAGGGCGAGGCAAGAAGCTCGGTGCTGCCGATGGGCTCGCTGTTCGAAGGCGCGCTGTTTCTTCTGTTCGAAATCATGGTGCTGAAGCTTAAACGCCTGACCAACGCGACGCCGGAAGCGATGCGCGCCAGGCATACCAATATGGAGTAGGGGATGCGCTACGAGCTGATGCTGCCGCACCAGATACGCAAGGCAATCGAGGAGAACTGGCCGGTGGTGCTGCCGCTCGGCGTGCTCGAATATCACGGCGAGCACATGGCGGTCGGCATGGACACGCTGGCCGTCATCAAGACGGTGGAACTGATCGAGAAGGAGAGGGACCTCGTCATCCTGCCGCCCTTCTACTACGGCGCGGCAAGCTACGCCGTCGCTGCGCCGGAAGGCAGCGGCTCGGTGCAGGTCGGCGGCCCGGCGCTTTCGCCATTCGCGGAGGAATTGTTCTATGGGCTGCTGCGCATCGGCTTCCGCAACATTCACGCCATCATTCATCATCAGACCGAGAATTTCGCGGCCGGCATGCCGACCGATCTCGCCTTCAAGACCGCCGGCCGGCAGGCAATCTTCCGCTTCCTCGAAAAGGAGCGCGGCGAGGGCTGGTGGGGCTCGAACGCGATGGCCGATTACTATGCCGGCCATGCGCAGGGTGAGAATGTCTTCAACTGGGTCCAGGTGCACCCGCTGATGCCGGCCGCGATGAACGGCAAATATCCGTTCGACCATGCTGGCATCGGCGAAACCTCGCTGATGCTGGCGCTATGCCCGGAAGCGGTGGACGAGAAGCATTTGGCCGACAACACCGGCTGGTACACGAAAAGTGCGGCGGAAGCCTCGGCGGGTCTCGGCAAGATCGGGGTCGCGATGATCCTCGACCATTTGCGGTCGATTCTGGTGCGATAGGCGCGGTTCTTCCTTCTCCTTGTGGGTGAAGCTGGATCGGCGCAGCGCCGGGACGGATGAGGGGTGTTCCAGCGGAGTGAGACGTCGGCTTTCCCTGGAACACCCCTCATCCGGCCGCTTCGCGGCCACCTTCCCCACAAGGGGGGAAGGGGAAGTCATCCTACTTCACTGAGCCGGCCGTCATGCCCATGATCAGATAACGCTCGAGCGCGATGCCGATGATGGCCAGCGGCGCGATCGCGGCGGTGGCCAAGGCCGCCATCGACCACCAGTTGATGCCTTGCGAGCCGGTCTGGCTCGCCACCATGACGGGGATGGTCTTGGCATCGGTCGATGTCAAAAGCGCGGCGAAGAAATACTCGTTCCAGCACAGCACCATCGCCAGGATGAAGGCGGCGACCATGCCGGGCAGCGCGATCGGCATGACGATGCGGAAAAAGGCGCCCCAGATCGACAGCCCGTCGACAAGGGCTGCCTCCTCCAATTCAACGGGTATCGAGTTGAACTGGTCGCGCATGATCCAGATGACGATCGGCAGCACCATCAGCGTGTAGAGGAGCACGAGCCCGATGCGGGTATCGAGGAGGGCCACTTCGCGGTAGAGCACCAGGAAGGGGAGCGCCAGAACGACCGGCGGCAGGATCAACTGCGACAGGAAGAAGAAGGAGATGTCCTCGTTCTTGAACCAGGCGAACTTGTACCGGTAGCGGACAAGGCCGTAGGCGGCGAGGCTGCCGATGATGATGGCGAGGCTCGATGCGCCGACCGAGGTGATGACCGAATTCATGAAGCGTTTGAGGAATTCGTCGCGCACGGTCGAAGTCTGGGAGATCGAATCCGGCGACAGGCCGAGCGAGCGCCAGCCCTTCCAGTCAGGCGTGAAGTCGACGAAGGGAATGAGATGGCCTTGCGTGACGTCGACCGCCGATTTGAACGAGGTGGTGATCGTCCAATAGATCGGGAACAGGCAGACGAAAGCCCAGAAGATAAGCGCGCCATAGATGAAGACGCGGCTGGCGATGAAGGCCGCCGGCGAGCGGATTTCGGAAACGGTGTAGTCGGTGGTCTGGACGCTCATGATGCCGCTCAGTTGACGTTGCGCACGAAGCGACTGGCGAATTTCAGGAGCCAGGTCACGAACACGATGATGATGACCAGATAGGCCATGGCCAGCATGGTGCCGTAGCCGACATTCGAGCGGTCGCGGTATTCGCGATAGATGAAGCTCGACACGGAATCGGTGGCGCCGCCGGGTCCGCCGGAGGTCAGGGTGATGATGATGTCGGCAAGCTTCAGCTTGAAGATGATGCGCAGGATCACGGCTGTCACCGATACCGGCAGCATCAGCGGAAAGGTCACCTGCCAGAATGTCTGCCATGCGGTCGCGCCATCGACGCGGGCGGCTTCCAGCACCTCGCGCGACATCGCCTGCAGGCCGGCCAGCAGCATGATCATCATGAACGGGATGAAGGTCCAGGCGTCGAGCATCATGATCGAGATGCGGGCAGTGATCGGATCGGAGAAGAAGGCGGGATTGTTCCAGCCAAGATGACGCGCCAGCGTCGCCGCCGGTCCGAACCGGTACTCCATCAGCGACTTGCCGACCATCCAGGATACCGCGACCGGCGACAGCATCAGCGGCAGCAGGAAGACGACGCGGAAGAATTTGCGGGCCCGGATCTGCGCATTGAGCAGGAGCGCCAGGCCGAAGGCGATGACATATTCGACCAGCACCGCAAGCACATAGAGCACCATGTTCAACAGCGCGTTGCGGTAATAGGGGTCGGCCAGCATCTGCCAGAAATTGTCGAGGCCATTGAACCTGCGTCCGCTGAAAGAGCTGAGATTCCAGTCGGTCAGCGCGATGTAGAAGCCGAACAGCGTCGGGAAGATCACCATGGCGATGGTGAAGAGCAGGGCCGGCAAAAGGAACAGCGCGCGCTGCCCGTCCTCGCCGCGCGTCAGCACCTGCCAGGCGCCAAGCGCTGCGCCCCACAAGATGTAGGCGTAGACCACAGGGCGCCATGTGTCGAAACCGACCGTGGACATCTCGGTCTTGTAGAGGATCTGCACGACGATGATCGCCAGCAGGCCAAGGGTTGCAATGGCCAGCAGGCCCCAGCCGAGGCGCTTGCGGCCTGCCGGGATCAGGTCGGCCGGATGTGCCGGCCACGCATTCACGGTCGAAGTCTGCTCAGCCACGCCTCTCGCCTTCTAGAGCGGTTCACCGTTTCACGGAAACGGCGAACCGCTCCATCTCTTTGTTTTTACGCAATTCCGAACGGAAAACCGCTCACACTTTTCCAGGAATTGTAAACGTATCAAACCGGCCGAGCCGGTAAAAATGCGGCCCGGTGACGATGTGCCACCGGGCCGCGACGTCTCATAAGCCAGCCTACATGCCGAGCGAGGCTTTGTAGAGCTTGATCTGGTTCTCGCGGCCGATCTGGTCGGTCAGCTTTTCCCAGGCCGCGGCGATGGCGTCGGCGCCTTCCTGCGCCTTCATCTTGCCGGCAAAGGTGTTGGCCAGGATGTCCTCGGCGGCGGAGTAGTACTGGAAGATGCCGGGGATGCGCGGCTCGATCGCAGCGTTCGGATGGTTGTAGGAATCGCCTTCCGATTTCAGGTAGGAGGTGATGAAGGCCTCGTCATAGCCGGCGGCCACCCATTCGGGAACGTTGAAATGGGAGTTGCGGTAGGGCTGGAAGCCCGACGGATACATCGCCGTCCAGATCGACAGGTCCTTGCCGCCGAGATGGGCGGCGGCCGACCATGCGGCCTTCTTCTTCTTCTCGTCGGAATCGACGCGAGCCATGACATAGACGCCCCAGCCGAGATAGGCGCAGTTCGGCGCATAGTTCGGCCCGCTGGCGAGCTTTTCCCATTTGCCGGTCTTGGAATTGTAGACGTCGTCGGAGCCGGGCAGGATCGAGAAGCCGGTGACATCGCCGATGACCGACGAGTCATTGGTCTTCACATTCGAGCCGACGTCGCCCCACCAGGGGATCATCGAGCCGGTGCCGGCCAGGAACTGCTGGAAGGCAGTGGTGTTCGGATCGGCATTGATCTGGTCGGCGGGTTCGGACGGCAGGGCGTCGATCACGTCCTGGATGGCGCGCACCCAGGCCGGGTTGTTGATGCGCGGCTTCATCGTGTCGGCGTCGAACAGCCAGGCCTTGTCGTCGGGGTGCTTGGCGTAAGCTGTGGCGCGGCTGCCGAGGAAATAGAAGCCGAAGCCACCCCAGGGCTTGGGCGCGTCCAGATAGCCATAGATGTCCTGGCCCTTGAACTGCTTGCCCTTGAGGAATTTGGTGACGGCCTGCACTTCCTGCCAGGTCTTCGGCACGCCCCATTCGGTCGTGGCGCCGCTTTCCTTCCAGGCTTTGGCGAGATCGGCATCCGCGAACACGTCGGTGCGGTAGTTGAAATTGTGCGCGTCGCCGTCGATCGTCACGCGATACTGTTTGCCGTCCCAGGTGCCGACCGGCGGCTTCAGGTAGTTGACGAGGTCGTCGAAATCGATCTGCTTCTTGACCCAATCGGGCATCTCGGAGGTAAGGCCCTTGCCGCAGACATCGCCTTCGAAAGGCGCGCCCATCTCGATGATGTCGAAGTCGACGGTCTTGGTTGCGATGGACTGCTGCAGACGGGCGTTGTAGTCGGCCTGAGCAAGGTCGATCCAGCTGATCTTGGCGCCCGTATAGGCCTCCCACGGCTTCAGGAAGCCGCGGAACAGCACGTTGTGGAGGTTCTGGTTGTTGAGGCCCATAAAGGTGAGCTCGACACCGGCAAACTCGCCTTCCTTGACATTGGCCTTGGTCGCTTCGAGGCAGAGCTCGCCGACCTTCTGGAAGTCGGCATCCGTCGGCTGGCCTTTGCCGACGCCCGGGATCTGCAGGATTTTCGCGCGCAGACTGTCGTCGGCGGCCGCAGGCTTCGTCAGTGCTCCGAGCCCGGCGCCGGAGGCGGCGGCGATTGCGGCCATGCTGGCCGCACCCTTCAGCACATCGCGGCGGCTGGCGCCGGCGCGCATCAGTTTTTCATACAGATCGACTCTCATCTACAGGTTCCTCCCAGAACAACAACGCTTGAATTGAAGTGCCAATCTCTCAGACGTCGAAACGCCTCTCGGTTCTCCTCGATCATACCGGACGTGGGACCCCACCCTGCGTCGCCGGATCTCCGATTTCAGGATAACAGGCCTGCTCTCGGATTGGCACTCGCCACTATTCGCGTAATCGATTACCTTGTCAACAAGATTGGCTTTTTATCTATAAGATACCGACTTGCCGTTGCCGTTCGCAATGGCTAGCTTCACCGCAAACGATAAAGGGGAGACGATGGCTCAAGTCGCGATCAGCAGTGTGGCCAAGGCGTTCGGAACCGTCAAGGTCCTGCATGAAGTCAGCGTCGATATTGCCGATGGGCAGTTCGTCGTGCTGGTCGGTCCGTCGGGGTGCGGCAAGTCCACGCTCTTGAGGATGGTGGCCGGGCTGGAGACCGTTTCCGGGGGCACGATCTCTATCGGCGACCGCGTCGTCAACAACCTGCCGCCGGCGAAGCGCGACATCGCCATGGTGTTCCAGAACTACGCGCTCTATCCGCACAAGACGGTGGAGCAGAACATGGCTTTCGCGCTGAAGCTGCGCGGCACCGATCCGGCCATCGTCGCCGAACGGGTCAAGCGCGCCGCCGATATCCTCGACCTTGCGCCTTATCTCAAGCGCTATCCGCGCCAGCTTTCGGGCGGCCAGCGCCAGCGCGTCGCCATGGGCCGCGCCATCGTGCGCAATCCGCAGGTGTTCCTGTTCGACGAGCCGCTTTCCAACCTTGACGCCAAGCTGCGCGTGCAGATGCGCACCGAAATCAAGGAGTTGCACCAGCGGCTGAAGACGACCACCATCTACGTCACCCACGACCAGATCGAGGCCATGACCATGGCCGACAAGATCGTCGTGATGCGCGACGGCCGCATCGAGCAGGTCGGCGCGCCGCTGGAGCTGTTCGACCGGCCGGCCAACCTGTTCGTCGCGGGCTTTATCGGCTCGCCGGCGATGAACCTACTCAAGGGCACCATGAAAAAGGGCGAGAAGCCCGTGGTCGACATTGCAGGCTCGGCGTTTCCGATGCCGACCAATATCGCCGCGGCAGACGGCCGAGCCGTGGTCTATGGCGTGCGCCCCGAGCACCTGGAAATCCATCCTGACGGCGTCGCATCCACGATTTCGGTGGTCGAGCCGACAGGCTCGGAGACGTTGGTGTTCCTACGGTTCGGCGAGGGGGAGATGGTGGCGCTATTCCGCGAGCGACACGACTTCAAGCCGGGCGACACGCTCAAGCTCAAGCCGCGTCTCGACCAGGTCCACCTCTTCGACGCCGCAACCGGCAAGCGTCTCTAACCGCACACAACCCTTCAAGAGGAAACCATGCTCAAAGCGATCAACCCGCTGCTCAATGCCGATGTGCTCCAGGCGCTGCGGGCGATGGGCCATGGCGACGACCTGATCATCGCCGACACCAATTTCCCGTCCGATTCCGTGGCCAGGCAGACGGTGCTCGGCAAGCTGTTGCGTATCGACGCGACGGCGGCGGAGGTGGTGAAGGCGGTGCTGTCGCTCTATCCGCTGGATACTTTCGTCGACGATGCGGCAGCGCGCATGGAGATCGTCGGCAAACCAAACGAAATCCCGCCGGTGCAGAGGGAGGTGCAGAAGGAGATCGACGCCGCCGAGGGCAAGCCCTGGCCGATGATCTCGATCGAGCGCTACGCCTTCTACGAGCGTTCCAAGAAAGCCTATTGCGTGATCCAGACCGGCGAGCGCCGCTTCTATGGCTGCTTTGCCTTCCGCAAGGGCGTCGTGCCGCCGGAGGCGGAGTAAGGACATGGCCACAGGCGAGCCCGTCATCATGAAGCCTGTTGTGATCCTGGGCGTGTTCGTCGCCGACACAGCCTATCGCGCCGACCGCCAGCCGCGTCTGGGCGAAACGATCCTCGGCAATTCCTTCAAGCTCGGCCCGGGCGGCAAGGGCTCGAACCAGGCAGTGGCGGCAGGCAAGCTCGGCGCCGACATCACCTTCCTGACCAGGCTCGGAGTCGATGCCTTTGCCGACATGGCGAAGCAGACCTGGAAGGACGCAGGTGTGAAAAGCGCCGTCATCGACACGCCGGACAGCTATACGGGCGCGGCCTACATCTTTGTCGAGGAAGGCAGCGGCAACAACGCCATCATCGTCAGCCCGGGCGCGGCGATGCTGATCTCGCCCGCCGACATCGAGGCGCATGCCGACCTGATCCGGTCCGCCGGCGTCTTCGTTACCCAGCTTGAACAGCCGATCGGCGCAGCATTGAAGGCGCTCGAGATCGCGCGCGGGGCAGGGGTGACGACCATCCTCAACCCCGCCCCCGCCGCCAGCCTGCCCGACCGCGTCTACGCGCTCTGCGACTATGTCACACCCAACGAGACGGAGGCCGAAGGGCTGACCGGCATCAAGGTTTCCTCGATCGACGACGCCCGCCGCGCCGCCGACGCGCTGCTGGCCAAGGGTGTCGGCGCAGTCATCGTGACGCTCGGCGAGAAGGGCGCTTTGCTCCACACCAAGAACCGTTCGGAGCATGTCGACGCGGTCAATGCCGGTCCGGTGATCGAGACGACGGGAGCGGGTGACGCGTTCAACGGCGGTCTCGCGGCCGCCCTGGCAAAAGGCGTCGAGCCGCTGGAGGCCGTGCGCTTTGCCTGCGCGGTCGCCGGCATCTCGGTGACCCGCCCCGGCACTGCGCCTTCCATGCCGACATCGCAGGAGGTCGAGGCGCTGCTCGCCAGGGCCTGAGACCTCCCGCCTTCCATTTTTTGCGGCTTTTTAGCGGCCCCTTATTGCGGAACGCAACTGAGGCGAGCGCGTTCATCGTCCTGTCTGCGCGCCGATTTGGAACGGTAGGATGAAAAAGCCTTACGAAAAGCCCACGCTGGTAAAGCGCCAGAAGCTCACCGAACGGACGGCCCAGATTGTCGCTTCCGGGGTTGTGCTGGGCGAGTGATTCCGAGGGGGCAGCGCTAAAGAATCCTGCTGGTCAGCTCCAGCATCGTCGTTGCGCCTTGCTCGCTGCCGGGCACATGCACGACACGAAGCACACGAAGGTCCCTGCTCGACCCTTCGACCGGTATCGACACGCTTTCGCCAACCCGCGGCAATTCCTGGAAGGCGAGCTCGTCGACATCCCTCTCATCGTCGATGGAAATCCGACATCTCACAGCCATCTTATCTCTCCCGTCTTTTCGCCCGTTGGCTGAACGGGACAAGATTGGAATGGTTCCGGGATCAAAAATCTCAGACGGCAAATCTGCTGCGGCATTCGCGCGGAGGCCCCTTCAACGCTTTGAATTGACGCCTGAAATTTGCCAACGTTGGATACCGACCAGCTCTGCGACGACGACAATCGGCCGGTCTTCTTCAGCCAGGAGGGCGCGGGCCTCCCCGAAGCGCAGTCGCGCCGCATATTCGCAGGAGCAATCAATTCTCGGGAAGCGGCAACGGCCTGTCGCTCAAGCTCCGTAGGTAAGCGATCAGGTTTGCTCGCTGGTTCTCGTCTCGCAGGCCCGGGAAAATCATGTCTGTTCCAGGCAATGCGAATGCCGGGTTTGAGATAAAGGAATTGAGATCTTCAAAAGTCCATGTGCCGCCAGCTTCCCTTAGAGCCGACGAATACGGGACGTCGCTTTGTGCTGCTTTCGGTCTCCCTACCACGCCCCAGAGATTGACGCGTTTGGGAATCTTGCGATCCGGCGCTGAAAGATGACAGGCCCCGCACGTTTCGTCGAAAATTCTTTTGCCCGATTCGGCGTTTGCCGATGCAAGTCGCGCCGAAATAGGCGCGATGGGCGGTTGTCCCGCGCCGTGAGCGCGCAAGTAAGCCACGACGTCTTCGTGACCGCTAAGCTTGGCCAAATGTATGGGTGGGTTTCCATTCGACGTCAGCGCGTTGACGTCTGCTCCCGCATCCACAAGATGGACCACGCAATGAAGACAGCCTTTCTCGGCAGCCACGTGCAGCGGGGTTTGCGATTTCGCCACCTGATTTGGATCGGCGCCGTTATCGAGCAGCAGCTTCACGACGTCAGAATAGCCACCCTTGTTGGCCGCGTAGAGTGGCGTTCTTTGCCAGCTGACGGGCATGTTAACGTCGGCCCCACGATCGATCAGAAGTTTTGCTATTTCCACATTCCCGCCCTCGCAGGCGATATAGAGCGCCGTAACACCGTCAACTTCGTTGACAGCAGCGCCTTTATCCAAGGCAGAAGCCACCCCCGAGAGATCGCCATGTTTGACAAGATCGCCCAGGCTGCTTGCCTGGGCGGGCAGGTTTAAAAGCCAAAGAACCCACAAAGCCGCTATCACCCACTTGCTTGGCCTGACCATCGTGTCCTCCCTGTGTTGTGGCCCTCCATCTGCGAGCAGAATCAATCGGTAGTTCCAGCGTTGGCCCGCGTGCAATCACGCCTCGGGTCGACATCACTGCCGGGAAAGCGCGGAACGTTGGCTCGCATTACGGCACCTGCGAAAATAAATTTTAGCAGATGCTGATATAAAGACCAAGGAGTGACGGCGAAGCACTCTCATTCGGCTGCCTGCAAGATGCGCCGACACGGTCCGACGCTTCCCCCAAGTGTCAGGAGAGCCACTTCAGAAAATATACCTGTGTCAGGAGGTTAAATGGCGCGAGTGACGGGGCTCGAACCCGCGACCTCCGGCGTGACAGGCCGGCACTCTAACCGACTGAGCTACACCCGCGCACTTGACGAGCACGTGTCAGGCGTGTTCGTCGTTGGGGCGGTGGATAAGGGGTTCGCCTGCGGGTGTCAAGCGCGGCATTCAAGCATTACAGCAATCAGGAGAAGGTTTTTTGACAGCGGCGCCGAGGCTGGGGAAATCCGCGCCCCGACGGGTGCGCCGTCTGTTCATTTAGCCTTGCGAATGCGGCCCTAACTGCTTAAAGGTCCGCGCTCAAGCGGGCGATTAGCTCAGTTGGTAGAGCGCTTCGTTTACACCGAAGATGTCGGCGGTTCGAGCCCGTCATCGCCCACCAGCCTGCCGGACAAGCTGAAGCAGAATGCGGCGACGGCCCTTGCTGGGGCCGCCACCTTATTGCGCGCCGGGTTCAGACACGGCTACTGCCTGACGTAGCAGCGCTTGTGAGCGCCAGGAGCGGGGTCATCGCCAAAGGCGTCGTTGCCGCATCTGACGCCGTTCCTGAAAACATCCTGCGTGTACTGGCCGCGTGCGCCGTATCTGACCATCGCGCGGCCGCTGAAATCGCAGAACTCACCCTCCCTGGCGCAGGCGACCCATTCGCCACGGTAGGGGCGTGAGCCGTAATCGTCGTCCCCGTAGTCGTCGTCATCGCCATAGCCGCCGCCACCGCGCGCCACGAAATAACAGGCCTTTTCGCGGCCGGGGGCGGGGTCGCCAAACAGGCGGTTCGAGCAGGGCACAGCCCGACGGTCGAAAAACCGTGCGGTGGTTCGGCCTCGGGCGCCGTAGATCACTTGGGTGGGGTAGGGCAAGCGGCATATGCCGCCCTCATTCGCGCATCGCCGCAGTTGCTGCGCCGAGGCGGAGGCGGGGAAAAGGGCGGACGCCACGGCGACCAGCCCGGCCAGACATATGAAGGCCAGCATCGTTCGGATCGAGACGTGAAAAGCTTTTGACACGAATTGTCTCCCGGTTTGGTTGCACGCCGGCATCCTACCGCAGGCCGAATAAATGCGCGATGAATGCCTGCTCGGGAGGATGTTCCTATCTCGATGCGTGAGCACACGGCGCGTGGGCCGCCGTCTTGCTCAATATTTGATGATTCGCCGCTCGATCAGGACGACGAGGCAAAACAACGCGATCGACAGCGACGACGACAGCACGATCGCCGCATAAAGCCGATCGGACTGATAGTTGAAGGTCGCCTGGATGATCAGCGCGCCGAGCCCTTTGTCCGAGCCGATCCACTCGCCGACGATGGCGCCGATCACGGCGGTGGCCGACGCGATCCTCAGCGAAGAGAACAGCATCGGCAGGGCACGGGGCAGACGCAGGCTCCAGAAAATCTCCGAGTGTGTCGCTGACAGCACGCGGAACAGCTCGTGCTCGTTGTCGCTCGCCGAATCGAGGCCGCGGATCATGTTCACCAGTGTCGGGAAGAAGCAGATTACCGCGGCAATCACGATCTTCGGCGTCATGCCGAGTCCGAAGATCAGGATGATGATCGGCGACAGCGCCAGGATCGGAATGGTGTTGAAGAAGAGCACGATCGGGAAATAGGCGGCTTGCAGGACGCGGCTGTGGACGAAGAGCACGGCGAGCAGCACGGCGGCGAGATTGCCGATGACGAAGCCGGCCAGCGCCTCGATCAGCGTCGGCCTCAGATTGTCGATGAGGAGCGCAAAATTCTTTTGGAACACGCCGAAGATCGCTGTCGGCGTCGGCACGATATAGGCCGGCACGCCGAGCAACGGCAAAAGATATTGCCAAGCAAGCAGGATCGAAGCCGCGCCCAGGATGGGAAGCGCGACCGTCATTTGCGGGGAGAGCGGCGCCTGTCTCACGATGCGCGCTCCAGCGCGACGCGCAGGTCCGCCATGGCGGCGACGATCGCCGGATCCTCGCGCTTGCAGCGGTTGCCCTCCTGCTTGAAGGGCCGCATGTCGAGGTCCTTGACGACGCGCCCTGGATTGGCGGCCAGCACGATGACGCGCTCGCCGAGATAGGCGGCTTCGGCGATCGAATGCGTGACAAAAAGGATAGTCGTGCCGCTGCGCCGCCAAAGCGCCAGCAGTTCGTCGTTCAACCGGTCGCGCGTGATCTCGTCGAGCGCGCCGAAGGGTTCGTCCATCAAAAGCAACTTGGGCTCACCGAGCAAGGCACGCGCGATCGCCACGCGTTGGCGCTGGCCGCCGGAGAGCTGATGCGGCAGGCGCTCACTGAGGCCGCCGAGCCCCATCAATTCCAGCAGTTCCGTGCTGCGATCCTCGATCTTGCGCGTCAGGCTGCCCTGACCGACGCCGAGCGGCAGGCGCACATTGTCGCGCACCGTGCGCCAGGGAAGGAGGGTCGAATCCTGGAACACGAAGCCGACATCGCGGCGCGAGCGCACCGTATGCGGCGTTTCGCCCAGCACGCTGATCGAGCCGCCAAGCGGGTCGAGCAGGTCGGCCACCACTCTGAGCAAGGTCGACTTGCCGCAGCCGGACGGCCCCAGGATCGACAGGAAGGAACCGGCCGCGACGGTGAGGTCGAGGCCGGCGAGCACTTTGACGGCTGTCTTCCGGCCGCCGCCATAGCCGACATCCAGCTGTCGCGCTTCGATCGCGTCCGGCATCACGCGGCGGGCGCGTCGAGCTTGGGCCGGTCGGCGGCCGAGAGTTCGAGTATCTTGGTGGTGTAGACATCGGCGGTCGCCGGGCGGCCGTTCGGATACTGGCCAACCTTGTCGAGCAGCGCCAATTGCTCCTCGATCGAGGCCGGGTCGAACGTACCCCAGCCATCCTTGGCGGTTGCGCCGTCGAAGGAGAGTTTCAGCACCAGGTTGACGGTCTTTTCCTCCCAGCCGAGATCCATTTCGGGATAAGCTGCGACCATCTTCTTGACCGCCTCCTGCGGGTTGGCGTGGACCCAGCCCCAGCCTTTGCCGACGGCGCCGATGAACTTCGCCAGTGTCTCAGGATCCTTTTCGATTGCCGCGTCGGTCGCGAAATAGACATCGGCGTAGGAGCTCAGCCCGAGGTCACGCGTCAAGAGGTCGATGCGGTCGTCGCCGACGACGCTGAGCGCCTGCGTGTTGGTAATCCAGCCGCCGATCGCGTCGACATCGCCGCGAACCAGCGGCGCCTTGTCGAAGCCGACATTGACGATGGTCACCTCCGACGGATCGATGCCGTTCTTGGCCAGGATCTCGTCGATGACGAAGCGCGCCGTCGGCTGGATGCCGATCTTCTTGCCCTTGAGATCGGCCACGCCGCGGATCGGTTTTGCGGGCTTGGACGTCAATGCATAAGGACCGGTGCGGAAGCCGCAGGCGATGATCCTGATCGGCACGCCGCTGGCGCGGGCCGAATAGAGCTGCGGCGTTTCCGAGAACTGGCCAAGCTGCGCGGCGCCCGAGATCACCGGCGGCACGGTCGACGCATTCGGACCGCCGGGGCTGAACTCGACCTCGAGCCCGGCGTCCCTGAAGTAGCCATTGGCGACGGCCGCGATATCGCCGATCTGGCCGTTGGACATCAGCCAGTCATACTGGATGACGACCTTGCCGGCGGCCTTGGCGCCGGGCGTCAGCACCAGCTGCATGCCGGCAGATACGGCCGCCACGGCAGCCATGCCGCCTTTCACGAAAGCGCGGCGATTCAATTCGAAGTCCCTGTTCCCACTCATTTTTCGCTCCTGTTGCAGACTTTTCTCGTCTCTTCTCCAGGCGCCGTTCCCTTCGGCTCGGCGTCGTCTACGGCTGTTCGTCGTGGTAGTCGCCAGGGCCGCCGTCGAGCCAAGCGTAAAGCTCCCAAAGCGTGTCGTCCGGGTCCGTGAAATAGGCGCAGCGCGCGTTCCAGACGTAGTTTTCGGGCGGGCCGTAGAAGGGCACGCCCTTGGCGCTGAGTTCGCCATGCAGCCAGTCGATATCGGCCGGCGTGTCGAGCTGCACGGCGACGCAGACCTTGTGCGCATGGCGCGGCGATCTCAGGTTGGACACGCCCGTATGCCGGTTGATGTGGTCGAGCTCCCAAGCGGCGAGCGTCACGCCCTCGCCATGGAAATCGGCGAAGCCTTCAGCGCGGCGGCGCAGGCGGAAGCCGAGCTTTTCAACGTAGAAGTCGACCGTCCTTTCGATGTTTTCGACCAGCAGGCAGACATCGGAGATGCGGGTGACGCTCGTCGGCATGGCTATTTCGCTCCATTGGCTTTCGAGAGCGGCAGCTTGACGCCGACGCGGTTGGCGGCGCCAACGATATGCGCCCGCATCGCCGCTTCCGCCGCCGCCGGATCGCCCGCCACCAGAGCCTCAAAGATACGCACATGCTCGCCGACATTGATCTCGACGAGATCGTGCAGCGGATTGGTCATGCGCGCGTAGTGGATCGAGTGGCGGATCTGCTCGCAGACGAACGAGATGAAGGTATGGATGTAGCTGTTGCCGGTGGCGCGCGCGATCTCGCGGTGGAAGAGCAGATCGGCGTCGATGCTGCCTTCTTCCCAACGCTCCTCGCCGCCCATGCGGTCGAGCGCAGCCTTGATCGAATCGAGATGGCCCTGATTGCGCCGCGCCGCGGCAAGCGCTGCCGATTCGGCCTCGAGGATGCAGCGCAGCTCGAACAGCCGCTCCATGTTGTGCGTGTCCTTGAGCGCCTCGCGGTCGATGCGGATCGCCGCCCGCTGCTCGGGGGCCAGCACGAAAGCGCCGATGCCTTGCCGGGCCTCGATCATGCCGTCGGCCCTGAGCTGGGCGATCGCCTCACGCACCACGTTGCGGCTGACGCCGAATTTTTCGGACAGTTCCTGCTCGGTCGGCAGGCGCGCGCCGGGGTTCAACTCGCCGGATTCGATCTCGCGGCTGAGGAAGGCGGCGACCCGGTGCGGCAATGTCTCGACGGTGCCGATGGCGGCCAGTCTCTGCTTCATGGAAAAGTCTCCGTCGCGGGCAACAGACAGCCGGGATTCATCACGCCCTTGGGGTCGAGGGCGTTCTTCAGCGCCGCGACCATGCGGCGATGCGTCGGCGATAGGCCGGCCCAGAACTCCTTGCGGCGGCTGCGGCCGATGCCGTGCTCCGCGCTGATCGAGCCGCCGAGGCCGGCGGCGATTTCATAGAGCCCGGCGATAACCTCGGCGCCACGCGCACGAGTCTCGGCCTCGGCAAGGTCGGCCGGCGGCAGCACGTTGAAATGGATGTTGCCGTCGCCGGCGTGGCCGTAGGCGAGGGGAATCCAGCCGGGATGATCGTTTGCGACGAAGCGGCGGGCCTGCTCGATCAGGGCCGGGATGTCGGAAATCTTCACCGACAGGTCGGTGCGCACATGATAGCCGCGCTTGGCCTGGCCTTCGACCAGGCCTTCGCGGATCGCCCAAAATCTCCTGGCCTGCGCGGTGCTCGCGGCGAGAACCGCGTCGGTCACCAGGCCGCTCTCCACCGCATCGCCGAGGAACCCGGCCAGCAGGCCGTTGAGATCGATGGCGGCGCTGGACGACAATTCGATCAGCACCTGGACGGGTGCCGGGACCGGCGCTCTCGTTGTGGGGTCGACCAGCCGGGCAAGCTCGATGCATTCGGCGCCGATGATCTCGAAAGCGGAGATCAGGTCCGAACAGTCGCGGCGTGCCCGGTTGAAGAGCGTGACGGCCGCTTCGAACGAGGCCAGGCCGAGATAGGCGGTCTCTGTCTTGGCCGGCTTCGGAAACAGCTTGACCTCGACACCGGTGATGATGCCCAGCGTGCCTTCCGAGCCGATGAAAAGCTGCTTCAAATCATAGCCGCTGTTGTTCTTGCGCAGACCGGAGAAGCCGTTCCACAGCTCGCCATCCGCCAGCACCACTTCGAGGCCGAGGATCAGGTCGCGCGCCATGCCGTAGCGCAGCACGTTGACGCCGCCGGCGTTGGTGGCCGCATTGCCGCCGATCTGGCAGCTGCCTTGCGCACCGAGCGCGAGCGGGAAAAGGCAATCCCGCGCCTCGCAGGCGTCCTTGATCGTCTGCAGCACGCAGCCTGCATCAGCACGCAGCGTGAAATTATCCGCATCGATCTGCCGGATGGCGTTCAGCCGCTCCAGGCTTAAGACAACCAGGCCGCCGCCTTTGCTGTCGATCGCGCCTGAGACCAGGCCGGTGTTGCCGCCCTGTGGAACGACGCCGAGTCCGAGCTCATTGCACAGGCGCATCAGCGCCTGCACCTCGGCTACCGAACCAGGTCGCAGCACGGCAAGAGCGTTACCCTGATAGTCGCCCGCCCAGTCGCCCAGATATTTCGCCATTCCGGCCGGCTCGACGGCAATGCCGTTTCGGCCGACGGCACCTTCCATGGCGCTGAGGATTTCCGGCGAGAGGCGATGAACGGTCATGAAGGTTCATGTCTGGATATCGGGTGATACATATCATCCTACAACTTGCTTCGAGTCAATCGCTCCCCGTTCGGCTAGGCCCTGCCCATGCATCGTCCTGGCCGATTGTCGCCGGTCAAAACCACCGCAATGGTGGACGACAGGGCTTCGTCCCGACCAGATCGATCCCGATGAGGAGAAAAGATGATTGAACTGCCTTTTGCCCGCGAAGAATACCAGCAGCGGCTCGGAAAAATCCGCGCTGAGATGGCCAAGCGCGGCATCGAACTCCTGATCGTCAACGACGTCGCCAACCAGCATTACATCACCGGTTATGACGGCTGGTCGTTCTACACGCCGCAGGTCGTGCTTGTTCCCATCGAGGATGCCGAGCCGGTCTGGATAGGCCGCGCCATGGATGCGGCCGGCGGGTTGCTGACGGCCTGGATGAAGCCGGAAAACGTGGTCGGATTTCCGGAGGACCACGTTCAGCGCGCCGATCGGCATCCCATGGACTGGATCGCGACGTGGATCATCGCCAAGGGCTGGGGCAGCCGCCATATCGGCGTCGAGCTCGAAGCCTATTATTTTTCGCCGAAGGCACATGCGCGGCTCGTCGCCGGATTGCCCAATGCGAAATGGCACGACGCCGACCTGCTCGTGAACTGGATCCGCGCGGTGAAATCGGCGCCGGAAATCGCCTATCTGCGCAAGGCCTCGATGCTGGCCGAAGCAGCCGTCGCGCGAGCATTCGAAGTTATCGCGCCGGGCGTGCGCGAATGCGATGCGATCGCCGGCATCCAGGCGGCGCAGATTGCCGGCAGCCCGGATTTCGCTGGCGACATCACGGCGCTGCCGCCGACGATCCTCGGCGGCGAAAACGCGTCCGCACCGCACATCATGTGGAGCGACAGGCGGTTCGGGAAGGACGAAACGATCGCGCTCGAGCTTGCCGGCGTCTGCCGCCGCTACGCCGCCGGGCTCGCCAGGACCATGCAGCTCGGCAAGACGCCGACCCGCGTCGCGGACACGGCAAAGGCGGTGATCGAGGGCATGGATGCGGTGCTCGATACGGTGCGGCCGGGCATGACCGCCGAAGCGGTCGAAGCTGCCTGGCGCAAAGTCATAGAGCGCCACGGGCTGAAGAAGGAATCGCGTATCGGCTATTCCATCGGCGTGGCCTATCCGCCGGATTGGGGCGAGCATACGATCAGCCTGAGACCGGGCGACAAGACGGTGCTCCAACCCGGCAATGTCGTTCATTCCATCCTGGGCATGTGGATGGATGGCTGGGGCATCGAGATCAGCGAAACCATTCTGGTGACCGATACCGGCAACGAGACGCTGACGAGATTCCCGCGGGATATCCATGTCAAAGCCTGACTGGCCGGCGCGAGCGGTGCGGCGGCCGGTATCGATGCCGGGATTGTCGATCGGATGATCGAGATCGGGCACGGCGCCGGTTTGGATCAGCCGGTCAAAGGTACTGCGCGACCTTCTTGCCAACGGTGAGGAAGCGCAGCGGGTCGACCGCCTCGCCATCGTGGCGCACTTCGTAGTGCAGGTGCGGACCCGTCGAGCGGCCGCTGCTGCCGGTCTTGCCGATGACGTCGCCGGCGGCGAGCTTTTGGCCGACACTCACATCGATCTGGCTCAGATGTCCGTAGCGTGTGGCAAAGCCGTTGCCGTGGTCGACCTCGACCATGCGGCCGTAGCCGCCGGCCCAGCCGGCTCTTGTGACGACGCCGGCGGCGGTGACTTTGGCCGGCATGCCGATCGGCGCCCTGAAATCCATTCCCGTATGCAGGGCGGCGCTGCCCAGGATCGGATCGGTGCGCACGCCGAAGGGGCTGGTCACCGTGCGACCCGGGGCGGGATTGGCGAGCGGCAGCTTGCGCGCCTCTTTCTTGATCTGGTCGAGCGCATCGAGCGCCTCGTCCAACTCCTTGACCTTGCTGTCGAAACCCATGGTGGGATCAAGCGGAACCAGCGGGCCGCCGACATCGCTCTTGTTCAGTTCGCCGTCGACGGGCAGGCCGGCCGCTTCCAGTGCCTGCGCTATGGCATCGGCATTCTTGTAGGCGTTGTCGGCAAGCGTGGCGATGCGCGAAAGCTGCTGGCCCTCGATG
Organism: Mesorhizobium sp. CA16; assembly: GCF_020165175.1. Lineage (NCBI taxonomy): Bacteria > Pseudomonadati > Pseudomonadota > Alphaproteobacteria > Hyphomicrobiales > Phyllobacteriaceae > Mesorhizobium > Mesorhizobium sp. CA16. Next base: position 320,312 of record NZ_JAIUHP010000002.1, read on the forward strand.
GCCTTCAACGAAGCATTGATCGAGACGAACAGCTTGTCGGCGCGATCGGCCGCCGTTTCGCCGTCAAGCGGATCGGACCGTGTCGACCAGAGCGAGAAGGGCCTTGTATCGCCGGCGTCCAAGGATGCGACGGAATAGGTCGGCGCCTGCGAAAGGCTGCCTGTGACTTCGGCGTGCTCGTCGGGCTTGGGTGCCGTTGAGCCCGTCACGGGCGTGTCGCCGACCTCGTTCTCGGCGCGCTCGAGGATCGGCCCAAGCCGTCCGTGCCGCTCACTGAGCTGGGTCTGCCGGGCCAGCAGCTCGCTGACCTTGGTCTCCATCAGCTGCTGATCGAGAAGCTGGCGGCTGGTGATGCGGTCGACCTGGGCACGAAGGGCCGAGATGCGGTCCTCATAGGCCTGCTGCATGCGCGCCTGCCTTGCCGTCGTGGCGCCGATCAGGTCGTCGCGCAACACCAGATAGGAAGTCGCGAGCAGATAGCCGATGGCGATCGCCGCGAGAGCCGAGCCGATGAAGGCGGCGAGCCAGGGGCGGATGGTGAAATGCCTTATCTCGTTGCCCCTGGCGATGATGACCGTGTGCGGTTCCTTACGCCTGCCGAAGACAGCTGACTGACCGGTTGGTTTCACGGGGACCAAGCTTTCGTTACGGGACCAACGACAAGCCTGATTACACATTATTAGGGTTAACAAAGTTTTGCCGTGTCGACCGCGCGGCGCCGGATGCACGCAGTACGGGCATGAGGTAGCGCGAAAATCTTTAGGACGCGGACGCCATGTCGCGTTGGCGATGAGCACCAAAGTTCTGCCAGGAGCAGCCTGTAGCTCGCAGAGCAAGGCTCGGGTTTCTTAACTGTCTTCGATTGCGTTTAGTTGACGTTTTTCGAGTAAAGGCGTGTTGGTATTTGGGATTCATCGTGGCGGTGGGAATGCTGGGCGATCTGGTTGGCAAGATCCTCGACAAGATTTCGGGCACCAGTCTGCTGGCGACCGGGCTTTTGCTGCTGACCGCCTTTGTCAGCGCGCTTGTGGCCTATTGGCGCGCGGTCGAGGAGAAGAGCTGGAAGGAGTTTTTCGAGTTCGCCATCCCGCGTGAGGTCATCACCCATCCTTCCGCGAAGGCCGACCTGCTGTTCTGGATCACGAAGAAGGCCCTGATGCCTTTCCTGATGCTGCCCGCCGGAATCGTCTTCGTCACGGTGGTGGGGTACGGGACCAACTGGCTGTTTTCGACACTGTTCCACTTCCAGCCGCCTCTGACCCAGGGGCCGGCAGGGCCGGTGACGGTTCTGATCTTCACCGTCAGCATGCTCCTGGCCTATGACATTTCCTATTACCTCTATCACGTCGCCCAGCATCGCTATCCGCTGCTTTGGGAACTGCACAAGGTGCATCACTCGGCCGAGGTGATGGTCGGGATCACCAAGGACCGGGTCCATCCGCTCGACGAGTTGATGAACCGAGCTTGGGACGGCATCGTCGTGGGGCTCTGCTTCGGCATCTGGTCGCTGATTTCGCTGAACCTTGTCGAACTGACCGTTTTTGGCGTCAACGTCTATGTCATGCGTAACATCCTGATGATGGATTTCGTCAGGCACACGCATTTCAAGATCTCGTTCGGCCCGCTCAACAATTTGATCCTGTGTCCTCACTGGCATCAGTTGCATCACAGCGTCGATCCGCGCCACTACGACAAGAACTTCGGGCTGCTCTTCTCGTTCTGGGACCGGCTCTTCGGAACATTGTGTGTGCCGAGGCCTGACGAGGACTTCAAGTTCGGACTGGTCGATCGCGATGTGCGCGACTATCAGTCGCTTGCAGGCCTTTACCTCATGCCGCTGAGGCGGATGTGGGGACATATCGCCAGGCGCATCCGGCCCGGAAAGCCACGGTCACGCACCTCGCGAGCCTCGGAGGGGACACGGCCATGAACGCTCCTGTTGTTCTCGCAATCCCGCGGACACGCACCTTCGAAGTCGTGACAACGGCGGCGCGCCTTGCCGAGATCGCACCGGCCTGGAGCGCGCTCTGGCAGCGGGCTGGCGGGCTTGTCTTCCAGCACCCGGATTGGATCGCGGCCTGGTGGCGCACCACCCCGCAGCAGGAGCGGCGCGCGCTCAGGATTGGGCTTGCCTGGAACGGCGACCGGCTCGATGGCGTGATAGCGCTCGCGACCTTCAGGCGTTCCGGCATCCGCGTACTCGAATGGGCGGCGAAGGATCACAGTGACTATGGCGACGCGCTGGTTGCACCTGACAGCGACCCGCGGGCGATCTTCCGCCTCTGGCAGTATGTTTTTGACCAGGGTGGCTTCGACCTGATCTATCTCAACCGACTGCTACCGGATGCCGGTGTTCATGCCCTGCTGGAACCGGCTCATGGCAAGGCGCTTCGGCCCAACCACCGCACTGAACTTAGCTATCGTGTTGCTGGCTCCTGGCTGGGTGGCGCGGAATGGTTCGAGACGTTGTCCAAGAAGGGCCGGCAGAATTATCGTCGCGGCCGCAAGTTCATGGAAGAAAGCGGTGCATTGCGTTTCCGGCTGCTGGATGCGGAGGACCCGCGCGAACCGGTGCTCGAGCGCGTCGCGACGCTGAAGCGCCTCTGGCTCGCTCGCCATGGTCGTGCCTCGGATCTGTTCGACAAAGGCTCGCCGGTTCTCGCCGCGCTTATTTCGGTGCTGGCCGACCTCGGGCTGTTGCGCATCTTCGTGCTGGAGCTTGACAACACGATCGTCGCCGTCTCGATCAATTTCGAGCAGCACGGCACGATGATGGCTTTCGTCACCACCTATGATCCCGAATACGAGCGCGCCTCGCCGGGTATGGTACTGATGATGGACTATATCCAATGGTCGTTCGACCGCGGCCTTGCCACGATTGATTTTCTCTGCGGCGGCGAGGATTTCAAGCGGCGCTTTGCCACGCAATCAGTCACGCTGTCGTCCATGATGGGCGCGCGCGGCTTGCGTGGCCATCTTGCCGCGCTGGCCGATCAGGTGAGCCATCGTTCGAAATCCTGGAGGACACGGCGGCAGCCGAAGCCTGAGGCATCTGACGAGTAACGACCATAATTGTCGATTGCTTTGGCGGCTTTGGCGACGCTCAGAGCGCGCGAACGGCTTCCAGCACGGTCTCGGCATGGCCCTTGACGCGAACCTTGCGCCAGATACGGGCGATCCGCCCGTCCTTCCCGATCAGGAAGGTGGCGCGCTCGACACCCATATATTTGCGCCCATACATCGTCTTTTCGACCCACAAACGGTAGGCCTCGATCACTTTGCGCTCCTCGTCAGCGATGAGATCGACCGTGAGATCGTGCTTCGCCTTGAATTTGTCGTGTTTCTTCGCGCTATCAGGCGACAGCCCGATCACCACGGCACCGGCCTTCTCGAACTCCGGCTTCAACTGCGAGAAGCTGATGGCCTCGGCGGTGCAACTTGTGGTGTCGTCCTGCGGATAGAAGTAAAGTACAACTGGCTTGCCCAGGAACGCCGCGAGGCTGAGAGAGCCGCCGCCGTCACGCGGAAGATCGAATTGCGGCGCTGCGTCGCCCACCTCGAGGTCAGCCATATCGATGCCCTTGTTTGCGGTTACGCGCGGGACATCATCGATATAACGTGAGGCGGGGATTCGTCCACGACGAGTTCGTCACAACGGAATATTGCTTGGATCAGGAAGAACCGCAGCACGAGAAGATCAGGTTCAGGCGTGACGAGATCACCGACCTGGCGAGGCTTCCGTCCGCGTGCAGCGTGCCGCCGCTCGGCCGGGCAGCCGTGCGGCGGCGTTTCCGCGTCCTCGGCCGGGTGTTTGCCGGGTTTTGCGCGCTCATGCTTCTGGCGGCGGCGGGTGTCTATGTCCTCGGCGCCTCCGGCATCGGCACGGAGCGCCTGCGGACTGAGGCGGAGACAGCCATCGAGAAGCTGGCCGGCATCGATGTCAACGTCGCCGTCGGCCCGGCTCGGCTGACGCTCGACGGGTCGAGCTTCGTCGCCCTGCAGGTGAACGATGTCAGCCTGAAGACGGCCGACGGCAAGCCGATGGCCGATATCGGACGCGTACGTTTCGGCATGCGCCTTCTGCCGCTGCTTTCGGGCGACGTCCGGCTGACGAGCGCCAGATTTTCCGATGCCCATATCGTGGTGGGGGCCATGCCCTCCGGAGGCAGCGACTGGACGGCGGCGCTGCGCAACGCGGATGGCCTTGTCGACCCGGAGAAAGTGTCGGCGGCGGTGTTTTCAGGCGTCAACGGCGCGCTTGATGCCGTGCGCGAGGACTCGATGCGACAGATCGATCTGCGCAATGTCGAGTTCAAGCTGCCGGACGCCGGACCGGTCAAGCGCGTGACCATCGCCTCGGCGACCGTCGCGCAGACAGGCGCGGGACGCATGCAGGTTTCCTACGATGCCGATGTCGATGGCCGGCACGCGACTTTGACCGCCTCGGCGACGCGCGATGCGACGGCAAGGCGCATTTCGTCGCTGGACGCCAATCTCGAGATAGAAGGCGCCCCCGGCAAGGGCAGTTCGACCGAGGCCGCCCCGGCCGATGGCGCCAAGCTGGGTTCGATCGCATTGAAGCTTTCGGGCTCGGAAGCGTCGGGCGACAACCCGTCGCGCCTCGCGGCTTCGCTCTCCCTCAACGGTTCGGTGCTCGACCTGGGCGAGCGCGGGCTGCTGCCGACCGATGTCGAAGCCGATGCCACGCTGGTGGCCGGTTCAAACAAGATCTCGGTCGACCGGCTGCTGATCAGGAGCAGCCGCTCCAGCTTCAACTTTGCCGGATCGATCGGGCCGAAGCCGGCAGCTGCGGGGGAGGAGCCCGCCTACCGCTATGATCTCACCAGCGACGGCTCGACGCTGGCGCCTTCGGAATCGCAGGAACCGGCGCTTCAGTTCCTGGCCCGTATCGCCGGTGTCTACCAGCCGAAGAGCCGCAAGCTCGTTGCCGAGCAGATCGGCGTGCGCTCCGGCGGACCGGGCGAGGTGCTGGGCGCGGCCACCGTCGCCTTCATCGACCACGGCCCGCCAGGGGTATCGCTGTCGCTCAACGTGCATGACATGCCAGTCTCGCATGTCAAGCAATTGTGGCCGTGGTTCTCGGCCCGCAACGCGCGGCTTTGGGTGCTGGGCAACTTGTTCGGCGGCACGGTGACCGACGCCAATCTGCAGTTCCAGGTCGCGCCGGGGCGCCTCGGCAACGGCGTGCCGCTTACCGGCGATGAAGTATTCGGCCGTTTCCAGATCGAAGGATCGCGCTTCGATACCGCCGGGCGCATCCCGCCGGTCCGCGACGCCGTCGGCGCGGTTGCGTTCCATGGTAACGATGTCGATATCGCGCTCTCCTCGGGCAGCGTCTATATGCCGAGCGGCCGCACTGTGGCGGCAAGCGGCGGCACGCTGACGGTCAAGAATGCAAACCGACCGATTGTGATCGGGGGGCTCGACATCGACGTGGCGGGCGAGGCGCCGGCGATCGCCGAACTGGCCTCCTATGAGCCGATCAATGCCATGCGCCATGTCGGACTGGCACCGGAAGACCTGTCCGGCACCGTCACCGGCCATGTCAGAGCGGACATTCCGCTGACCAAGGGCATGGACACCTCGAAGCTAGATTGGCTGGTTTCGCTCGATTATCGGGACCTGTCGCTGGCGAAGCCTTTCGAGGACCAGACCGTGACCGACGCCGATGGCTCGATCACCGTCGGGCCAAAGCAGGCGGTGATTTCCGCCGAGGCCAAGCTCAACGGCATTCCGGCCGACCTCGATCTCGTCGAGCCGCTCGCCGACGACGGGCCGGCGCGAAGCCGCAAGGTTACGCTGGTCCTCGACGACAAGACGCGCAACGCCAGCATGCCTGGACTGTCGGCCCTGCTGTCGGGAACCATCAAGGTGGCGATCGACAAGAGCGGCGAGGGCGCCCAGCAGGTTTCGGCGGACCTGACCAATGCCAGGCTCGACATTCCGTGGGCGGGCTGGAGCAAGGGCGCCGGCATTCCCGCCAAGGTCGCTTTCGACATGGCGAAGTCCGGCAGCACCACCACATTGACCGATTTCGCTCTCGACGGAAAAAGCTTCTCGATCGACGGCAATGTGACGCTGGTCAACGGCTCGCTGTCCGCGGCCCGCTTCAGCAAAGTCGCGTTGAACAGAGGCGACGACATCGCCGTTTCGGTCAAGCGTTCAGGCAAGAGCTACGCTGTCGATGTCAGCGGCGCGTCGCTCGACGCCCGCTCGCTGATCAAACAGTTCACCTCGGATGTCGATACAGCCACGAAGGGCGCCGGCAGCGACGCGATCTCGGTGAGCGCCGATGTGACATCGCTGACCGGTTTTCATGACGAGGTGCTCTCCAACCTCAAGCTCGAGTACAGCGCCGCCGGATCGCGGGTGAATGGGCTAAACGTCACCGCCGCGGCAAGCTCGGGCGCCGCGATCACGATCAACAACACCACCAGCGAAGGCGGCCGCGTGCTCAGGGTGAAGTCTGCCGATGCCGGCGCGATCCTGCGTTTCCTCAATGTCTACGAGCATATGGAAGGCGGCGCGATCACGCTGTCGCTCTCGGGCGCCGGCGACGGGCCGATGAAGGGACAGGTGGATGCCCGCAACTTCTATGTCGTCAACGAGCCCAAGCTGGCCTCGATCGTGTCGACGACGCCGGCTGGCGATACACGCAGCCTGAACCAAGCCGTCAAAAGCAACATCGACACGTCCAGGGTGCAGTTCGAGCGTGGCTTTGCCGAGATCGACAAGGGCTCCGGCTATCTGAAACTGGCGAACGGCCTGCTGCGCGGCCCGCGCATCGGTACGACCTTCCAGGGCACGCTTTACGATCCAAACAACAACATGGACATGACCGGCACCTTCATGCCGGTCTATGGCCTCAACCGCATCTTCGGCGAACTGCCGCTGTTCGGGCCGTTGCTGGGCAACGGACGCGACCGCGGCCTGATCGGCGTCACCTACCGTTTGCGCGGCAACGCCAACAAGCCGACGCTCAACATCAATCCGCTATCGGTGGTCGCGCCAGGCATATTCCGCTCGATCTTCGAGTACAGGCAGCAACCGTCCCAAACTGCGCAGTAAGGTTCGGCCGATCAGTTCGGCCGCACCAGCACGTGCTTCTTCTTGCCGAGCGAAAGCTTCACGAAGCCTTCAGGGCCGAGATCCTGAAGCGTGACGACGCGCCGGTCGTCGGTCAGCGGCTGGTCGTTGACGCGTACGGCGCCGCCTTGGACATGCCGACGCGCTTCGCCGTTCGAGCCGGCCAGACCAGCGCTTACGAACAGCGCCAGGATGCCGATGCCGGCTTCGAGGTCCGATTTGGCTACTTCGATACCGGGCAGCGTGTCGGCGAGCGCGCCTTCCTCGAAGGTCTTGCGCGCCGTCTCGCTTGCGGTCTCGGCCGCCTCGCGGCCATGCAGCATGGCGGTGATCTCGGTGGCGAGGATCTTCTTCGCCTCGTTGATCTCCGAGCCGCCGAGCTTTTCAAGGCGCGCCACCTCGTCGAGCGGCAGGGTCGTGTAGAGCTTCAGGAAGCGCCCGACATCGGCGTCCTCGGTGTTGCGCCAGTACTGCCAGAATTCGTAAGGCGAGAGCATGTCGCCATCGAGCCAGACCGCGCCCGAGGCGGACTTGCCCATCTTGGCGCCGGAGGAGGTGGTGAGCAGCGGCGTGGTCATGGCGAAGAGCTGCACGCCCTCCATGCGGTGGCCGAGGTCGATGCCGTTGACGATATTGCCCCACTGGTCCGAGCCGCCCATCTGCAGCCGGCAGCCGACGCGTTTGTAGAGCTCGACGAAGTCGTAGGCCTGCAGGATCATATAGTTGAATTCGAGGAAGGACAGCGACTGTTCGCGATCGAGCCTCAGCTTCACGCTATCGAAAGCAAGCATGCGGTTGACGGAGAAATGCCGGCCGACATCGCGCAGGAAATTGACGTAGTTGATCTGCATCAGCCAGTCGGCGTTGTTGACCATGACCGCGTCGCCCGGGCCGCTGCCGAATTTCAGGTAAGGCGCGAAATTGCGGCGGATGCCGACGAGATTGTCGTCGATGTCCTGCGGGGTGAGCAGCTTGCGCGCCTCGTCCTTGAAGGACGGGTCGCCGATCATCGAGGTGCCGCCGCCCATCAGCGCGATCGGCCGATGGCCGGTCTGCTGCAGCCAATGCAGCATCATGATCTGGATCAGCGATCCTGCGTGCAGGCTTTTGGCGGTGGCGTCGAAGCCGATATAGGCGCTCACCGTTTCCTTGGCGAAGAGCTGGTCGAGGGCGGATTCATCCGAAATCTGATGGATGAAGCCGCGCTCGCTCATGATGCGCAGGAAATCGGATTTGAAGGCGGACATTTTTTCTTCCTGGAGGTCGCCGGGCGCTTGGCCATGCTTGATATGAAGGCGCGCGTTTAGCATCCAAGCGCGATCAGCAAAAGTGGTTTCCGGTTTTGCGTCCGATCGCGCTTCAACCAACAAACACGCGATCAGCAAAAGTGGTTTCCGGTTTTGCGTCTGCCCCGGGTGACGTCGCGATCCTTGCTTCGCCCTTTTTGCTGGCGTAATGAGGCGCCGCGCAAAGACACGGCGCCATGCACCGCGACGGGGCCATCCCGCAGTTTCAGATCGGAAAAGCTCCCGCGATGAACAGGAACACCCTCATCCTCTTTCTGTTCAGCATCGTCATGACCGTCAGCGGGCTGGCAAGCCTGCCGCCGGTCGACCGCGATGAATCCCGTTTCGTCCAGTCGACCAAGCAGATGGTCGAGACCGGCGACTATGTCGATATCCGCCTGCAGGATGTCACGCGCTACAAGAAGCCGATCGGCATCTATTGGCTGCAGTCGGCGGCGGTCGCGCTGAGCGGCGAGGGGGCCGCGGCGCCGATCTGGGTCTATCGCCTGGTCTCGATGCTGGGCATCGCGCTCGCTGTCGTCGGCATCGGCTGGACCGGGACAAAACTCTTCGGCGCCAATGCCGGGCTGGCCGCCGGCCTAATGATGGCGGCGATCTTCGCCACCGCCTTCGAGGGGCGCGACGCCAAGACCGATGCCATGCTTCTCGCTTGCTGCGTGATAGCGCAAGGCGCGCTGGCGCAGGTGTATTGGGCAGCCAAGCGCAACGATCCGGTTCCCGGGCATCTGCCGTGGATTTTCTGGATCGCGCAAGGATTCGGCATCCTCATCAAGGGCCCGGTTTCACCGCTTTTGTCGCTGCTGACCGCGGCTGCCCTCTTTGCCTTCGACCGCGACTGGCGCTGGCTCCTCAAGATGAAGCTGGTGCGCGGCGTCGGCATCGTGCTGGCGATCGTGCTGCCGTGGCTTATCCTCATCACCTGGAAGAGCGGCGGGGCCTTCTTCCAGGAAGCGGTCGGCAAGGACATGCTGAACAAGGTGGCGCAAGGCGAGGAATCGCACGGCCTGCCGCCCGGCTTCTACATGCTGACCTATTCGCTGTTCATCTGGCCCTTCGGGCTGATTGCGGTCGGCGCCGGGCTCCAGGCTATCAACCGGTTTTGGGACGATCCGCGGCTGCGCTTCTGCCTGGCCTGGTACATCCCGTTCTGGCTGGTGTTCGAGGCGATCCCGACCAAGCTGCCGCATTACGTGTTGCCGGCCTATCCGGGCATGGCGCTTCTGGTCGGCTGGCTGCTCACCTTGCCGGCGGACAAGGCCAACGCGCCGCTGAAGCGCTGGCAGACATGGCTGTGGTGGGCGACGGCCTTCGGCCTCGCCGTGGTGGCGATCGGTCTTGCCGTGGTCTGCGTCGGCGCGCCACTTTACCTCGCCAAGACTTTCTCCTGGTGGAGCATACCGGCGGCGATCGCCGCTCTGGTCACCGGCTATCTTGCCTTCCCCAGGCAGTTGCAGGTGCCGCTGCCGCGCATCGCGGCCATCGCGGTCGGCGCCGGCATCACCTTCAGCTTGCTGTTCGGCGTGATCGCGCCGTCGCTGAAACCGATCTGGCTCAGCCCCGCCGTCAAGGCCGCTGTCGACGCCAACCGGCCTTGCGACACCACGGTGCTTGCCTCGGCGAAGTTCCAGGAGCCGAGCCTGGTCTTCCTGGTCGGCACCAAGACCGTGCTGACCGACATCGAGGGCGTGGGGCAACATCTGCTCGCCGATCCATCCTGCGCGCTTGGGCTGGCGCCGATCAAGGACGAGCAGAAGCTTACCGACGTGCTGACCGCTCAAGGCAAGTCGGCGAAGCGGCTGACCGAAATTGACGGCATCAACTATTCGTCGGGAGACAAGCTGTCGCTCGGGCTTTACCGGGTGGCGCCGTGATGAATAGCGTCGGGCATCGAATGTCCCTATAAGCGCCCAGCCATGTCCGCCGCGCCGCCCCTTGCCCTCTACCGCCGCTCGCTCGGCAATTTCCGCGACACGATGTCGATCGTGAGGCGACGCTTTGCCGTGCGGCCGGCACGCTATCCGCGAATTCTGTGGAGCGTCTGGCTCATAGCCTGGATATTGCTCACCGTTGCGACTTTCCTGCGCCTCGATATCAGCGCGGGCGAGATGCGCGGCCAATGGTCCTCCGGCTTTGCGCGCTTCACCGATTTCTTCACGCAGCTTGGCCTCGGCGGCTGGTATCTCATTCCAGCGGCACTCTGCCTCGTCGCCGCCAATCTGACGGATTGGCGCGGCCTGTCCCGGCATGGCCGGATGATCGTCTACAACTGGACGTGTTTCGCGTTCCTGGTGCTATGCGCCGTCGGCCTGTCCGGTCTTGCGGTCAACGTGCTGAAATACGGAATCGGCCGCGCCCGGCCGCTTTATTTCGACAGCTTCGGCGTCCTGTCGCTGCATCCTTTCGCCATGGACGCGCGCTTTGCCGGTTTCCCGTCCGGCCATGCCACGACGATGGGCGCCGTCTTCGGCATCCTGCTGCTGTTGTTCCCGCGGCGCTGGTATATCGCGCTGGCGATCACCGCCTGCATCGCTTCGACACGCATCTTCGTCGGTGCGCATTATCCCAGCGACACGGTCGCGGGCTTCGGGCTCGGGCTGGCGTTCGCGGTGCTATCGGGGCTGGTGTTTGCCCGGCTCGGCTTCATCTTCGGCCAGACCGGTTCGAAGCTGCCGGTGCGCAAGCGGACATTCCGACTAGGACCGTTCCGCGCGCCAAGAGGCAGGGCTTCGACAGCCAATACGGTCGAGGCCGGAGTCGATCAAACCCAGATTCCTTAAGACGCCCTGACTGGCGGCCTTCCGCGCTTAGCGCAGCCGCTTCGGTCTCGGATCGGCCAGCTCGCCCGCCAGGCGACGGTCGAGATAGTCGGCGCACTCCTGGATCAGCAGCTCGGAATCGTTGGCGAAGAAATGGTTGGCGCCCGGGATCGTCTTCTGCGTGATGGTGATGCCCTTTTGTGTGTGCAGCTTGTCGACCAGGCCCTGCACATCCTTCGGCGGCGCCACCTTATCGGCATCGCCATGGATGATGAGGCCGGACGACGGACAGGGCGCCAGGAACGAGAAGTCGTAGGTGTTGGGCTGCGGCGCGACCGAAATAAAACCCTCGATCTCGGGGCGGCGCATCAGGAGCTGCATGCCGATCCATGCGCCGAAGGAATAGCCGGCGACCCAGCAGCTCTTCGAATCCGGATGCAGCGACTGCACCCAGTCGAGCGCGGCGGCCGCGTCCGACAATTCGCCGGTGCCATGGTCGAACTCGCCCTGGCTGCGGCCGATGCCGCGGAAATTGAAACGCAGCGTGGTGAAATCGCGCTTCTGGAACATGTAGAAGAGGTCGTAGACGATCTTGTTGTTCATCGTGCCGCCGAATTGCGGGTGCGGATGCAGCACGATGGCGATCGGGGCGCTCTTTTCCTTCGAGGGCTGATAACGTCCCTCCAGGCGACCAGCCGGACCGGCGAAAATGACCTCAGGCATAAAATACTCCACATGGCATATGAATGCGCTCGCCCGGAACTTTCCTGATCCCGACTCACCCGCGGCCCCACATCTTCTGTGGCCTTGACGCCGGGCGAGCGTGTTCCTAGAAGCTAGTTTAGAATTGTTCAAAACTGGGAGGCCGAAACCCTATGGTCCGGCCGCCCGCGCCGCAAGCCGGGTAAATAGGACGGCTTGCCTTGCAATTTCAAGGAAATAACGCGCTATCCTCGCGGGATAGTCGGCGGAAGGACGAACTGAGCGAAAATGGCCGCAATCCGCGCCTATCTCGACTACAACGCCAGCGCGCCGCTCATTGCGGAAGCGCGGGCAGCGATGGTCGCCGCGCTCGATGCTGCCAACCCGTCATCGGTCCACACGGAAGGGCGGGCCTCGCGCCGGCTGGTCGAGGACGCGCGCCGCGACGTGGCGCGGCTGGTCAACGCCAGGCCTGAGCATATCGTCTTCACGTCCGGCGCCACCGAAGCCACCTCGACGCTGCTTACGCCCGACTGGCAGATGGGACGCGGATCGATCCGTATGAGCCATCTCTTCGTCTCCGAAGCCGACCATCCCTGCATCCTGAATGGTGGACGCTTCGCGGCGGCGCGGGTGACGAAGATCGGCGTCGACCCGAACGGCATTGCCGATCTCGAGGCGCTGGCCGCCGCGCTCGGCGCGCATGACAAGGCCGCTGGTCTGCCGCTGGTGGCGATCCACGCCGCCAACAACGAGACCGGCGTTATCCAGCCGATCGGGCGCATCGGCGAGATCGTCAAGGCCGCCGGCGGGGTGCTGGTCGTCGACGCCGTGCAGGCTGCCGGGCGGATTCCGCTCGATATGTCAATTCCTTATGCCGATTATCTGATCCTGTCCTCGCACAAGATCGGCGGCGCGAAGGGCGTCGGCGCGATCGTGGCCGCATCCGACCTGATGATGCCGCGCCCGCTGATCAATGGCGGCGGCCAGGAGAAGAGCCACCGCGCCGGCACGGAAAACGTCGCCGGGATCGCCGGTTTCGGCGCCGCGGCGCGTGTCGCGCTGGCCGGTCTCCCCGACATGGACGCTATCGCGAGCCGGCGCGACGAGGTCGAGGCGATCGTGCGCGACCTCGCGCCGGACGCGGAAATCTTCGGAAATGGCGCTCTCAGGCTTGCCAACACGACATTCTTCGCTATTCCCGGCATCAAGGCCGAAACGGCGCAGATCGCTTTCGATCTCGCCGGCGTCGCGCTGTCTGCGGGTTCAGCCTGCTCGTCGGGAAAGGTCGGGCCAAGCCATGTGCTGAAGGCGATGGGGCATGGCGACAGCCTGGGCGCCTTGCGCGTCTCGATCGGCCGTGCGACCGGCGCCGACGATATCGCGGCGTTCCGGGCGGCACTGGCCGGCATCGTCGCCCGCCGCGCGGGCAAGGAAGAAGCCGCCTGACGGCGGAGCATCGGAGCGAGAAACGCCTTGCGGTTCTCGGATTTCCGCTGCCTGAACAAGAATTCAGGCTTTAGGGCCTGGTAGAGCCGTGCGTTTTGTCCTGGCCGGGTGAATTTCCGGCGGACACGCACTATATGGAGCTTACTCCGCCGCGAGTCCCTCCCTGGGACGCGATTTCGGCGGTGCCATAGTTTGAAAACTGCCGGGCCTTGACCCCGGCGTGGATGGAGAACGCTTATGCCTGCTGTGCAGGAGACGATCGATCGGGTTCGAAAGATCGACGTCGACCAGTATAAATATGGATTCCAGACAGAGATCGAGATGGACAAGGCCCCCAAGGGCCTTAGCGAAGACATCATTCGCTTCATCTCGGCCAAGAAGGATGAGCCGGACTGGATGCTGGAATGGCGTCTGGGAGCCTATCGCCGCTGGCTGACGCTGGAAGAGCCGACCTGGGCGCGCGTCCACTATCCGAAGATCGATTTCCAGGACATCCACTACTACGCCGCGCCGAAGAGCACGCCGGGGCCGAAGTCGCTGAGCGAGGTCGACCCCGAATTGCTCAAGGTCTACGAGAAGCTCGGCATTCCGCTCAAGGAGCAGGAAATCCTGGCCGGCGTGCAGAAGACCGATGCCTCGGAGCTCGAGGAAGCCAGCGACAACCTCTACAAATCGGGCCGCGTCGCGGTCGATGCCGTGTTCGATTCCGTTTCGGTGGTCACCACCTTCAAGAAGGAACTGGCGCAGGCGGGCGTCATCTTCTGCTCGATCTCGGAAGCGATCCGCGAGCATCCGGAGCTGGTGAAAAAATATCTCGGCTCGGTCGTGCCGACCTCCGATAATTTCTACGCGACGCTGAATTCGGCAGTGTTCACCGACGGCTCGTTCGTCTTCGTGCCCAAGGGCGTTCGCTGCCCGATGGAGCTATCGACCTATTTCCGCATCAACGAGAAGAACACCGGCCAGTTCGAGCGCACGCTGATCATCGCCGAGGAGGGGGCTTACGTCTCGTATCTCGAGGGCTGCACGGCGCCGCAGCGCGACGAGAACCAGCTGCACGCTGCGGTGGTCGAGCTGATCGCGCTCGACGATGCCGAGATCAAATATTCTACGGTGCAGAATTGGTACCCCGGCGACGCCGAGGGCAAGGGCGGCATCTACAATTTCGTCACCAAGCGCGGCGATTGCCGCGGCGACCGCTCGAAGATCTCGTGGACGCAGGTCGAGACCGGTTCGGCGATCACCTGGAAATATCCGAGCTGCATCCTGCGCGGCGACGATTCCAGCGGTGAGTTCTATTCGATCGCGGTGTCGAACGGCTATCAGCAGGTCGACAGCGGCACCAAGATGATCCATCTCGGCAAGAACACGTCGAGCCGCATCATCTCCAAGGGCATCGCCGCCGGCTTCTCACAGAATACCTATCGCGGCCAGGTCTCGGCGCATCGCAAGGCGACCAACGCGCGCAACTTCACCAATTGCGATTCGCTGCTGATCGGCGACCAGTGCGGCGCGCACACCGTGCCTTACATGGAAGCCAAGAATTCGACGGCGAAGTTCGAGCACGAGGCGACGACGTCGAAGATCTCCGAGGACCAGAAGTTCTATGTCATGCAGCGCGGCATCCCCGAGGAAGAGGCGATCGCGCTGATCGTCAACGGCTTCGTCAAGGACGTCATCCAGCAGCTGCCGATGGAGTTCGCGGTCGAGGCGCAGAAGCTGATCGGAATCAGCCTAGAGGGGAGCGTGGGGTGAAACTCTTCGGCCGTAAAACGGCGGCACTGCAAAACTCGGAAGGGGTTCAGCAAGACGTTGAATCTCCTATGGCTGCGTGGTTTTCGTCCCTGGCTGGAAGACCTGCCTCGGATTTCGGAGGCCGGGAACGGATTTTCATGGAAATTTGGCGTCAATTCTGCGCTTTCCGGTCAGACGTAGACGCATCTGAGCTAAGCTATTTTCACAGCACCTCGTGGTGGGGGGAATGGCGGGAATGGCCCGACTACGTGAGCGGTACACTGGGTGGTTTATCCAGCGTGGCTACCAAATCCGCTACCAAGCGGGAAGATAGATTTGACGTGGATACGTTGCACCTTGTCAGCAACTATCTGCCTGCAAAGGGAACCTGTCTTACTTGGTACGATAGGTTGAAATCGCTAGGTTTCGACTATGATCACGGACAAGCCGCAGAGCGGTTTGGTGGTGACTACACCGGCAACTTCAGGATGACGTTCTTCTACTTTGTCGATGGATCAATTTTTCTAAATGGCCGTAGGCTTCGTACCCAAGTCGATCCCGTTGAGGCGAGCAAATCCGGCGATCTTAAGGTCCGGCACAGTTATGTGCACAACGTGATCGATTTGGCTATGGAGTTCGGTGAATGGATCCACTTGGACGATCAGGGGAAGTTTGCCCTCACCCCCTGGCGAGTTAACTAGAGAAAAGAACAATGCTTGAGATCAGAAACCTGCACGCCCGCATCGTCGACGACGGCACCGAGATCATCCGCGGCCTGAATCTGACGGTGAAAGCCGGCGAGGTCGCCGCCATCATGGGGCCGAACGGCTCGGGCAAGTCGACGCTTTCCTATATCCTCGCCGGCCGCGAGGACTATGAGGTCACTGAAGGCGACATCCTCTATAACGGCCAGTCGATCCTGGAAATGGATCCGGCCGAGCGCGCCACCGCCGGCATCTTCCTCGCCTTCCAGTATCCGATGGAGATACCGGGCGTCGCGACCATGGAATTCCTGAAGGTGGCGATGAACGAGCAGCGCAAGGCGCGCGGCGAGGAGCCGTTGAAGATCCCGGAATTCCTGAAGCGGGTGAAGGACGCCGCCGCCTCGCTCAGCATGGACATGAACATGTTGAAGCGGCCGCTCAATGTCGGCTTCTCGGGCGGCGAGAAGAAGCGCGCCGAGATCCTGCAGATGAAGCTATTGGAGCCAAAACTCTGCGTGCTCGACGAGACCGATTCCGGCCTCGACATCGACGCGCTGAAGATCGTCTCGGACGGCGTCAACGCACTGCGCTCGCCGGACCGGGCCATCGTCGTCATCACCCACTACCAGCGCCTGCTCGAGCACATCGTGCCTGATACGGTGCACGTGCTTTACAGGGGCCAGGTGATCAAGTCGGGCGACAAGTCGCTGGCGCTCGATCTCGAGGCCAATGGCTATGCCGGCGTGATCGGGCAAGCCGCGTGACATGGGAGCGGTCGAGGCAAAAGTCATGAACATGCATGCACAGCCCCAGCGGACCTTGGCCGAGACGGCGCTGATCGACGCCTTCGGCGAACGGCTGTCGCTGCTGCCCGGCGACGGCGCGGTGATGGTCAAGCGCGACGATGCGATCGAGGCGATCAAGCACGGCCTGCCGACGCGCCGCGTCGAATCCTGGCATTATACGGACCTGCGCCGGCTGCTGACGTCGGTGCCGGCTTTCGAGGCCGGCGCCGTCGTCAAGGCGCTTGCGCCGGTTCTTGAAGGCTCGGCCGTGCTGCCGGTGCTGAACGGCGTCTCGCAGACGAAGCTGCCGGAGATCGAAGGCGTCACGGTGCAGCGCCTGTCGGAAAAGCTGACCGACGGCAGCGTGGCGCCCGGCCTGGATCCCTATGGCAGCGACGACGCGATCGGCGCGCTGAACACGGCTTTCGTCGCCGACGGCTATTTCGTCGAGATCGCCGACGGGGCCGAGCTGGAAAAGCCGATCGAATTGCAGAACCTGCAGGCCGGCGGCCAGTCGCATGTGCGGCTCTTGGCGCGTGTCGGCGCCGGCGCGAAGGCGATTGTCGTCGAGCGCCAGGCAGGCGAGGGCGACGTGGCGCTCGCCTCTTCGGTCAGCCAGCTCGTGGTCGGCGACGGTGCGGAAGTGACCTGGCTGATCGTGCAGGAACAGCCGGACACGGCCACGCATCTCGCCCAGTTCAAGGCGCATATCGGCAAGGACGCCAAGCTGACGCTGTTCGTGATGAACGCCGGCGGCAAGCTTGTTCGCCAGGAGGTCGTCGTCAGGACGACAGGCGAGGGCGCCGACTTCAAATTGCGCGGCATCAATCTTCTCGCCGGCGACACCCACACCGACGTGACCATGGTGCTCGACCATGCCGTGCCGCACACCACGTCGACCGAAGTGATCCGCAACGTGGTGACCGGCAAGGCGCGCGGCGTCTTCCAGGGCCGCATCAATGTGCATCAATACGCCCAGAAGACCAACGCCAAGATGGCCTGCAACACGCTGCTTCTGTCGGATGACGGCGAGTTCTCGACCAAGCCGGAGCTGGAGATCTTCGCCGACGACGTCGTCTGCGGCCATGGCGCCACCGTCACCGAGATCGACCACGACCATCTGTTCTACCTGATGGCGCGCGGCATCGACGAGAAGTCGGCGCGGGGTCTCCTGGTGAAGGCGTTCGTCGCCGAAGTGATCGAGGAACTGGACGACGAGGCGCTGGTCGAAGCGCTGGAAGCGCGGCTCGACGGCTGGTTTTCGACGCACGGCTAGCGCCTATCCTTCTCCCCTTGCGGGAGAAGGTGGATTGGCGCGAAGCGCCAAGACGGATGAGGGGTGCTGGAAGGATCGCGGCTTCGGCCGACAAGGACTTCGAGATGGACCAGAAGATCGAAACCATACCATACGACGTCGAGGCGATCCGCCGCGACTTCCCGATCCTGTCGCGCCAGATCTATGGCAAGCCGCTGGTCTATCTCGACAACGGCGCCTCGGCGCAGAAGCCGCAGGTGGTGCTCGACACCATCCAGCACGCCTATTCCCAGGAATACGCCAACGTGCATCGCGGCCTGCATTTCCTGTCGAACGCCGCGACGGATGCCTATGAGAATGCGCGCAAGTCGGTGCGGCGGTTTCTCAATGCGCCGAGCACCGATGACATCGTCTTCACCTCCAACACCACATCGGCGATCAACACCGTCGCCTATGGCTGGGGCATGCCGCGGATCGGCGAGGGCGACGAGATCGTGCTTTCGATCATGGAGCACCACTCCAACATCGTGCCGTGGCATTTCATCCGCGAGCGGCAGGGCGCGAAGCTCGTCTGGGTGCCGGTCGACGATCTCGGCGCCTTCCACATCGAGGAATTCGAAAAGCGCCTGAGCAACCGCACCAAGCTGGTCGCCATCACCCATATGTCCAATGCGCTGGGCACGGTGACGCCGATCAAGGAGATCGTGCGCATCGCGCATGCGCGTGGAATTCCTGTCCTCGTCGACGGCAGCCAGAGCGCGGTGCACATGCCGATCGATGTGCAGGACCTCGACTGCGATTTCTTCGTCTTCACCGGCCACAAGGTCTATGGCCCATCGGGCATCGGCGTGCTCTACGGCAAGAAGGACAGGCTGGAAGAGATGCGGCCTTTCATGGGCGGCGGCGAAATGATCGAGGAAGTGACGGAAGACATCGTCACCTACAACGAGCCGCCGCACCGCTTCGAGGCCGGCACGCCGCCGATCGTCCAGGCGATCGGCCTGGGCGCCGCGCTCGACTATATGGAGAAGGTCGGCCGCGAGCGCATCGCCGCGCATGAGGCGGACCTCAAGGCGTACGCGCATGAGCGCCTGCGGGCGATCAACTCGCTGCGCATCTTCGGCGACGCGCCCGGCAAGGGCGCCATCATCTCGTTCGAATTGCAGGGTATCCATGCGCATGACGTGTCGATGGTGATCGATCGGCAAGGTGTCGCGGTCCGGGCCGGAACGCATTGCGCCCAGCCGCTGTTGAAACGCTTCGGCGTCACCTCCACATGCAGGGCATCGTTCGGCATGTATAATACCAGGGCCGAAGTGGACGCTTTGGCCGAGGCGCTGGAAAAGGCGCGAAAGTTCTTCGGGTGACGATGATGGACGACGTGAGCACCACCGCAGAAAAAGCGCCGGAAACGGTCGCCAACGGCATCGTTTCGGCCTCGGCGATCCCCGCCGACGAGCTGGCGCGGCTGACCGACGACATCGTTTCGGCGCTGAAGACCGTCTACGACCCGGAAATTCCGGCCGACATCTATGAGCTAGGCCTCGTCTACAAGATCGATATCGAGGACGACCGGTCAGTCAAGATCGACATGACGCTGACCGCGCCGGGCTGCCCGGTGGCCGGCGAGATGCCGGGCTGGGTCGAGAACGCCGTCGGCGCCGTCGAGGGCGTGTCCGGCGTCGAGGTCGCCATGGTATTCGATCCGCCATGGACTCCCGACCGCATGTCGGAAGAGGCGCAGGTCGCGGTCGGATGGTATTGAGGCCTACATCCTTGCGCCAGTTGTAAAACTTCACCATTTTAGGTGAGAATCATTCGGGCAGGCCTTGAACCTGCATGGAATGGAGAAGGAAAAACATGGGACGCTTCGCCGTCATCACGATGACCGAAAAGGCCGCCGACCGCGTGCGCGAGATCGTGGCTGCGCGCGATAGCGCGCATGGCATCCGGCTCGGCATCAAGAAGGGCGGTTGCGCCGGCATGGAGTACACGGTTGACCTTGTGACCGAGCCGAATCCCAAGGACGACCATATTGAGCGCGACGGCGCGCATGTCTATGTCGCGCCGGAAGCCGCGCTCTTCCTGTTCGGAACCGAGATGGATTTCGAGCAGACGACGCTGCGCACCGGCTTCACCTTCAAGAATCCGAACCAGAGCTCGGCCTGCGGCTGCGGCGAATCCGTCGAGCTGAAGCCTGCCGACCTCAAGGCGCTTGCCGAGGCACGCGCCTCGGCCTGACCAGGCCCGCCAGCGCTTCCACTCAGTCCGGCAGCGCGGCGATGACCACAAGCTCGACGACGAGGTCAGGCTGCGCCAGGGCGGCGACACCGATCACTTCCGATGGCGGCGGGGCAATGTTCGGCAAAGAATTCGTCCAGCACGTCCAGACGAAAGTTGGGTGAGCTGAGGACGCCGCCGGACGGAAAAGGCCCTTTGACGTAGAACGTCACCTTGACCAGGTGGTCAAGCGAGCTGCCAAGTTCCTCCAGGTCCGACTTGATGTTGGCCAGGATTTCGCGCCACTGCGTTGCCGCGTCGCCGACAGCGCCGCCTTGGTGTTTCGACGGATCGTAGTCGTCGACG
Organism: Mesorhizobium sp. CA16; assembly: GCF_020165175.1. Classification (NCBI taxonomy): domain Bacteria; kingdom Pseudomonadati; phylum Pseudomonadota; class Alphaproteobacteria; order Hyphomicrobiales; family Phyllobacteriaceae; genus Mesorhizobium; species Mesorhizobium sp. CA16. The sequence goes on from NZ_JAIUHP010000002.1 coordinate 340,697, forward strand.
GTGGCGGTGTTGCCGGACAGAAAAACATATCCCTTGGCGTCCGAGACGACCGTGCCCTTGCCCCAAGGCATCAAACGATCGCCTTTGAATTTCTTGTGCGTCGTGAGGTTCATTTCGGTCTCCTGTCGCCAGATAATTGTCTCAATACAATTCCGGGCGGAAAACCGCTGCGCAGCTTTGCTGGAATTGCCCTAATCAACCCACATCCCAGTCCGCCTGTGCCAGTCGGCGATCGATTCCTCCGGATAGATGTCGAATACCTTGTCGTTCTTGCCGACGACCGGCTCGACCCAGTTCGCCTTGTATTTCAGCATCAGATGCACTTTCTCCGGCGGTTTCGGCAGGTCGGTGTCGATCGCCGAAGCGAAGGGGTGAACGAGGTTTGGCCACGTCGGGTCGTAGAGCCAGAGTGCTGCGCCGCATTTCCGGCAGAAATTGCGCTCGCCGGTCGAGACCTCGCAATGCGGATGCTCGTCATCCTCGATTTCGGCGCGATAGACGCCGAGGCTGCGCTTGCCCCTTATATCAAGCGTCTCGTAGTCGGCGCCGAGATTGATGGCGAAGCCGCCGCCGCCCTGCTGCTTGCGGCAGATCGAGCAGTAGCAGAGCATGAACGGCACGGGCGTGTGGCTCTCCACCTCGAAGCGGACGGCGCCGCAGCGGCAGGAGCCTTTGAGCAGGACAGGCATGGCGGGAACTCCGTTTTCAGATTTCAACCTGTCAGCATGCTTTTGGTTGCGGCGATGACAAGGCCGATGACGGATGAGATGATCGCGGCATGGATAATGCGCGTCTTGAAGAACTGTTCGAAAGCCTTGGACCGATCGCCATCCGAAAACTGTTCGGCGGCAAGGGCATCTATTGCGACGGCGTCATTGTCGCGGTCGTCGTGCGTGGCGAGCTGATGCTCAAGGCGGACGAGGAAACAATTCCCGACTTCGAAGCCGCCGGCTGCAAGCAATGGACCTATACCGGCTCGCGCCACGGCAAGGAGGTGACGATGCCCTATTGGAGCGTGCCGGACGATGCCTTCGACGATCCCGATGAAATGGCGGTGTGGGCGCGGCGGGCTTATGAAGCGGGACGAAGGGCGGGGAAGTGAAAGTTAGAAATGGTGGCGGCACAGAGGGGGTGTGAAGGAACTCGGCCATTGCAGTTGGCCGGGCTGCCGCAACCTGAACGCTCTACAACGCCTTGGCGATCTCCGCCGCCAGCCGCGCATTGTTCTCGACTAGCGCGATGTTGGTCTTGAGGCTGCGGCCGCCGGTCAGTTCCAGAACTTTCGACAGCAAAAACGGTGTCACGGCCTTGCCGGTGACGTTGAGAGCCTCGGCCGCCTTTTGCGCGGCCTGGATGTAGCCGTCCATCTCGGCGGCCGGGATTTCGTCATTCTGCGGCACCGGGTTGGCGACGAGGATGCCGCCGCCCAGGCCCAGCGCTTGGCGCGTTCGGTAGAAATGCGCGATGTCTTCCGGCGCATGAAGGGTCAGCGGTGCGCGGAAGGGCGACTGCCTCGACCAGAAGGCGGGCATCGTCTCGCAGTCATGGCCGATAACTGGCACGCCGCGCGTTTCCAGCACTTCCAGCGTCTTTTCGATGTCGAGAATCGCCTTGGCGCCGGCCGAGACGACGATGACCGGCGTGCGCGCCAGCTCGTCGAGGTCGGCCGAGATATCGAAGCTTTTCTCAGCGCCCTTGTGGACGCCGCCAATGCCGCCGGTGGCGAACACTTTTATGCCGGCCATATGCGCGGCGATCATGGTGGCGGCGACCGTGGTGCCGCCGGTGCGCGTTTGAGCGACCGCGAAACCGAGATCGGCGCGCGACAGCTTCATGGCGTCACCGGTCATGGCAAGCGATTCGCGCTCGCCGTCGGAGAGGCCGATCTTGATACGGCCCTCGACCACGGCGATCGTCGCCGGTACCGCGCCGCCATCGATGATGATCTGCTCGACCTTGGCGGCCATGGCGCCATTGTCGGGGTAGGGCATGCCGTGGGTGATGATGGTGCTTTCCAGCGCCACCACGGGCCGGCCGGCGGCAAGCGCCTCCGCCACCGGCGGATGGATATCGACGAAGGGGCGGGCGGTATCAGGCGTCATGGCTGTCTCCGATCCGAACGGATTGCTTCGGCAGTGGTGGCCCTATGCCACTTCCCGCGGCTCCGGCACAAGGGCAAGCGCCTGCGTGAAGGTGGCGATCGTGAAGGACGGCACGGCCCGCGGGCTCTCTATGGCGAGCATCGCCGCGGCAAGGCCTTCGCGTAGTGCTGCGCGCAGCGGCAGGCCGCGCAACAAGGCGGCGACGGTTGCGCCGGTCAAGGCGTCGCCGGCGCCGGTCACGTCGGCCACCTTGCGCGGCGCGGGCGGGTCGATCTCGAAGATGCCGGTATCGTCGAAGCCCAGCACCGGAGCGCTGCCGGACGTGACCACGCCGGCGTTCAGGCCAGCCCGCCGGAGCGCGTCGACGAGCGTTTCGCCGGATGGCTCCGCGCCGACCAGCGCGGCGGCCTCGCGGCGGTTCATGAAGAGCAGCGACAGGTTGTCGAGCAGCGGCGCCAGGCGGACGACCTTGGCCGGCGAGACGGCGATGGCGAAGACCGGCCGGCCGCCGGCAAGCGCCAGCAGACGCTCCAGCGCGGCCGTCGGCAGGTTGGCGTCGCACAGGATGGCGTCGGTGGCGGCGATCGCCTCGCGCACCTTGGCGCGCCTTATTTGTTTGGGGAAGGCAAGATCGTAGAGCGCCATGTCGGCAAGCCCGACGATCAACTCGCCTTCGGCATCGATCAGCGCCGTGTAGCTTGGCGTCGTTCGGTCGAGGAACACCACCGAAAGGTCGGTTATCCCGGCGTTGTCGATCGCCGAGGCGACTGTGTCCGCCGCAGCGTCACCGCCACGCACCGAGATCAGCGAGGCCGACACGCCGCGCTTCACCACGCTGCGCAGCGCGTTGAAAACCACGCCGCCGACGTCCTCGCGCATGATGCCGGGATTCGAAGCCGCGGGCACATAGACGCCCGAGACCTGGCCGCGCCGGTCGATATGGGCGCCGCCAAGCGCCAGGATTGTTGGGGATGTCGACATTTCGGGTCGATGACTTTCGTTGATCGTGCGGCCGCGCACACTAGGTTTCTGCGCGCCGCCCTGCAATCGGGGTCGCGATTCGGACGGCCGGGTATCGAAATCTCTTCTGGACCCGTGGTTGCACTCTGCACCAGCCCTGGTGAGACAAAAATAGAACAAATCCAGATATTGATTATTTTTCAGATATTTGTTGCCTCTTGCCAAATGAGAACAAAAAAGGTACAAAACAAGCAGGGATCACGGATTGTCCGGCCTTCATTGACGACCAAGGGGTGATGTATCATGGCTCAGAATTCTTTGCGGCTTGTAGAGGATAAGGCAGTGGACAAATCAAAGGCTCTGGACGCGGCGCTGTCGCAAATCGAGCGCGCGTTCGGCAAGGGCTCGATCATGCGGCTCGGCGCCAACGAGCAGGTGGTCGAGATCGAAACCGTGCCGACCGGCTCGCTCGGCCTCGACATCGCGCTCGGCGTCGGCGGCCTGCCGCGCGGCCGCATCATCGAAATCTACGGGCCGGAAAGTTCGGGCAAGACGACGCTGGCGCTGCACACGGTTGCGGAAGCCCAGAAGAAGGGCGGTATCTGCGCCTTCGTCGATGCCGAGCACGCGCTCGATCCGGTCTATGCCCGCAAGCTTGGCGTCGACCTCGAGAACCTTTTGATTTCGCAGCCCGACACCGGCGAGCAGGCGCTGGAGATCTGCGACACGCTGGTGCGTTCGGGCGCCATCGACGTGCTGGTCGTCGACTCGGTGGCGGCACTGACGCCGCGCGCTGAAATCGAAGGCGAGATGGGCGATTCGCTGCCCGGTCTTCAGGCTCGCCTGATGAGCCAGGCGCTGCGCAAGCTGACCGCCTCGATCTCGCGTTCCAACACCATGGTCATCTTCATCAACCAGATCCGCATGAAGATCGGCGTCATGTTCGGCTCGCCCGAGACGACCACCGGCGGCAACGCGCTGAAATTCTACGCCTCGGTGCGCCTCGACATCCGCCGCATCGGCTCGGTCAAGGACCGCGACGAGGTCGTCGGCAACCAGACCCGCGTCAAGGTGGTGAAGAACAAGCTGGCCCCGCCCTTCAAGGTGGTCGAGTTCGACATCATGTATGGCGAGGGCGTGTCGAAGACCGGCGAGCTGATCGATCTCGGCGTCAAGGCCGGCGTCATCGAGAAGTCGGGCGCCTGGTTCTCCTACAATTCCCAGCGCCTCGGCCAGGGTCGCGAGAACGCAAAGCTGTTCCTGCGCGACAATCCCGATACGGCGCGTGAGGTCGAGCTTGCGTTGCGCCAGAATGCCGGACTGATCGCCGAGAAATTCCTCGAGAATGGCGGCTCCGAAGGCGGCGACGACGGTTTCGAGGATGAAGCCGGCGCCCTGTAAAGTGCGTTTACCCTGGGATTTTGCGCTCCGGGGCGATCCAAAGGCGCCCGAGGATAGTTGGTTGGCTCAGCCGGAGTTCGGCCACAATCCTGGTTTATCGCCTTATGCTTATGTAATCGAGTTCTTGTATTGCGTAACCCGAACCGCCGGCCTTCGTGCCGGCGGTTTTGCGTTGTGCGGGGTGGGGCTGAGCCGCCGCTCGTCCGCCGATCGGCCCAAAGCGCGTAGCGCTGCAATGAATTCAGGCAATGCGCTTTGGTCCATGCTTGTGCCTGTCGTTTTCCCAAACCGCTTGCGCAGTTTTGAGCGACACGCCTGTTTTGCGTGTTTCTGGACAGGCACAAGAGCTATCGCTAAAAGGCCAATCTATCTTCTGAAACACCAAAGCCCATTTGCCGCCGGCCGGGCCGGCGGTTCTTGCGAAAAAGGCAGTATGCAATGAGTGGCGTGAACGACATCCGGTCGACATTCCTCGACTACTTCCGCAAGGAGGGCCACGAGATCGTCGCCTCCAGCCCGCTGGTGCCGCGCAACGATCCGACGCTGATGTTCACCAACGCCGGCATGGTGCAGTTCAAGAACGTCTTCACCGGGCTGGAGAAGCGCCCTTATTCGCGCGCCGCGACCGCGCAGAAGAGCGTCCGCGCCGGCGGCAAGCACAACGATCTCGACAATGTCGGCTACACGGCGCGCCATCTCACCTTCTTCGAGATGCTCGGCAATTTCTCGTTCGGCGACTATTTCAAGGAGCGCGCGATCGAGCTTGCCTGGAACCTGATCACCAAGGAATTCGGTCTGCCGAAAGACAAGCTCTTGGTCACCGTCTATCACACCGACGACGAGGCGGCGGGTTATTGGAAGAAGATCGCCGGCTTCTCCGACGACCGCATCATCCGCATCCCGACCTCCGACAATTTCTGGGCGATGGGTGACACCGGCCCATGCGGGCCGTGTTCGGAAATCTTCATCGACCGCGGAGAGCATATTTGGGGCGGCCCGCCCGGCAGCCCGGAAGAGGACGGCGACCGTTTCCTGGAATTCTGGAACCTGGTGTTCATGCAGTATGAGCAGGTGACGAAGGAAGAGCGCATCGACCTGCCGCGTCCCTCGATCGACACCGGCATGGGCCTGGAACGCATGGCCTCCATCCTGCAGGGGGTCGAAAGCGTCTTCGAGACCGACCTTTTCAAGCATCTGATCGACGCGACGTGCTCGGCGCTCGGGCACGGCCACAACCAGGAGAATGCAGCATCCTTCCGCGTCATCGCGGACCACCTGCGCTCGTCCTCTTTCCTGGTGGCCGACGGCGTGCTGCCTTCCAACGAGGGGCGCGGCTATGTGCTGCGCCGCATCATGCGCCGCGCCATGCGCCACGCGCAGCTGCTCGGCGCCAAGGATCCGCTGATGTGGCAGCTGGTGCCGGCGCTGGTGCGCGAGATGGGCCAGGCCTATCCCGAGCTGGTGCGCGGCGAGGCGCTGATCACCGAGACGCTGAAGCTCGAGGAAACACGCTTCCGCAAGACGCTGGTGCGCGGCCTCGGCCTGCTTTCGGACGCGACCGAGACGCTCAAAGCCGGCGATATGCTGGACGGCGAGACCGCTTTCAAGCTCTACGACACCTACGGCTTCCCGCTCGATCTGACGCAGGATGCGCTGCGCCAGCGCAGCATCTCGGTCGATATCGCCGGCTTCACCGACGCGATGGAGCGGCAGAAGGCCGAGGCGCGCGCGCATTGGGCGGGCTCGGGCGAGGCCGCGACCGAAACCGTCTGGTTCTCCGTGCGGGAAAAGACGGGCGCGACCGAGTTCCTCGGCTATGAGACCGAGCAGGCCGAAGGCATCGTCCAGGCGCTGGTCAGGGACGGCAAAGCAATCGATAGCGCGTCCCAGGGCGAGGCGGTCGCCGTGATCGTCAACCAGACGCCGTTCTATGGCGAATCGGGCGGCCAGATGGGCGACACCGGCGTGATCTCCGGCGAGGGCTTCTCGATCCAGATTTCCGATACGCAGAAGAAGGCCGACGGCCTGTTCGTGCATCTGGGCAAGGTGGCCAAAGGCACAGTCAAGACGGGTGTGGCTGTCGAACTCAAGGTCGACCACGCCCGCCGCTCGAGGCTGCGCGCCAACCATTCCGCGACGCATCTCATCCACGAGGCGTTGCGCGAGGTGCTGGGCACCCATGTCGCGCAGAAGGGCTCGCTGGTGGCGCCGGACCGGCTGCGCTTCGACATCTCGCACAACAAGCCGATCTCGGCCGACGAGCTCGAAGAGGTCGAGCGCATGGCCAACGAGATCGTCGTCCAGAACAGCCCGGTGACGACGCGGCTGATGTCGGTCGACGACGCGATCGCCGAGGGCGCCATGGCGCTGTTCGGCGAGAAATACGGCGACGAGGTGCGTGTCGTGTCGATGGGCACCGGCCTGCATGGCGCTAAGGCCAATCGTCCCTATTCGGTCGAACTCTGCGGCGGCACGCATGTGAAATCGACCGGCGATATCGGCCTGGTGCGCATCCTGTCGGACAGCGCGGTGGCGGCCGGCGTGCGCCGCATCGAGGCGCTGACCGGCGAGGCGGCGCGCAAGCATCTCGACGAGCAGGACAGGCGGCTGAAAGCCGCGGCGGCGACCTTGAAGATCTCGCCGGCCGATGTGCCGTCGCGCGTCGAGGCGCTGCTCGAAGAGCGCAAGAAGCTCGAAAAGGAGCTTACGGAAGCGCGCAAGAAGCTGGCGCTGGGCAGCGGTTCGGCCGTTGCCGATGCTCCGGCCGCCAACGAGACGGTCGCCGGCGTCGGCTTTCTCGGCAAGGCAGTCAGCGGCGTCGCGCCGAAGGACCTGAAGCCGCTGGCGGACGCCGGCAAGAAGACGCTCGGCTCCGGCGTGGTCGTCTTTGTCGGCGCCAGCGAGGACAACAAGGCGAGCGTGGTCGTCGGCGTCACCGACGATTTGACCGGCCGCTTCAGCGCCGTCGATCTCGTGCGCGTCGCGTCCGCCGCGCTTGGCGGTCAAGGCGGCGGCGGTCGGCCCGACATGGCGCAGGCCGGCGGCCCCGACGCCTCCAGGGCCAACGACGCGATCGCAGCGGTGAAGGCGGCGCTGGAGGCGGCGTGACAGTCTAGCAACTCGTCTGGGGTGGCTACGTGCCGATATTCTTCGGAGCGCCACCTGCGGGCCCTGGTGCCGCCGAATTCACCAACCTAGTTTGGTTTGGCCAAACATGTTGTTTTGATCCGTATTCGCGGCACAATCTTACGATAGCGCCGCGACACCAGCGCTGGAATCGTGCTACGAAGTGCGCTATGTTCTCTATATGTTCCCATTATCGGGGTTGGAAATGGAACGCAAGCGATGATCACATATTTGGAGAGCAGCGTTTTTGAGTCCCCGGCCCAGACGCTCGTTAACACCGTTAACACCGTCGGGGTGATGGGAAAGGGTATCGCCAAGGAATTTAAGAGCCGGTATCCGGCAATGTTTGCTGAGTATCGGAAGCTCTGCGAGCAACGGGCGCTAGGCGTCGGCAAAATTCATCTGTGGCGTTCCGACACCCGATGGGTCCTCAATTTTCCGACCAAGACCACATGGAAGCTTCCATCCAAGCTGGAATACATTCACTCTGGTTTGGCCAAATTTGTAGAGTCATATAAGGCGCTCAGCATCAGTTCGGCATCGTTCCCGCCGCTCGGTTGCGGCAATGGGAATCTCAATTGGGCCGATGTCAAACCGGTGATGGAGGAGTATCTATCGAAGGTTGATATTCCAATCTACATACACGACATTCAAGTAGCAGCGGATTTTGTGCCAGAACACAAAGAACCTGCAACTGTGCCAAGGGATTTTGCTGAATTTTCTAGGGACATCGATCGACTCTCAAGGGGGCGCAAATTCTCTACGTCTAGAGATAGCTTCTTTAGTGCGGAAATGCAGCCGGACAACTCAGTCGTTGTCCAGCACGAGACCGGGAAAAGAGAGCGCATTGATCCCGATTTGATGGAAGCGGCTTGGATTAGGCTCCGTGAACGGCTGCTCTCCTTTGAGAATTTCTCCGACGAGAAATCCCGTAGGTTGAAGGGTTATCTCTTCCCAATCCTCGCGGAACTGCCCTATGTCCGGAGTGTCAAGATCAAGGCCGGTAACACTGGATCCACTCGGGCCGAAGCGCTCTTTATCGATCGCGATCAAAAGACGCCATACTCCAGTGTCTCGACTTCGAGGGATAGCCAAGAATGGCTATTTCAATAGCACGTGCTCAGCGGCATATCAGGGAATGGAACGAAAAGCTTGCGCGGTATCCATCTCGCAACGGATGGGTGAATTCTCTTTTCCACGCATGCCAGATCGAGACTGCCGCTGAGATAGTGCGTCAACGCAAAGTTGTCTGCAGGCAGCATGTTCCCATCGTTTTGTGCGATGTCGCGAACCAGGGCGCCCTTTGGAACAATCCCGCTGCGCATGAGTATGTGAGGCTCTACTTCCGACCGAAGAACAGCTTTCATTTCAAGACGGAAGGGATTAAGTCGAATTCTGATCCCTACCGGGTCAATCCACATATGGCTATACCGGTCATGTTGGTTTTTGACTTCGCATCTGTAATAACTCTCGCGGACAGCTTTTTTGTCTCGGGAAACTTTGCATCCCAAGCATTGGCACCGCTACAAGGCGATACGAATTTTGATGGTCTAAATTTTAACTATATTTATCACGATTCAGCAGTTTCGCAGGACATGATGCAAACTATTCATGACGCTCGGATGGCCGAGGTTGTAGTCAGGAATGAGTTGCCCCTGGCCCACCACCTTAGAGCGGTCGTTTGCCGTACCATTCACGAAGAGAGAATGCTTAGATATCTGCTTCGCAACGTTAACGTTTCTGATGTGCGTTTTGCGGTCGAAAAAGGTGGCTCATTGTTTCTGCGCCGCGGGAGTTACATCACTGAGTTGTACACGCGGGGCGGCGAGCTTCATTTCGATTTCACTGCACCGTCAACCGCGAGGAAAGATAAGTACTCGGTCACTGTATCATGCGGGAATAGCCGGTTTGCTTTCTCGCTCGAGCCAAGCAGTTGGCGTGTACCTCAAATAGTTAATCCAGATCCGTCAGCAGAGTGGAAGATCGAGATTGAAGGCTGTACCGCATATTTAGGACCTGTGCCAGCTACGGTACCAGTGGTGCGATAGCGGGATATTTGTCGCTTCTGTTTGTGCGCAGACTTCAGCCGACCCTCTCCGTACGTGCGAAGCTCGGCTGCGCGGCAAAGCGCTGATACCAATCCCGGACATCCGCAAAGCGAGCCAACAAATCGCGTCCTTCTGCGACCTTGACGAAATAGGCGACGATCGGTGCCGCGTGCAGGTCGGCCAGTGTCAGTTGCTCGCCTAGCAGCCACGGCCCTTTCGCCTTCACCGATGTCAGAACCTTGAGCACCGTCTCAGCCTGGCTCAGCCCGCTGGCGATCAGCTGCTCATCCGGTTGCGTCTTCTCCAGCCGCTCCACCGCGACGTCCCAGACCAACGCGCGATAACCATATGCGTCGAGCACGCCGATAATCTGGCCCATCCTGGCGCGGCCGCGGGCGTCGGCCGGCTGCAGGGCCGGACCGTCGAAGGCCTCGTCGACATAGCGCGCGATGGCGCTGGTCTCGAACAGTCGAAAACCGTCGTGCTCGAAGGCCGGGATGCGGCCGAAAGGGTGATGTTCCAGATACCAGGCCGGGATGCCTTCGGCGGCGAAGATGTCGAGCGGCACGAGCTCGTAGCCGACGCCTTTCTCCTCCAGCGTCATCCGTGCGATGCGCACATAGACGCTGTAGTCCGCGCCGTAGAGAGTTGGCTTGGCCATCGATCAGCGCTCCCCTCCAAAAAAGAAGGCTCCTTCCGGAGCCTTCGGTATGCCGAATGTGGGTTTACCCCATCACTTTCTGCAAATTCTCGTCGATCTTGTCGAGGAAGCCGGTGGTCGAGAGCCAGGGCTGGTCGGGACCGATCAGCAGCGACAGGTCCTTTGTCATGAAACCGCTCTCGACGGTCTGGATGCAGACCTTTTCCAGCGTCTCGGCGAAGCGCTTGAGCTCGGCATTGTCGTCGAGCTTGGCGCGGTGGGCGAGGCCGCGCGTCCAGGCGAAGATCGAGGCGATCGAATTGGTCGAGGTTTCCTCGCCCTTCTGATGCTGGCGGTAGTGGCGCGTCACGGTGCCGTGCGCGGCTTCCGCCTCCACCGTCTTGCCGTCCGGCGTCATCAGCACCGAGGTCATCAGGCCGAGCGAGCCGAAGCCTTGCGCCACGGTGTCGGACTGCACGTCGCCGTCATAGTTCTTGCAGGCCCAGACATAGCCGCCCGACCATTTCAGGCTGGAAGCGACCATGTCGTCGATCAGGCGGTGCTCGTACCAGAGTTTCCTTGCCTTGAACTCGGCCTCGAACTCCTTCTCGTAGACCTCCTGGAAGATATCCTTGAAGCGGCCGTCATAGGCCTTGAGGATGGTGTTCTTGGTCGACAGATAGACCGGGAAATTGCGCAGCAAGCCGTAGTTCAGCGAGGCGCGGGCAAACTCACGGATCGACTCGTCGAGATTGTACATGGCCATGGCCACGCCGCCGCCCGGCGCGTCATAGACGTCATGCTCGATGACCTGGCCGTCGTCGCCGACGAACTTGATCGTCAGCTTGCCTTTGCCGGGGAAGCGGAAGTCGGTGGCGCGGTACTGGTCGCCGAAGGCATGACGGCCGACGACGATCGGCTTGGTCCAGCCCGGCACCAGGCGCGGCACGTTCTTCATGATGATCGGCTCGCGGAAGATGGTGCCGCCGAGAATGTTGCGGATGGTGCCGTTGGGCGACTTCCACATCTTCTTCAGCTTGAATTCCTCGACGCGCGCCTCGTCGGGGGTGATCGTCGCGCATTTCACGCCGACGCCCCATTTCTTGATGGCATTGGCCGAATCGATCGTCACCTGATCGTTGGTGGCGTCGCGGTGCTCGATGCCGAGATCGTAATATTCCAGCTTCAGGTCGAGATAGGGGTGGATCAGCTTGTCCTTGATGAACTGCCAGATGATGCGGGTCATCTCGTCGCCGTCGAGCTCGACGACCGGGTTCGCCACCTTGATCTTCGCCATGGAAAGAATGCCTCGTTGCTGGGGGATCTGAACGGCCTTGCCCGCATGGCTTCGGCCGGGGATGCGGAGCGTATATCAAAGGCTTTTTCAGCGCGCAAACCGCGATCCGCGCCGGGGCAGACGGGTGCCGCTGTTGTGAATGCTTCATTTTTCGATCCGGATGTGGCAGGGGACGCCGAAACGCCGCAAACCCCGGTTACCCACAACCCATGCCAGCCATCGAAGACACAACCAAGACCGGACCGGCGATCATCCTGGTCGAGCCACAGCTCGGCGAGAATATCGGCATGGTCGCGAGGGCCATGGCGAATTTCGGCTTGTCCGAGCTCAGGCTGGTCAACCCGCGCGACGGCTGGCCGAGCGAGAAGGCGCGCGCGGCCGCCAGCCGCGCCGACCATGTCATCGACGCCACCAGGGTGTTCGACGATCTGCCCTCGGCGGTCGCCGACCTGAACTTCGTCTTCGCCACGACAGCGCGCGAGCGCGACGGCTTCAAGCCGGTGCGCGGTCCGGTGGAAGCAGGCAGGGCGCTAAGGGCGCGCAGCGAGGCCGGGCTGCGCACCGGTATCCTGTTCGGCCGCGAGCGCTTCGGCCTTTACAATGACGAGGTCGGGCTTGCCGACGAGATCGTCACCTTTCCGGTCGATCCCGGCTTTTCCTCGCTCAACATCGCCCAGGCGGTGCTGCTCATGTCCTATGAATGGATGAAGTCCGGCCTCGCCGACGAGACGCAGACCAACTTCTCCGGGCCGGAGCTGGTACCGGCGCCCAAGGAGCAGCTGCACAGCCTGTTCGCCTACCTGGAAAACGCGCTGGAAGCGCGCGGCTATTTTCGCCCGGAAGAAAAGAAGCCGAAGATGGTCGACAATCTGCGCGCGGTGCTGACGCGCGCGGGCTTCGCCGAGCCCGAGCTCAAGGTGCTGCGCGGCATCATCTCGTCGCTCGACAGGTTCTCGCCGGCCATGCCGCGCGGCGATGGCTCGCCCGGCGACGATCCGAGACGGTTGCCGGCCGGCGCGCGCAGTCGCGCCAAAGACGAAGAAAGTTAAGATCGGTAAGCTGCGAGCATTTGAAGTAACCGAATTTTATTCGATTATATGCCATCCTTGCTGCAATAGTGGGGGTGGCACATGTTTACGTCCAATATTGGTCGACTGCGCTTTTTCCTTTACTCTCTCGGTCTCGCCGTAGCCGAAACCGTGGTGATCGTCATCTGCATTGTCAGCACGATCGGTTTCGAAGGGCTGCTCAATTCAGGGCCGGGTCCGTCGCGCCAGGACATGGCAGGCGCGGTCCTCATCGCCTCCCTCATCTTTGTCGCGCTTCGCGGCAACATCGCCTCGCGCCGCACCCGCGACGCCAACGGGCGCCGCTGGATCCTGTGGGCCTACATCGCCCTTTCGTCCGTCTATGCCCTTCTGCAGGCAGGCGTGCTGCTGGTCGTCAAATTCGGCGACCCCGAGAGCATTCCGGGCGGGCTGAACCTGCTTGGGTTTTCGGTATTCGGCCTCTGGTGCACGATTTGGTGGGCGAAGCCCGTCGCGGGCAGCAACATCGATGAATTGACCGATGTTTTCGACTTCGATGGCCCGCTGCCGGCGTCGACGCGCGCTGCACGCACCGCTGTGCCGGCCGCTCCACGCGCCGCGGTTGGCGCTTCAGCCGCTCACATTCCGCCCGCGCCGCAGCCTTTCGGCAGACCGCGGCCGGCCGGTTTCGGCAAGCGCGGCATATGAGTGATTTTAGAGATAGGGCATGATGTCGTCCCAAAACCGCTTCGCACTTTTCGGCATCATGTTCTAGCGACTGCGCAAAAGCTGCTCGCATTCGCCTCTTCAAGACCACGATCATTCGCGATAGAAGCGCGTCGGTCCAATTCCGGGCCTGTCGTTTCTCATAACCGGATGACAATGAGCGATCGATCAAGCCAGCGCCCGATCCTGATGTTCGATTCCGGCGTCGGCGGGCTGACCGTGCTGCGCGAGGCGCGCGTGCTGATGCCCGACCGCCGCTTCGTCTATGTCGCCGACGACGCGGCGTTTCCCTATGGCGCCTGGGAAGAGCCGGCGCTCAAGGAACACATCCTTGCGCTGTTCGGCAAATTGCTCGACCGGCTCCAGCCGGCGATTTCGGTCATTGCCTGCAATACAGCCTCGACGCTGGTGATCGATGCGCTGCGCGACAAATTCCCCGGCCATACCTTTGTCGGCACCGTTCCGGCGATCAAGCCGGCGGCCGAACGCACCCGCTCCGGCCTGGTATCGGTGCTGGCGACGCCGGGCACGGTGAAGCGCCAATACACGCGCGACCTGATCAGCAAGTGGGCGCAGAAATGCCATGTGCGCCTGGTCGGCAGCGATCGGCTGGCGGGGCTCGCCGAGATCTATATGCGCCAGGGTTTCGTCGACGAAGAAGCCGTGCGCGCCGAAATTGCGCCCTGCTTCATCGAGCGCGACGGCAACCGCACCGACATCGTCGTGCTTGCCTGCACGCACTACCCGTTTCTCGCCAACCGCATGCGCAAGACCGCGCCTTGGCCGGTCGACTGGATCGATCCGGCCGAAGCGATCGCGCGGCGCGCCATGTCGCTGCTTGAACCCGTTGGGGACACATCCGGCGTAAGTGAGCCCGATCTTGCCGTCTTCACCTCGGGCAAGGTGGATTTCGCCACGAGGCGGCTCATCCAGGGCTTTGGACTGACCGCACCTTAGTGCTCAAGGCGGGGTGGCGGGCTCGAAGACGATGCTGCGTTGATCCGGATCGGCCGAAACCAGCCTTAGCGTCAGGCCGTCGCCTTGCCTGAGCCCGGAGGCTTTCACGCTGGCAACCACCGGCATGTCGGCAAGCTGCACGCGCACGCCACGGTCGACGAAGTCGGTGACGACGGCCTCGAACGTCTCGCCCTCATGTCCCTTGAGCATCACCGCCTCGGCAAGGTCGATTGCCGCGTGGCCGATCTGCGAGGCGCGGGCATCCGCGCGGCCCATCACCTTCGGCAATCTGGCGAAGGCGTCGGTGACGGCCTGCGGCACCGGCTGGCCATTGGCGATCGCCAGCGTGCAGCGCAGGACGTAGCGGTCGGCCAGCCGCCTGAGCGGCGCGGTGGCGTGGGCATAGGTCGCGGCCATCGCCTCATGCCAGGGGACGACGCCCTCCTGATAGGGTTGGTAGGATGCGCCGTTGCCTGCCCGGCGGATTTCCAGCATCAGCGCCGCCTGTTTCGGGTCGGCCGGATCGAGCGTGCGTTGATAGTCGCGCAAGCTGGTGGAGGCCGGCCAGGACAGGCCGAGCGCCTGTGCCGCGTTGCGCAGCCTTTGCACCTTGGAGGCGTCCGGCCCCGACATCACCCGGAACAAGCCGGTCTTGTGGGCCAGCATGGCGTCGGCAATCGCCATATTGGCGGCCAGCGAAAGTGCTGCATTGTCCTGCTCGGATTGCAGCAGCGGCCTGAACGAAAGCCGGAACGTGCCGTCGGCGAGCCTTTCCACCTCCTGCTCGGGCGGATCGACGCGCGAAGCGCCGCGGCGTTGTTCGTTTGCCGCCATACGCCGCGCCAGTTCCGCGAAGCCGGCCGGAACGTCGGCGGCCCGCACGCTGTCATAGGCGAGCTTGGCGCGGCTTTGGATGATGGCGCGCTCCGCGCCATCCAATTTCACCGCACCGTCCTCGGCGACCCGAACGGTGAAGACGACTGCCGGACGCGGCCCATCGGGCAACAGGCTTGCCGCGGCCTCGGCGAGCACCGGCGGGTAGAGCCCGGCCTTGCCGTCCGGCAAGTAAAGCGTCTCGCCTCGGCCCCAAGCTTCGAGATCAATCGCGTCGCCGTCCTCGGCGAACCAGGCCACGTCGGCAATGGCATAGTGCAAGAGAAGATCGCCGCCGCTGGCCTCGATCGAGAAGGCCTGGTCGAGATCGGTGGAACTCGCCGGATCGAGCGTGACGAAGGGCATTGCCGTCCGGTCGGCATGCTGGTCGGGCACACGCTTTGCCGCCGCCTCAGCCGCGGCCATTACCGCAGGCGGAAATCCATCCGGCACGTGGAATTCTGCGCGGATTTTCGCAAGACCGGTGGAGAGCGCCTGTGAGGGATCGTTCAGCGATTTCATGCTGCCGTCCTACACTGGCATTCCGGGCGCGGGAAGGCTTGCCAGGATACCGCCAAGGTCGGCCGCCTAATCGCCAACTCAAGCAGGCCCACGGGCCGGGCCGTAGCCGCTGGAACTGCCGCTTCGGCCCGGCGTTTCTTCTCACAGCAAAGGGAGAAACCGCCATGCCCGCCAAATCGCAAGCCCAGCAAAAGGCCGCCGGCGCAGCGCTTTCCGCCAAGCGCGGCGAGACGAAGAAGAGCGAACTCAAAGGCGCTTCGCGCGAAATGTATGAATCGATGAGCGAAAAGCAGCTCGAGGAGTTCGCCGAGACCAAGCGCAAAAGTCTGCCCAGCAAGAAGTCGTAGTCGAATGAAAGGCCCGCGGCGTCGGCCACGGGCCTCCGTCAACCCCTTTTGGCGCAAGATGAGCTAGCGGCGCCACCAGCAGCGTTTGGTCTTGTAGCGGATGACGTGGCGATGGCCGTGGCGCCAGACCACTCTTTTCGTCACCACGACGCGGCATATCTGCCTGTGGCCGCTCCAATGCCTGGCCATGGCAGGTTCCGGCGTCATGACCGCCATAGATCCCGCCAATACAGCGGCCCCGGTCAGGGTAAGGAAGAACTTCTTCATGGGAATTCGGACTCCTCTGCTCCAGTCCCTTCATTAAGATGGCAGAGCAGGGCAGCTCCTTGGAAGCACAAGCCGCTCTGCTGCCGACGGCTTTCGCCACAACCGGCACTGCACGCCACGCGGGAAATTATCGGGTTGCGACCCGCGCTGCCAGCCGTAAGCTTGACACCGGTTAAATCTCTGTTTAACAGGCCCACCAACACCGGGTGGCGACGCCCGGTGGTTTCTTTTGACGTGTCCCGTGGGTTTCCGTCGCTTTGCGTGGAAAACCCTGTCAGGTCTCGAAAACGGAGGCCAGAGGAGGGCGCGTTTCCTTCGCCCGGAGCCATGGGGTTCCGGGTATATTGTTTTGAAAGGGAATGCGATGAGCAAGCGCGAATCCGCGAAATACAAGATCGACCGCCGTCTCGGCGAAAATATCTGGGGCCGTCCGAAGTCCCCGGTCAACAAGCGTGAATACGGTCCCGGCCAGCACGGCCAGCGCCGCAAGGGCAAGCTTTCCGATTTCGGCCTGCAGCTGCGCGCCAAGCAGAAGCTGAAGGGTCACTATGGCGACGTTTCGGAAAAGCAGTTCCGCAAGGTCTATGAAGAGGCCAACCGCCGCAAGGGCGATACCTCCGAGAACCTGATCGGCCTGCTCGAGTCGCGTCTCGACGCGGTGGTCTACCGCGCCAAGTTCGTGCCGACCATCTTCGCCGCCCGTCAGTTCGTCAACCACGGCCATGTCAACGTCAACGGCAAGCGCACGAACATCGGCTCGTATCGCTGCAAGCCGGGCGACGTCATCGAGGTGCGCGAGAAGTCGAAGCAGCTCGTGATTGTGCTGGAATCGGTCGCTCTCGCCGAGCGCGACGTGCCGGATTACATCGAAGCCGACCACAACAAGATGACCGCGACCTTCGCTCGCGTTCCCGGCCTTTCGGACGTTCCGTTCGCCGTGCAGATGGAACCGAACCTGGTCGTCGAATTCTACTCGCGCTGATCGACATCAGTCAGCCGGTGCATCCAAGGCCGCCTTTCGAGGCGGCCTTTTCTTTGGCGGTCAGGTCCGCTAAGCCGGGCGCCAACAGAACCATGGGGCCGGCGCCATGAATATGCTGCCAGATGTCAAATCCCTCGAGGCGATCGACGATGAGACCGACGGCGGTTTCCACCCGCTGTTCCGCGACGTGCCGTCCTCGGTCGAGTTCAACAAGCTGCGCAAGCGGCTGTTGAGGCTCACCCGCCAGGCGATCGAGGATTTCGCGATGGTGAAGCCGGGCGAACGCTGGCTGGTGGCGCTGTCGGGCGGCAAGGATTCCTACGGCCTGCTGGCGCTTTTGCTCGACCTCAAATGGCGCGGCCTCCTGCCGGTCGAACTGCTTGCCTGCAATCTCGACCAGGGCCAGCCGAATTTCCCGAAGCACATCCTGCCCGACTATCTCAACGCCAACGGCATTGCCCACCGCATCGAATACCAGGACACCTATTCGGTGGTGACCGACAAGCTGCCGCAGGGCAGCACCTATTGCTCGCTTTGCTCGCGGTTGCGGCGCGGCCATCTGTACCGCATCGCGCGCGAGGAAGGGTGTTCGGCGCTAGTGCTTGGCCATCACCGCGAGGACATCCTCGAAACCTTCTTCATGAACCTGTTCCATGGCGGGCGTCTCGCCGCCATGCCACCCAAGCTCCTCAATGACGAAGGCGACGTCATGGTGCTGCGGCCGCTCGCCTATAGCGCTGAGGCCGACCTCGAAAAATTCGCCAACGCG
The DNA here is from genome assembly GCF_020165175.1 of Mesorhizobium sp. CA16. NCBI lineage: Bacteria > Pseudomonadati > Pseudomonadota > Alphaproteobacteria > Hyphomicrobiales > Phyllobacteriaceae > Mesorhizobium > Mesorhizobium sp. CA16. Next base: position 358,742 of record NZ_JAIUHP010000002.1, read on the forward strand.
ATGAAATTCCCGATCATCCCGTGCGACCTCTGCGGCAGCCAGGAAGGGCTGCAGCGCAACGCCATGAAGGCGATGCTCGACGACATCGAGAAGCGCATGCCGGGCCGCAAGGACACGATGATCCGAGCCATGGCCAATGTAAGGCCCTCGCATCTCCTGGACAGGAAGCTGTTCGACTTCGCGGGGCTCGACGCAAACCCGGGACAAGACATTTCCGATGCGATTTGACGATAACGCGATCGACTGGCTGGCCGAGCTTCTCGCCGGTGCCGCAAACGCCGAAATCATGCCGCGCTTCCGCCGGCTGGGCGAGGGCGACGTGCGCCAGAAGACATCCGCCGCCGACCTCGTCACTGAGGCGGACGTCAACGCCGAGAGGCTGATCACCGCTAGGCTGCGCGAGCGCTTTCCCGACGCCATGGTGGTCGGCGAGGAAGCCTGCTCCGAGAACCCGGCGCTGCTGTCCGGCCTTGGCGATGCTGCGCTTGCCTTCGTTATCGATCCGGTCGACGGCACTTTCAATTTCGCTTCCGGCGTGCCGCTGTTCGGTGTCATGGCCGGCGTCGTCGTCAATGGCGAGACCGTCGCCGGCATCATCCATGACCCGGTCGGCAAGGACTGGCTGATCGGGACCAAGGGCGCCGGCAGCCATATCCGCCATGCGCATGGCGCGCTGGAGAAGGTTCGCGTCGCGGCGCCGGTGCCGATGTCGCAGATGACCGGTTCCGTTTCCTGGCAGTTTCTTCACGAGCCCGAACGCTCGCGGCTCGCCCGCAACCAGACCAAGACGCTGTCGCAATTCGCCTATCGCTGCGCGGCGCATGAATACCGGCTTCTGGCCAGCGGCCACGCCCATTTCGTGCTCTACAACAAGCTGATGCCCTGGGATCATCTCGCCGGGGCGCTGATCCACCAGGAAGCCGGCGGCCATGTTGCGCGTCGACGGCAGCGCCTACCTTCCCTCGCATGTCGATGGCGGCCTGCTGGTGGCACCGGACAAGCAAAGCTGGGACGAGTTGCGACGCGAGCTCTGGGCCGAGTAGGACCAAATCCTGCGCTTGGCCAGGGCCGGCAGGCCTGGCGGCCACAGCAATCTAGTGCAGATCTGTGACGTGCCCCGAAACGGGGGGATTGTGGGGCTGGAACATCCTGCCCCGCTCGGCGATCAGGATCATCAGCAAAGCGGCGACCGAGACGCTGCAGAAACCTGCGGCCAAAGGCGTGACCGTGCCATTATAGGCCTGGCCGATCGCCGCTCCGATCAGGGCACCGAGGAAGGTCTGCATGAAGCCCAGGATGGACGCGGCGGTGCCGGCGAGCTCGCCGAGCGGTTCCATGGCCAGGGCGTTGAAATTCGCGCCCAGTCCGCCGAATGGCAGCATCGCGCCGGCAAAGAAGGTGACGAAGAGCCAGAGCGGCATCTGCATCTCCAGCGAGACCACCAGCCAGGCAAGGCTGATGCACAGGAAGACAAGCAGCGCGCCTTGCGATAGGCGGCGCATGCCGATCTGTCCGACCAGCCGCGAATTCAGATAGTTCGAGAAAGCCAGCACGCCGGCGACGCCGGCAAAGATCAGCGGGAACAATTCGCCGACATGGAAGATGTCGATATAGATCTGCTGGGCCGAGCTGATGAAGCCGAACATGGCCGCGAAGATGAAGGTGCTGGCAAAGGCGTAGCAAAGCGTGAGGCGGTTGGTGAGCACGATGCGGAAGCCGCCGGCGACGGAGCTTACCGTCAGCGGCCGGCGATATTCCGGATGCAGCGTCTCGGGCAGGCGCAACAGCGCCCACGCCGACACGACCAGCGCACCGATGGCCATGGTGACGAAAATCCAATGCCAACTGGCAAACAGCATGACAAACTGGCCGATGCCGGGCGCGACCACCGGAATTGCCATGAACACCATGAAGATCAGGGACATCACCTCGGCCATGCGCCGCCCTTCGAACGTGTCGCGCACGATCGAGACGGCGATGACGCGGGTCGCCGCCGCGCCGAAGCCTTGTATCAGGCGGCAGGTCAGCAACAGGGCGAAACTCGGCGCGACGGCGGCGGCAGCCGCGGCGGCGACGTAGACGACCAGGCCGAAGACCAATGGCGCACGGCGCCCGAAGCGATCCGAAATGGGTCCGAAGAAAAGCTGTCCGCCGCCGAAGCCAAGCATATAGGCGGTGATGACATATTGGCGATGGTTCTCGCTCTCGACGCCGAGCGAGGCGCCGATCTGCTGAAGCGCCGGCAGCATGATGTCGATGGCCAGGGAGTTGAGCGCCATGAGCGCCGCGCAGAGCGCGATGAATTCCCAGCGCGGAATGGGCAAGCTTGTTGCCGATTGCTGCGCTGCTGCCTGCTTGTCCACCGCGAAATCCGATTCTTCAAACGAACATGCGCCGGATTACCGGCGCATCCATTCGTCTCGTTCTCGAATCCGAGAACTACAATGCCGAGGTGGGGGCAGCCCCGGAAGCTAGTGTCCGCCGGCCGGTCGCCGACGCAATCCGATCAGGCGGCGCCTTTGACGCTGACGCCCTTTTCGACCAGGAAGTCCTGCAATTCACCGGCTTGGAACATCTCGCGCACGATGTCGCAACCGCCGACGAATTCGCCCTTCACATAGAGCTGCGGGATGGTCGGCCAGTTGGAATAGTCCTTGATGCCCTGGCGCAATTCGGCCGAGTCGAGCACGTTGACGCCTTTGTAGTCGGCCCCGATATAGTCGAGGATCTGCACCACCTGGCCGGAGAACCCGCATTGCGGGAAGCCGGGGGTGCCCTTCATGAAGAGCACGACGTCGTTGCTCTTCACTTCATTATCGATGTAGTCGTTGATGCCGGTCATGGACAATCCTTTCATGCCTGTGGGAGTCAGGCTCGAAGCATGTCCTTCAAATAAACCCATAGGTTGGCTGAAACAAGACGTTAGCCGTGACGCTGGCCCAATGGCGCAAAAGTCGGCGCGGTTTGGGCCAAACCGAGTGACGGTGGATTCGTAGTGATGAATCTGAGCTTGGTGCCCGATGCGGAAGACGTCTCCCGGCCCAGATCTGCTCCCTCGGAGCTGTGACCCGTTGCGCATATCTTCACCAAGCGCGATGATCTCCACTGCGCCAAGCCGGCGTGTGGGCATTTGGAGGCGAATGCGGCATGTCCGGTTTCGATATCGGCTTCGTGATCTTCCCTGGAATCACGCAACTCGACTTTACTGGCCCGTTTGAAGTCTTGAGCCGGCTTGGAACGCCTGCCTCGATCTCTGCGGCCAGCAAGTTCCCTCAATCGAGAACCCACGTTGTCGCGAAGACCATGCTACCGGTTTCGAGCGACCGCGGTCTCGGCATCATGCCCACCTGCACGTTTCAGAGCTGTCCCCAACTAGACCTGATTTGCCTGCCCGGTGGCGCAGGCGTCGTAGAAGCTCTCGCCGATTTCGAGACGATCGATTTCATTCGCCGCCAGGGCGAGCAGGCAGAATATGTAACCTCTGTTTGCATGGGCGCCTTTCTTCTTGGTGCAGCCGGGTTGTTGAAGGGACGTAGGGCTGCGACACATTGGGCCTACGTCGATCTGCTCCCCTTGGTCGGCGCCAGTCACGAAAAGGGCCGGGTAGTGCGCGACGGCAATGTCTTCACCTCGGGCGGCGTCACTTCGGGGATTGACTTCGCATTCCGCATCGTCGCCGAACTTGCTGGACCGGAGGTCGCGCAAGCCATCCAACTCGGGATCGAGTACGACCCGTCTCCTCCCTTTGATTCAGGTCACCCTGACAAGGCATCCGAGGCGGCCATCGCGCTCATGGTTCAACGCAACGAAAAGGCCTACACGGGGATTCGCGAAGGACTCAAAAAATTGGTCATCCCCGGCAAATTTCCGCGCTAAGGGACCTACAACTCCAATACGAGCCGTCAGATTTCAAGCACTAGTCCGGAACGCTGGTCTGCAGCGCCAGAGCATGCAGGACACCGCCCATCTTGCCCTTCAGCGCGTCATAGACCATCTGGTGCTGCTGGACGCGGCTTTTGCCCCGGAAACTCTCGGCCACCACTTCGGCCGCATAATGATCGCCGTCGCCGGCCAGGTCGCGGATGGTCACTTTGGCGTCGGGAATGCCTTCCTTGATCAGTTTTTCGATGTCGTGGGCATCCATTGCCATGGCAAAATCCTGTTTCAAGCGGGCAGGCTGTGTGGTGTGACTCGGGGTAGAGCCTAGAACCTTTCCAGCCCGGATTGAAGCCGTTCCGTCGCAGAAGGAAGCCTAGGAATTATCCGGGCTCGGATGAACCACACCGTCCTCGCTGATGTCATCGCGCGTCGAATAGGCGCGGCCGAGGCTGAAGACCAGCACGTAGAGCGGGACGTTGATCAGCAGGCCGACGATGGGAAGATAGCTCGTCATCCGCCATGCAGTTGAGAAGAAGGCCTGACCGTAGCCGTCGCAGATCAAGGACGAGCCATAGTCCCAAACCGCCCCGACCGCGGCGGCAACGGCAAAGAGCTTGATGCAGGTCGCGATGTGCTTCGCCCGCGCCGGCTCCGGAGAAAACCTGTTCCACAGCACGAGGCAGGCGATTGGAACCGCGTAGATCAGGCTCTGCACGATGAGCATCGGCAGCGTGCCGTTTGCCGCCGCCAGGAACTCGGCGCGGGTTTCTAGCCGGGGGCAGACCTCGCTCGAGGTCGTCGACAGCAGGAACAGGGCGAACGGTCCGAGAAACCAGAAGAAGAACAGAGACGGCCAGAAGACGACTGCGACCAGCGCCCTGGCGGTTAAATCATGTCGCATAAAAAAGGATCTATGCGACATGATTTAGGTCTTTTGTCGTAGGCATGTCTTTTTCCCGAAACCGCTGCACACTTTCGGGAGACATGCTTCTGGTCAACTGGCCTGATCCATGAAGCGCGGGAACCAGCCCTCATGGGCGGCGGTCAATTCACTGACCGGGATCGGCCGTGCGTCACCCAGCTTCAATTCACGTCCGCCGGTGGTGCCGATCCATGGCGCGAAGATGCCGAGCTTGCTCTGCTCCTCGCGGATCCTGTCCCATTCGCCGCTTTGCGGGTCGATCGATAACGTCAATAGATAGCGGCCTTGGTCCTCGCCGAACCAGACCGGAATCGGGTCGGTGCCGGTGAGGCCGGGGATGGTGGCGCCGATGCCGGAGGCCATAGCCATTTCGGCCAGCGCTACCGCCAGGCCGCCGTCGGAGACATCGTGGGCCGATGTCACGATGCCGGAAGCGATCAGCGAGCGCACATGGTCGCCGACGCGCTTCTCATGCGCGAGGTCGACGGGCGGCGGCGGACCGTCGGAGCGGCCATGGATGTCACGCATATAGGCGGACTGGCCGAGATGGCTGCCCCATGTCGGTGGCGCGCCGACAAGCACGATCATCTGGCCCTCGGCAGCAAAGCCGATGCGCGCCATCTTCGACCAGTCGGCGATGAGGCCGACGCCGCCGATCGTCGGGGTCGGCAGGATGCCGCGGCCATTGGTTTCGTTGTAGAGCGAGACATTGCCCGACACGATCGGGAAGCCGAGCGCGCGGCAGGCATCGCCGATGCCTTTGATGGCGCCGACGAGCTGACCCATGATCTCCGGCCGCTCCGGATTGCCGAAATTGAGATTGTCGGTGGCAGCAAGCGGCAGGGCGCCCGTTGCCGTCAGGTTGCGCCAGCATTCGGCCACAGCCTGCTTGCCGCCTTCGTAAGGATCGGCCTCGCAGTAGCGCGGCGTGACGTCGGAGGAAAAGGCCAGCGCCTTGGTCGGGTGACCTTCGACGCGCACGACGCCGGCATCGCCGCCTGGAAGCTGTAGCGAATTGCCCTGGATCAGCGTGTCATACTGCTCCCACACCCAGCGGCGCGAGGAGAGATCCGGCCCCCCCAGCATCTTGAGCAGCGCGTCGGCGACGTCGGCCTTCGGTGCGTCGTTCGCGGCAAGCGGCGTTGGTTTCTTCGCCTCGATCCAGGGGCGGTCATATTCCGGCGCCTCGTCGCCCAGTTCCTTGATCGGCAGATTGGCGACCTCGTCACCCTGGTGGATGACGCGGAAGCGCAGGTCATCGGTGGTCTTGCCGACGATGGCGAAGTCGAGGCCCCATTTGCGGAAGATCGCCTCGGCTTCCTCTTCCTTCTCGGGGCGCAGCACCATCAGCATGCGCTCCTGGCTTTCCGACAGCATCATCTCATAGGCGCTCATGCGCTCCTCGCGCACCGGCACCTTGTCAAGGTCGAGCTCGATGCCGAGGTCGCCCTTGGCGCCCATCTCGACCGCCGAGCAGGTGAGGCCGGCCGCACCCATGTCCTGGATGGCGATGACGGCGCCCGACGCCATCAGCTCGAGACAGGCCTCCAGCAGGCATTTTTCGGTGAAGGGATCTCCGACCTGCACGGTCGGACGCTTCTCCTCGATCTTGTCGTCGAATTCGGCCGAGGCCATGGTGGCGCCGCCGACGCCGTCGCGCCCGGTCTTGGCGCCGAGATAGACGACCGGCAGGCCGACGCCCTTGGCCTGCGACAGGAAGATGGCGTTGGTCTTGGCAAGACCCGCCGCGAAGGCATTGACCAGAATGTTGCCGTTGTAGCGAGCATCGAAATTGACTTCGCCGCCGACGGTCGGCACGCCGAAGGAATTGCCGTAGCCGCCGACGCCCGAAACCACGCCCGCGACAAGGTGCCGGGTCTTGGGATGATCCGGCGCGCCGAAGCGAAGCGCGTTCATTGCCGCCACCGGCCTGGCGCCCATTGTGAAGACGTCGCGCAGGATGCCGCCGACGCCGGTCGCGGCACCCTGATAAGGTTCGATGTAAGAGGGGTGGTTGTGGCTCTCCATCTTGAAGACGACGCAGTCACCGTCGCCGATGTCGACCACGCCGGCATTCTCGCCTGGACCCTGGATGACCTGCGGACCGCTGGTCGGCAGCGTGCGCAGCCATTTCTTGGAGGACTTGTAGGAGCAGTGCTCGTTCCACATCGCCGAGAAGATGCCGAGCTCGGTGAAGCTTGGCTCGCGGCCGACCAGATCCAGGATGCGCTGGTATTCGTCCGGCTTCAGCCCATGCGCGGCGACGAGCTCGGGAGTGATCGGCACGGAATTGGAAATGGTCATGAGCGGCGATTTTTGTCCGTGGAAGAGGGGAGTTTCTTTGAGTCTCCTCTTATCGCAAGCTTTCGCGCGATACACCCCACCGGATGACGAAAAAAGCCGGAAAACGGCCCCTGCCGGCGGAGGCCAGGGCCTAGAGCTCGCCAGCTTGATCAGGAAAAACTGTCGTAGCCGGCGCGGCCTTCGTCAAGCAGGCGGCGGATGACGGCGACGCCGCCGGCGACATCCGAGCTTTGCCGCGGCTGCGACACGCCAAAGCGCACGCCGTGAAAGACCTGCTCGGAGCGGCCGGCCTTGAACTCGTCCTCGTCGTCGATGAGCACGCCTTGCGCCAGGCAGGCGTTCTTGAAGGTGCCGGACAGCCACGGGTCCGGCAAGGTCAGCCAGACGAAGGGCACGTTGTCGCGCGCCTTGAAATCAAAACCCGCCAGCACTTCGCGCACGATGGCGAGGCGCGCCTGGATTTCGCCAATGCAGCGCTTGCGGATCTCGCCCGCCTGGCCCGACATCACCAGCCTCGTGCCGACCTCGGCCAGCAGAAAGGGCAGGCCGCCGGTCATCATCTTGTGCGCGACACGGATGCGGTGGCGATAGGCCGGTGGGCAGGAAAGCCAGCCGCCGCGCACGCCTGCCGCGACCGACTTTGACAGGCCGCCGGCGACGATCGTGCGCTCGGGCGCGTATTCGGCCAGCAGCGGTGTCGGGTCGTCGGTGAGCTCGCCGTAGAGATCGTCCTCGATCAGCGCGACATTGTATTCGCGCGCGATCTTGGCGATCGCCTGCCGTCGCTCCGCCGACAACGTAACCAGCGTCGGGTTCTTAGCGGTTGGCATCAGGAACATCAGCTTTGGATGTTTCTGAGCGCAGACGCGCTCGAAATCATCCGGGTCGATACCGCCCTCATCAGTCAAAACCAGCGCCGTGCGGCGGCCGATCAGCCCGGCGCTGCGCGCGATCTGCGAATAGGTGAGGTGCTCGAAGACCACGTAGTCGCCGGGCATGGTCAGCGCCGCGATCGCCGCCATGACCGCAGCATGGGTGCCCAGCGTCGGCACGATCGAATCGAGCGAGGGGCGGAAGGCATTGCGCGCCAGCCAGCGGCTGCCTGCCTCATACCAGCGTTCGGGAAAATCCCGCGTATAGCTCGAAATGTCGTGCGGATGCTCCTGCGCCGTGCGTGCCAGCATGTCGGCTATCACCGCGCCCTGGCCGACATCGGGCGCGGCGGTGCTGTCGAAGCGCAGCTTGCCGCTCGGCGCATCGATGGGGCGCGTGCCCTGGATGGCAGGTTCCAAATCCGGCTTCGGGTCTGCGGCGCGCTGGCCTAGCACATAGGTGCCGCGGCCGACCTCGCCGCTCACAAGGCCGCGCTCGCGCAGCAGCTGATAGGCCCTGCCGATGGTGCCGACGGTCGTGCCGATGTCATAGGCGAGGTCACGCTGCGGCGGCAGTTTTGCACCGGCATCGATGACGCCCTTGTCGATATCTGACTCAATGCTGTCAGCAAGGCGCTGGTACAGCGGACCGGAGCCAAAGGAAAGATCGGGGAGCCAATTTGTCATGGTGACAATTTTCTATATTGCACCGCGCGATGAGTCAATTCATATCGATCTCGCGATTGGGAAGGTACAATCGGAACAAGGCAGAATGACAATGGATACAATCGAGACAATTCGCTATGCTCGCCCGGCTTTTGGCGCGCAGGTCGATCCCTTGGCCCATCGCGGGTTCGTCGGCCGCATGGCGGCTGTGCTCCGTTCCATCGTAAGCCAGATCGACCGCATGCTGGAGCGCAGGCGCGGCCGCCTCGCGCTCATGGAGATGACGGACGAGCAGCTCAAGGATATCGGCGTCTCGCGCTGCGACGCCCATCGCGAAGGCATCAGGCCATTTTGGGAATGATGGTCTATCTTCGGGTTGCGGGCTTTCTTCGCAACCGGCCGATACCGTGATCGACAAGCACTGCGAGCACGCTCAATGCGATGAACAGGGCCGTGACGCCAAGCGCCGAAACGGCAACGTTGGCGGCGCCGTTCTTGGCGACGTCGAGGAATGGGTAGGGTACTTCGCCGGCGAAGGGCGCGCGTACCAGCGCGTAGGCGAGATAGGCGACCGGATAGATCATCCACCAGGCGATGTCGCTCCACTGCCGCCTGCCATCGGCGCCCGCCACCAGCCACCACAGCACGAACAGCGCCGGCGTCACATAGTGCAAGAGGACGTCGCAGAGCAGGAACAAACCCCGCGGCTGCCAGAGCTTCGCCAGGACTGTGGTGTAGACGATGAAAACCAAAGTTATGGCCACGGCGACGCCAGTCCGCGTCCGCGGTCCGGCAAAGGCCGGGAACCAGGCATAGCCGGCGGGTGACAGCAGCGAGGCGTGCACCATCACAGCGGCGATGTTGGTCAGGACGGTGAAGAAGCTGAAATAGAAGACGATCGAGCTGAGCAGGCCGCGGCCTGCGGCCATCGATGCCGGGATAGTGATGGCGAATTGCAGAACAAGCGCAATCAGCCCGACAGCCAGTCCCGCGGTCTGCAGGAACCGGGCCATGACAACCTCAGGCGGCAGCCGCGCAGGACGGATTGCCGGCCTGCCAGCGGGCGATGTCGGAACCGATGCGCGCGCCGAGCGGCTCGTTCATCAGCGGCCCGAAGGCATCGACGCGGCGGGAATTTCCCTGCGCCTGCACGACCAGCAGCGGCTTGCCGCCATAATGCTTGGCGGGCACCAGCAGGAAGCGCGGCGTGCCGCTGTAGGAATTGAGCTCATTGGCCATCTGGTAGGGCTTGAAGGCTGGGTCCTTGCTGGCGATCCAGCATTTGTGCGCAGCGATGGCAACCTGCTCCATGGCGAGCAGCGAGGCGCTCTTGCCTGAGGGAACCGGCGTCCTCTTGGGGCTGGACTGGCAGGAAGCCAAGGCAAGCCCGGCGGCGGCCAGGAGAGCAAGGCGAGCAATCGTCAGTCTCATGGTCAGTCCGCCCCCGCGTTCCGATAGGATGTTAAAGGATCAGGCAGCGATGCCGAGCGCGCTTTCGAACAGCGCCCGTCCGTCATTGCCGCCATGCGCCGCTTCGATCAGGTTTTCCGGATGCGGCATCAGGCCGAGCACATTGCCCTTGTCGTTGACGATGCCGGCAATGTCGTTGATCGAGCCGTTGGGGTTGGTGTTTTCCGCATAGCGGAACACCACCTGGCCTTCGCCTTCTAGCCGGGCAAGCGTCTCGGCATCGGCGAAATAGTTGCCGTCATGATGCGCCACCGGGGAGCGGATCACCTGTCCGGGCTGGTAGCCGCGGGTGAACATGGTGTTGGCGTTGGCGATCTCGAGCTTCACCTGCCGGCAGACGAATTTCAGCGAGGCGTTGCGCATCAGGGCGCCGGGCAGCAATCCCGCCTCGACGAGAATCTGGAAGCCGTTGCAGACGCCGATAACGGTCACGCCCTTGGCCGCCTTTTCGGCGACCGCGCGCATCACCGGCATGCGCGCCGCGATGGCGCCGCAGCGCAGATAGTCGCCGAAGGAGAAGCCGCCCGGGATAGCGATCAGGTCGACATCGGGGATTTCAGTGTCGGTCTGCCAGACGGTCGCCGGCGCATGGCCGGAAATCTTGGTCAGCGCCGCGATCATGTCGCGGTCGCGGTTAAGGCCAGGCAGGAGGACGACGGCTGATTTCATTGTCAGGCGATCTCCACCGCGTAGTTCTCGATCACCGTGTTCGCCAGAAGCTTGTCGCACATGGCCTTGAGGTCGGCTTCGGCCTTGGCCTTGTCGGTTCCGGCGAGTTCGATGTCGAACACCTTGCCTTGCCGCACTTGGCCGACGCCATCGAAGCCCAACCCGGAGAGCGCGTGCTCGATCGCCTTGCCCTGCGGGTCGAGGACGCCGTTCTTGAGGGTCACGGTGATACGGGCTTTCATCGATGCTCCTGGGCAGATCGTCAGTTAGGGAGGCCTGCCATTGTCCGGCAGGCCCGTCAATATTCAGTGCTTCAGGCCCTTAGGCGCCTCGGAAGAGGCGACGAGCACGGGGCCCGTGGGGCGCGGCGGTTCGTTCTCGTTGATGATGCCGAGACGGCGGGCAACTTCCTGATAGGCTTCGACCAGACCGCCCATGTCGCGGCGGAAACGGTCCTTGTCGAGCTTGTCCTGGGTGGCGACGTCCCACAGTCTGCAGGAGTCCGGCGAGATCTCGTCGGCGACGACGATGCGCATCATGTCGCCCTCGAACAGGCGGCCGCATTCGATCTTGAAGTCGACCAGCTGGATGCCGACGCCGAGGAACAGGCCGGACAGGAAGTCGTTGACGCGGATGGCCAGGGCCATGATGTCGTCGATTTCCTGGGGGCTTGCCCAGCCGAAGGCGGTGATATGCTCTTCCGACACCATCGGGTCGTCGAGCGCGTCGGCCTTGTAGTAGAATTCGATGATCGAGCGCGGCAGCACGGTGCCTTCCTCGATGCCGAGGCGCTTGGATAGCGAGCCGGCGGCGACATTGCGAACCACCACCTCGAGCGGGATGATCTCGACTTCCTTGATCAACTGCTCGCGCATATTGAGCCGGCGGATGAAGTGGGTGGGGATGCCCATGCGGTTCAAGTGGTTGAAGATGTGCTCGGAAATGCGGTTGTTGAGCACGCCCTTGCCATCGACCACTTCGTGCTTCTTCTTGTTGAAAGCGGTGGCATCGTCCTTGAAAAACTGGATCAGCGTCCCCGGCTCAGGGCCCTCATAGAGGATCTTGGCCTTGCCTTCGTAAATGCGGCGGCGATTTTTCATTTGATTTTTTCTCTGGATCTGCGGGCAAGCGGCGAGTGACCGGTTCCTGCCCGTCTGCCTAAATTAGTATGGCGAAGGCGGCGTTCAATGCCGGTGTTATCGCAATCGTCTTGTTTGCTCAATCGGCAAATCCCGCGAATCAACCGCTTTCGGGACTGAAATGCCGCAGCGCAGCATGCGACGAAGCATATTGACCGGCCCGCGGCCTTTTGGTTTGTGCTTGCCCACCACACATATTCACCGCCAAGCGAATCGGATTGATCGGAGGGACGTCATGAGCAGCATGAAAGACCGCGAAGAGGGTTTTGAGCGCAAATTCGCCTTCGACGAGGAGCTTCGCTTCAAGGCCGCGGCGCGCCGCAACAAGGCGCTTGGCCTGTGGGCCGCCGAGAAACTGGGTAAATCCGGCGCCGATGCCGAAGCCTATGCCAAGGAAGTGGTGGTCTCCGATATCGAGGAAGCGGGGGACCACGATGTTTTCCGCAAGATACGCACGGATTTTGACGCGGCCGGCGTCGCCCAGTCCGACCATCAGATCCGCCGCACCATGGACGAGCTGATGGCGCAGGCGATCGAGGAGATCAAGAACAGCTGAGGCTGTGCGGACATGGTGTCGTCCGAGAACCGCTTCGCGCTTTTCGGCATCATTCCCTATCTCTTTGTTTTTACGCAATTCCGGACGGAAAACCGATACACACTTTTCCTGGAAGTGCTCTGACTGGACCAATCGACCGCTCGGCCAAACCGAGCGGTTTTTCTTTGCCTTCGCGTCGTTTCCGGCCAAAACTGCGGATTGTTCACAAGGAAACTTTCGATGTCGCTCAAGTCCCGCCTGGCCGCCGACGAAACGCTGTTCACTGCCTGGTCGGGCGTGCCGGACGCGCTGACGGTCGAAATCATCGCCAAGCAGGGTTTTGACGCCGTGACCCTCGACATGCAGCATGGCGGCCATCATGAGGACAGCGTGCTGCGCGGCCTGGTGCCGGTGCTCGCCGCCAACAAGCCGGCGCTGGTGCGCATTCCGGTCGGACGCTTCGACATGGCAAGCCGCGCGCTCGATTTCGGCGCCGAGGCGGTGATCGCGCCGATGGTGAACTCCGTGGCCGATGCAAGGCAATTCGCCGCCGCGATGAAATATCCGCCGCTGGGCGAACGCTCCTGGGGCCCGACCTATGCTTTCCCGCGCCATGGCAAGGGCGACCATGCCGAATGGCTGCGCGACACGAACCAGCGCATCATGGCTTTCGCCATGGTCGAGACGCGGGCTGCCCTCGAGGCGCTGGACGGTATCTTGGATACGCCCGGCATCGACGGCATCTTCGTCGGTCCGTCGGATTTCTCGATCGCCTGGTCGAACGGCACCACCATCAACTCGACGCTGGAAAGCATGATGGAGACGGTCGCGTCGATCGCCGAGCGGACCCGCAAGGCCGGCAAGCATGCCGCGATCTATGTCATCGAACCGGCGATTGCCGGGCGCGTCGTGTCGATGGGTTTTCGGCTGCTCGCCATGGGCTCGGACCACACGCTGATCTCGCTCGGCGCGAAAACGCTGCTGAAGAGCATGCGGGATTCGATCGGCTCCTGAAGCCGGCGTTACGGCTCCTTCAACTCCGTCAGGAATTTGGCGAAAGTCATCGAACCCTCCGGCCACGGGCCGAAGCCGGCGTCGTGGTTGAGATGGCCGGCCTCGCCGGCATCGATGAAGAGCGATCCCCAGGCGGCAGCAATGTCCTCGGCGACTGCGAAGGCGCAGAATGGATCGTTGCGGCTGGCGATCACGATGGACGGAAAAGGCAGGGGATCGCGCGAATAGGGGCCGAAGGTCATCAGATGCCTTGGCCTGATTTCCGGATTGGAGACGTCGGGCGGCGCGACGAAGAAGGCGCCGGCGACCGGCTTCCTGAATTGCGGGATGGCCTGCACCGCCGCCGTCACGCCCAGCGAGTGCGCAACAAGTACCACGGGCCGCTCGGCCTCGTTGACGGCGTTGGCCACGCTCGCCGTCCAGTCCTCACGCACGGGTTTGGTCCATTCCGCCTGCTCGACCCGGCGCGCCGTCGACAGTTTCGATTGCCAGCGGGTCTGCCAGTGCTCGGGGCCGGAATTGGTGTAGCCCGGCACGATCAGTATATCTGCGTCTTTGACTTTCATGGCGCCGATGTAGCGAGCGGCCTTCTTGGCTGCAACCCTGTCGGAAAATTCGGAGCGATCACAATTGTGAACAACTTGTTCGATTCTTGCTCTCTTGTGTGAACGATCGCAATCGACGATTTGGGGGGAACAAGGAACAAGGGCTGGCGGCCACGGCAATCCCATGCTGGGATAAGCGCTGCCCGAACGGAGAGTTTGATGAGCGAACTGCCTTTTGCCGCGACCACCCCGGTCAGCGTGTCGCGTGTCGGGCTAAAGGCGCGCGATGCCGAAAGCCTGGCGGCCTATTATCGCGCCGTCGTCGGCCTGCAGGAACTGAGCCGCGCCGATGGCGCGATCACGCTCGGCGCAGCCAATCGGCCATTGCTGGTGCTCGAACAGGATTCGTCGGCCAAGCCCGACGATCCGCGTAGCGCCGGCCTTTTTCACACCGCTTTCCTTTTGCCGTCGCGTGCGGACCTTGGCCGCTGGATCAGCCACGCCGCCGCCAATCGCATCGGCATCGAGGGCGCCTCCGACCATCTGGTCAGCGAGGCGCTCTATCTCACTGATCCGGAGGGCAACGGCATCGAGATCTATGCGGATCGCCGCCCGCAGGACTGGAAATGGAACGGCGACAGAATTGCCATGGCGACCGAGCGGCTGAACCTGCAGGCGGTGGTGGGCAGCGTGCCGGCGGGCGATGCCGGCTGGCAGGGCGCGCCGGAAAACACCATTGTCGGCCATGTGCATCTGCGCGTCGGTCGGCCGGAGGACGCGGAGGCCTGGTGGCATGACCAGTTCGGCTTCGACACCGTCGCCAAATATGGCGGCCAGGCGGTGTTCCTGTCGTCCGGCCATTACCACCACCATATCGGCGCCAATGCCTGGCAGAGCACCGGCGCCGGCCGCCGCGATCCGTCGCGCTCGGGCCTCGCCTGGGTCGAGATGCGCTCGGACAATGTGAAGGAGGAGACGAGCCGTGAGGATCCCTGGGGCACGGTGATCAGGACGGTGCCTGGGAAGGCTTGAGCGACGCCTGCGTCAAGCTGGAGCACCCCTCATCCGTCTCGGCGCTAGCGCGCCGATCCACCTTCTCCCACAGGGGGAGAAGGGAAAACCGCGCCGGAGCCGGCGCCAATCGCGGCGTTCGTGATTAGCTGAGGCGCGGGCGCCAAATTCCCCCTTCTCGCCTTGTGGGAGAAGGTGGCTTGTCGCGAAGCGACAAGACGGATGAGGGGTGTTCCAGCCTGGCGCCAGCGCGCGCCTTTGTTCGGCCTCAAGCCTCTCCGAACACCCGCTTGAAGATCGTGTCGACATGCTTGGTATGATAGCCGAGGTCGAATTTCTCGCGGATCTCGTCTTCGGGCAGCGCCGCCGTCACGTCCTTGTCGCCAAGCAGTTCCTCCAGGAAATCGGCGCCGTGTTCCCAGACTTTCATGGCGTTGCGCTGCACCAGGCGGTAGGCGTCCTCGCGTGACAGGCCGGCCTGGGTGAGCGCCAGAAGCACGCGCTGCGAATGCACCAGGCCGCGGAACTTGTTGAGGTTCTTCTCCATGTTCTCGGGGTAGACGAGCAGCTTATCGACGACGCCGGTCAGGCGCGACAGCGCGAAATCCAGCGTCACCGTCGCATCCGGCCCGATCATGCGCTCGACCGAGGAATGCGAAATGTCGCGCTCGTGCCAGAGCGCCACATCTTCCATCGCCGGCATGGCGTAGGCGCGCACCATGCGCGCAAGGCCGGTGAGATTTTCGGTCAGCACCGGGTTGCGCTTGTGCGGCATAGCCGACGAGCCCTTCTGGCCCGGCGAGAAATACTCTTCCGCTTCCAGCACCTCGGTGCGCTGCAGATGGCGGATCTCTATGGCGAGGCGTTCGACCGACGAGGCGATGACGCCAAGCGTGGCGAAGAACATGGCATGGCGGTCGCGCGGGATGACCTGCGTGGACACCGGCTCCGGCTTCAGGCCAAGCTTTGCCGCCACATGCTCTTCGACATAAGGCTCGATGTTGGCGAAGGTGCCGACCGCGCCGGAAATGGCGCAGGTGGCGATGTCTTCGCGCGCGTGCACCAGCCGCTTGCGGCAGCGCGAGAACTCGGCATAGGCCTGCGCCAGCTTGACGCCGAAGGTGGTCGGCTCGGCATGGATGCCATGGCTGCGGCCGATGGTGACGGTGTCCTTGTGCTCGAAGGCGCGGCGCTTCAGCGCCGCAAGCAAGGCGTCGATATCGGCAAGCAGGATGTCGCTGGCCCGGGTCAGCTGCACCGCAAGGCAGGTGTCGAGCACGTCCGACGAGGTCATGCCCTGGTGAATGAAGCGGGCATCCGGTCCGACGAATTCGGCGAGATGGGTCAGGAAAGCGATGACGTCATGCTTGGTGACGCGTTCGATCTCGTCGATCTTGGCGACGTCGAATTTGGCCGCGCCGCCTTTTTCCCAGATCGTCTTCGCCGCTTCCTTCGGAATGACACCCAGCTCCGCCAGCGCATCGCAGGCATGCGCCTCGATCTCGAACCAGATGCGGAAGCGGGTTTCGGGCGACCAGATGGCGACCATTTCCGGCCGGGAATAGCGAGGGATCATCCGTTTTCTAAGTCCTGCCTGGGAGAAGCGTCAGCCGCGTCCTAACAGAGCCACGCCCAATGCTCAACGCCGCTGCCGCGCAAACCAGGTACTGACCGCGACGAGCGCTGCAAGACGGTTTGTCATCTGTCTCATCAGCGTCATGCTTATCACGCCACGATGAACGAGGCGCGCCGTGCGATGCATCCAATCCGGCGTTCATTTGTTATTGTCGGCCGTCTCGCATCCGAAAGGGCAAATTGCCATCCAGCGGAGAACCAGCATGAGCACCGACATCAGCAAGATACGCGGACACATGGAAGTGATCGGCGCCGACGGCGTCCATATCGGCACCGTCGACAAAGTCGAGGGTGATCGGATCAAGCTGACCAAGGCCGACAGCGGCATGGGCTCGCACAAGAACCATCACCACTACATTTCGCTTGCCCTGGTCGCGGAGATCGACGGCCAGAAGGTATGGCTCTCCGCGAATTCGGATGTCGCGGTCACCTTCGAGGAAGAAAAATCGGATCCGACTTGATCGGCCGTCAACGCGACGACCAAACCGGAAACAAGTCGCCGTCGGCCGGCGTCGCCGCATGGACGCCGCGGCTGATCGCGCGCGCCATGGTGGCGCCGGCGGCTGCGAACAGATCGATCGCGGCATCGGCGCCGAGCTCGATGCCGCTCCTGCCGGTCGCCAGGGCAAAGACGAGATCGCCGTCCGCCGGCGTGTGCGTCGGCCAGATGGCTCGTGCGAAGCCGTCATGCGCGGAAATCGCCAGTCGCTTGGCCGCGGCCTTGGTCAGGACGGCGTCCGTGGCGATGACGGCGATGGTGGTGCTGCCGCCTTCGGCCTCGCCGCCCATTTGCCTGTCGCGGTATTTCAGCAGGATCTTTCTAGCACCTTCAGGCAACGGGGCCGGGTAGCCGAAGCCGCCGAACTCGTCGCCGATCTCGAAAGGCGCCGCCCAGAAATGGCGGCTGCGGCCGACCGTCACCGAGCCGGTTGGATTGACGGCGGCGAGCGCGCCGACGGTGACGCCGCTGTCAAGCACGGTCGAGGCGGAGCCCAGCCCGCCTTTGAGGCCGGAGGTCAGGGCCCCGGTGCCGGCGCCAGCCGTGCCGATGACAAAATCCACTGCTGCCGTCTGCACGGCCTCATAGCCGAGCTCGCGATAGGGCGGGTAACGGCCCCAATCCTTGTCGCCGCCATTGCGCAGGTCGAACAGGATCGCGGCCGGCACGATCGGCACGCGGAAGCCGCCGACCTCGACACCGATGTTCTTTTCGCGCAGCGCCGCCTGTACGCCCGAGGCGGCGTCGAGGCCGAAGGCGGAACCGCCGGACAGAACGACGGCGTGGACCATCGCGATCGAATTCTGCGGCTCGAGCAGGTCGGTCTCGCGCGTGCCCGGCGCGCCGCCCAGCACCTGGACGCCGGCAACCGCAGGCTCGTCGCACAGCACCACCGTGACGCCGGATTTGAGCCTGGCGTCGGCGGCATTGCCGACGCGAAGGCCGGCAACGTCGGTGATCAGATTGCGCGGACCGGTGCGGAACATCACTTATCCTCCAGCGGCACGAAATGCATGCCGTCGAAGCGGAAGAGGCGGAACGGGTTCTGGCTGAGATCGCCCTTGTCGTCGAAGCGGACGGTGCCGATCGCGGTCGCAAAATCACGGCCGGTCAACGCTTCGCCGAGCGGCTGCCCAGTGCTTTGCGCACCGGCCAGCGCGGCCTTGGCGACCTCGACCGCGGCATAGGCCAGAAGCGTGTAGCCGTCCGGCACGATGTTCTTCGCTGCGAAACCCTGCACCACCTTGGGATCGGCGATCTCCGACCATTCCGGCGGGGCGATCATCAGCGTGCCGACGGCATAGGGCACATCGCCCGGCGGCGTGCGCAGGTTTTCGCCTCCGGCAAAGGTGATGCCGGCATCGAGCTGGGCGGCGTCGCGGCCCATGATGGCGACATCCTCGCCGTCGCCGCCGGCGAACACCTTGGTCGCGCCGGCCTTCTTCAACCGGCCGATCAGCCCGATCTGGTTGTCGAGCTGCGGCCGGAACGTGTCGGTGAAGACCGGCTTCAAGGCAGCCTGCTCGGCTGCGGCGCGAAAGGTCTCGGCCAGCTCGCGGCCATAGATGGTGCCGTCATCGACGATGGCGAACAGGTCGTCGCGCCAGAGCTGGATTAGCTTGGCGGCGACCGCATTGCGCTCATCGTCGCCGCGCGGGCCGAGCCGGTAGACCGGCCAGCCGGTCTTGGCGCGCCGGTCGGTCAGGCTTTCGGTGCGCACGCCGACCGTGATGACCGGGATGTTGGCATCCTTCAGGATCGGCAGCGCCGCCTCGATCGCGTCAGTGCAGAGAAAGCCCACCACGACATTGACCCTGGCGTCGACGAATTCCTTTGCCGCGGCAACGCCGCCGTCGGCGGTGCAATCGTCATCGACGGCCTTGATCGCGATGCCGTTCGCTTCCGCCGCAAGGCCGGCGCCGGCCTCGATCTGCTTGCCGAGGATCGCCGATGAGCCGGAAAGCGGCGCGGCAACGCCGACCAGCGTATCGGCGCCGGCGCTCGCGGCCAGCGACAACCAGAGCAGCACGGCTGATGTCGTCGTGAGAAGACGCATTCGGGCTAAGAGATCCTCCATGCCGGGAATACAGTCCCGACACTGTTCCAGGAAATGCCTAAAGGCTGGCTAAGCGCTGCGCAACACGCGAATTTGCGGATTGCGGTCAAGCACTTCGCCCATGCTATGCAACTTGTGGCGTGCAATATGCCGCCATATATAACGAACTGGTTTCGACAGGTGGACATCGGGTGCTGAAGATCAATGATATCGGGCCGCAGCATTATCGCGATGCGATGGCGCATTTTGCCGGCCATGTGCATGTGGTGACGACCGACGGGCCCGGCGGCAAAAGGGGCGCGACGGTGATCGCCGCCTGTTCGGTCTCGGACACCCCGCCGACGGTGCTGGTCTGCCTCAACCGCGAGAACGCCAAGAACGAAGCTTTCATCAAGAACGGCAAGTTCGCGCTCAACACCCTCGCATCGGACCAGGAAGCCGTATCGGTCGCCTTTTCCGGCATCACCGGCCTGCCGGTGGAGGAGCGCTTCGCGCTTGCTGAATGGGATGTGATCTCGACTGGCGCCCCGACGCTGAAAGGCGCGCTGGCCGTGTTCGACTGCGAGATCATCGATAGCAAGGACCTTGCCACCCACCGTGTGCTTTTTGGCAAGGTGACAGGCCTACGCATCGGCGATAATTTGCGGCCGCTGATCTACCACAACCGCGGCTATCATTTTCTTTGAACGTGCAAGCGGGATCCACGGAGACAAGATGACCGCGCCGCGCCCCGCGCCGAAAACGATCGACGAAACGCTCGATCTTTTGACAGGTGCGGATTATGTCGCGGACCGTTCGCTGGCGACGGTGCTGTTTCTTTCACTGCGCATGAAGCGGCCCTTGTTCCTCGAAGGCGAAGCGGGCGTCGGCAAGACCGAGATCGCCAAAGTGCTGGCCGGCGCGCTCGGCCGCCGGCTGATCCGGCTGCAATGCTATGAAGGGCTCGACGTCTCCTCCGCCGTCTATGAGTGGAATTACGCCGCGCAGATGATCGAGATCCGCATGGAGGAGGCGGCGGGCAAGGTCGTGCGCTCCGACATGGAGCGCAACGTCTTTTCCGAGAAATACCTGATCCGCCGTCCGGTGCTCGACGCGCTGACCGGCGAGGCGGGTGCCGCGCCGGTGTTCCTGATCGACGAGCTCGATCGCACCGACGAAGCTTTCGAGGCGTTCCTGCTCGAGATTCTTTCCGATTTCCAGGTAACAGTTCCGGAACTTGGCACGATCAAGGCGGAAGAACCGCCGATCGTCATCATCACCACCAACCGGACACGCGAAATCCACGACGCGCTGAAGCGTCGCTGCCTCTATCACTGGGTCGACTATCCGAACGCCGAGCGCGAGCTGGAGATCGTGCGGCGCAAGGTGCCGCAGGCGAATCGCCGGCTCTCGGCGGAGGTCGTGTCCTTCATCCAGAAGCTGCGCCAGGTGGAACTGTTCAAGGCGCCCGGCGTTGCCGAGACCATCGATTGGGCCGGCGCCTTGACCGAACTCGACAAGGTGGCGCTCGATCCGGAGACCGTGTCGGACACGATCGGCGTGCTTTTGAAATACCAGGACGATATCGCCCGTATCGGCGAGGGCGAGGGCCGGCGCATCCTCAATGAGGTGAAGGCCGAGCTGTCGGCGGCGGAGTAGGCGCGATGCCTGTGCCGCGTCCGGAACCCAAGGAAGCGCTCGCCGATGGGCGCATCGCCGACAACATCGTCTATTTCGCGCGTGCGTTGCGCAAGGCAGGCATGCGCGTCGGCCCGGCGTCGGTGAAGGACGCCATCGAGGCGGTGCTTGCCGCGGGCATCGGCTCGCGCGACGATTTCTACTGGACGCTGCATGCGGTGCTCGTCTCGCGGCGCGAGGATCATCCTGTCTTCGACGAGGCCTTCCGCCTGTTCTGGAAATCGCGCGAGCTGATCGAGAAGCTGCTGGCGATATTCTCGCCGGTTGCGCCGGACGATCGCGAAAAGCAGAAGCCGCGGGCGGCGGAGAACCGCGTCAGCCAGGCGATGTTCGAAGGCCATCGGAAGAATCAACCGGTCCGGGAAGTGCCGGAGATCGAGGTCGATGCACGCCTCACCTTTTCCGGCAACGAGGTGCTGCGCGGCAAGGATTTTGCCCAGATGGATGCGGCGGAGATGGCCGAAGCCAAAAAGGCGATCGCGGCCTTGCGCCTGCCCTTCGATCTGATCCGTACGCGGCGCTTCAGGGCGGACGCGCAAGGGGGTCGCATCGATCCGCGCGCCATGATGCGCTCGGCCGCGCGCACCGGCGGCGAGCTTATCCTGCCGAAATTCCGGTCTCCGCGCGAAGCGCATCCGCCGCTGGTCGTGCTGGCCGACATTTCCGGCTCGATGAGCCAGTATACGCGCATCTTCCTGCATTTCCTGCATGCGCTGACGGAGAAGCGCCGGCGCGTGCACGCCTTCGTTTTCGGCACGCGGTTGACCAACCTGACCCGCCAGATGCGCCATCGCGATCCCGACGAGGCGTTGGCCGAATGCTCGACGGCGGTGAAGGACTGGTCGGGCGGCACCCGCATCGGCGACACGCTTGCCGAGTTCAACCGGCTGTGGTCGCGGCGCGTGCTGGGGCAGGGCGCCGTGGTGCTTCTCATCACCGACGGACTGGAGCGCGACGACGTCGCCGGCCTTTCGCAGGAGATGGAGCGGTTGCAAAAATCCTGCCGGCGGCTGATCTGGCTCAATCCGCTGTTGCGCTTCGACGGTTTTGAGGCCCGCGCCCGTGGTGTGAAAGCGATGCTGCCCTATGTCGACGAGTTCCGGGCAGTGCACAATCTCGACGCGCTGGCCGATCTTTGCGCTTCGCTCGACCAGCGGCGGGCGGCTTCGGTCGACCCGCGCCGCTGGCGGCAAGCTGGCGGGAGGCAGGCTGCGTAGCCATATGTTTCCTTGGCGGGAAACCAACGTTTACCGTAGGGACGACCAAGGTTTCCCTTGAAAAACAGACTTTGCGAGAAGCGACGATGGATGAGAGCATTTATCTCGACGAGGCCCGCGATCCGCTGATCATCGCGGAAGGCTGGATGAAGGACGGCAAGGATGTCGCCATCGCGACCGTGGTCGAGACCTGGGGTTCGGCGCCTCGCCCGGTTGGCAGCCATCTGGTCATTGACGCCGAGGGCAATTTCCATGGCTCGGTCTCCGGCGGCTGTGTCGAGGGCGCCGTGGTGACCGAGGCGATGGATGTCATGGGCTCGGGCAAGGCCAGGATGCTGGAGTTCGGCGTCGCCGACGAGACCGCTTGGCAGGTGGGCCTCTCCTGCGGCGGCCGCATCAAGGTCTATGTCGAAAGGCTGGGCTGATCACAGATGGATCCCTACGTCCTGAAGACGCTCAACGAAGAACGCCGCGCCCGCCGCGCCGCGGTGCTTGTCACCGACCTGGACGACGGTCGCGACCGCATCGTACGCGAGGGTGACCATGTCGCAGGCGATCTCGGGGCGGCGATCGCCAATGCGTTCCGCACCGGCAATTCACAAACGGTGGCGGCGGAAGGGCGGACGTTCTTTCTCAACGCGCATCTGCCGCGTCCGCGCCTGGTGGTGATCGGCGCCGTGCATATCAGCCAGGCGCTGGCGCCGATGGCCAGGATTGCCGGCTATCCGGTCGAGATCATCGATCCGCGCACAGCCTTCGCTACCCCGGAACGCTTCCCCGGCGTCGCGCTGCATGCCGAATGGCCGCAGGATGTGCTGAAACGCGCGCCACTCGACAGCTATACCGCCCTTGCCGCCGTCACCCACGATCCGAAGATCGACGATTTCGCGCTGAAGGCGGCGCTCGACGCCCGATGCTTTTACGTCGGGGCGCTCGGTAGTCGCAAGACCCACGCCAAGCGTGTCGAACGCCTGCTGGCGCTCGGCACCGGCGCCGACCAGATCGCCCGCATCCACGCGCCGATCGGCCTCGATATCGGTGCTGCCAGTCCGGCCGAGATCGCCGTCGCCGTCCTTGCGCAGACGATCCACGCCTTCCGCTCGCGCGGTCTCGAAGCAAAAGGCGCCGTGGCGTGAAATTCGGACCGGTTCCGATCGATGAGGCGGAAGGGGCGGTGCTGGCGCATGCGATCACCGCCGGCGAAAAACGCTTCCGCAAGGCGCACCGATTGAGCCGAGACGATATCGCGGCGCTCAAGGCGGCAGGCGTCGCCGAAGTCGTTGCGGCGGTGCTTGCCGCGGACGATTTGGGCGAAGATGCCGCAGCCGCGAAGATCGCCGCCGCCATGCGTCACCGCAACATCGAGGTCAAGCCGGCCGCGACCGGGCGGGTGAATTTGCATGCGGAAGCCTCAGGCGTCTTTACCGTCGACGCGGCAATGATCGACGCCATCAACGCCGTCGATCCGGCCATCACCATCGCGACGCTGGCGCAGCACGCGCCGGTCGAGAAGGGCCAGATGGTGGCGACGGTGAAGATCATTCCCTTTGCCGTCGCTGCAAGCCTGGTAGCCAGCGTGGTGAGGATCTGCGCCGGCCGCGAGATCTTTGCCGTCAATGCCTATCGCCCCATAACTGTCGGCGTCATCCAGACGATGCTTCCCGGCGTCAAGCCGAGCGTGCTCGACAAGACGCTGCGCGTCACCGAGGCCCGGCTGGCGCGTTTCGGCGGCCGACTGACCGCCGAACGGCGCACGCCGCACGACGTGGCGCCGGTCGCCGCGGCCGCAACCCAGCTGGCGCGCGACAATGACATGGTGGTGATCTTCGGCGCCTCGGCGATGAGCGACTTCGCCGATGTCGTGCCGGCCGCGATCGAGCGTGCCGGCGGTACCGTCATCCGCGCGGGCATGCCGGTCGATCCCGGCAATCTGCTGGTGCTGGGGACGCTCGACGGCAAGCGCATTGTCGGCGCGCCCGGCTGCGCGCGCAGCCCGAAGGAAAATGGCTTCGACTGGGTGCTCGATCGCCTTGTTGCCGGGCTCGAGGTGACGGCGGGCGATATTGCCGGAATGGGCGTTGGCGGGCTTTTGATGGAAATCCCGACCAGGCCGCAGCCGCGCGAGCCGGCGCCGCAGCCGGCAAGGTCGGCGATGAAAGTCGATATCGTGCTTCTGGCCGCCGGCCGCTCGAGTCGCATGGGCGGGCCGAACAAGCTTCTGGCGCTGTTCGACGGCGAGCCGCTTGTGCGCCGCACCGCCGGTCGTGCGCTGGCCTCGAAGGCCGCCGCCACCGTCGTCGTCACCGGCCATCAGCGCGAGCGCGTGCGTTCGGCGCTTGGCGGTCTTGGCGTGACATTCGTGGACAACCCGGATTTCGCCGATGGACTCGCTTCGTCGTTGAAGGCGGGTATCGCGAAGGTCGCGCCCGACGCGGCCGGCGCCATGATCGTGCTTGGCGACATGCCGGGCGTTTCGTCGAAAGACCTCGACAGCCTGATCGACGCGTTCCGCCGCGCCGGCGGCCGCTCCGTGGTGCGCGCTTCCCACCAGGGCAAGCGCGGCAATCCGGTGCTTTTGCCGCGATCGCTTTTCGCGGCTGTCGCGCAGCTCGAGGGCGATACCGGCGCGCGCCATCTGGTCGAGGCCGAGGGTCTCGACGTCATCGATGTCGAGATCGGGCAGGGCGCCTCGATCGATGTCGACACGCGCGAGGCGCTGGAAGGGGCGGGTGGCGTTCTGCAGGATTGACAAAGCAGAGCCGAATTCCGCATGCCTCTCGGCATGGCTTTGCGTTATCGACTTTTCTTCGCCCTGATCACCGCGGCGGCGCTGTCCCTCTCCGCCGCCGAGGGGCAGACGCTTTCGCTGAAATCGTTCAAGGACGATCTGTTCGCCTATCCGGCGACACTATCGACCGGCGACAACGGCGCCTACACCGTCCTCGACTATCGCGAGATGCGCGACATCAATCAGCGCGACGAGGTGCCGGAAAGGCGCGTGCATGCGCAGTATACCGATCCCGGGGTACGCAAGGTGCAGCAGGACCTGATGCTGAAGACCGATGCTGGCGATATCAGACATGTCGCGGTCGGCAGGACGGAAGGCGCGTCCATCATCGTGCTCTATCTTCACGGGCAAGGCGGCAGCCGCAAGCAGGGCGTGGACGACTTCACCTTCGGCGGCAATTTCAACCGCATCAAGAACCTGATGGCCGCCAACAACGGGCTCTATCTTTCGCCCGATTTCCCCGATTTCGGCGACAAGGGCGCGGCGCAGGTCGCGGCGCTCATCGACCACTATGCCGAGACATCGCCGGGCGCGAAGATCTTCGTCGCCTGCGGCTCGATGGGCGGGATCATCTGCTGGAAGCTCGCCGCGCGCAAGGACACGGGCGGCCGCATCAATGGGCTGCTGTTGCTCGGCTCGCTGTGGGACGACAGCTTTCTCACCAGCCCCGCCTTCAGGCGTCGCGTGCCGGTGTTCTTCGGCCAGGGCAGCCATGACGGGGTCTTCCCGGTGGAGAAGCAGGAAGCCTTCTTCCGCTCGATTCTGGCCAAGAAGGCTTATCCGACCCGCTTCGTGCGCTTCGAAACCGGCACCCACGGCACGCCGATCCGCATGGTCGACTGGCGCGGCACGCTGAACTGGATGCTGACGAAAGCGCCGTGATTGCGCTGCAGCGCCTCAAGGCGCCGTGTTGTAGTCGATGACCGTCTGCGGATTTTGCTCGCCGTCATAGGATGCATCGACGTCATACTGGACGAGCGAGAAATCGCCGTTGCGGAAAAGGTAGGTTCCCGATGACGAGGCATCCCCCACACCACGCCATTTGTTGGATGTGGTGATGGTTTTTGTGTTGTCGTCATAGTCCGAGTTGGTCGCCCAGCCGCTGGTCTTGAACCCGATGATATGGATCGATTCGACCTTGCCTTCGCTGTTGTTGTTCTCGTAGCGGATGTCGAGCTCCGGCTCGGTGAACTGCAACTGTGAGACGCCGTTGACGTCGTCGGTGATGTAGTAGACCGCCGTCTCGTTGTAGGCGGCCATCGAGCAGAAGAAGCGGAACAGCCGCGTCTCGCGCTCTGGGTCGCTGGGCTGGGCGTCCTTGTCCTTATAGTGGATGGAATGAGCCTCTGGCTCGCCGATCGGCTTGCCGTCAGGATCCTGCTTGTCGCACTGGTCGCCATAGGTGGCGAGGAAGGCTTTCCTGGCCTGCTCCAATGCCTCGTCCTTCTTTGGCGGCGGCGGACCGTCGCCGCAGCTTGCCGGCACGGCGCTGTCGAAATCCTCGGTCGACGGCTTCAACGCGCCCTTGTCGATGAAGATCGGCTGAAAGGGCGGCTCCTGGATCTGCGCATTGACCTGGCGGACCGTGTAGCAGCCGGCGAAAACCTTGGCCTCGCCTTTCTTGTCGGTCGCCTGGATGGCGACGGGGACGCTGTAATAGATGCTGCCGGCAGCACCGTCCTCCGAGACAGCGCCAGTCTTGACTTCGACCCTGTCGGTGCCGTCGTAACCCTTGACGAAGGCGTTGAAATCCTTTGCCGGCTTCGTATCGCCGAAATAGCCCCAGGCACGGGCGAATTCGTGACGGTTGATGGCGCTGTAAAGCGAGCGGACGACCGCATCGGCGCTTGATCGGTCATCGACATAGGGCGCATCCGCCGCGGACGCGGAATGCGTGAGGCCGGCCAATGAGAAAAAGACAATCGCTGCGAAAGTGGCTCTTTTCATCGAATCCTCCGCTCGGTAACGAAAATACTACCACGGCGATTGCGGCGGCGCGGTGACGCCATAGCCACGGCCGCTTGAAGAATCGTGGCGGGAGGCGCTAGTTCACGGCCCGCGGCGCTGGGCCGCGTGGGGAGATTGCCCGTGACCATTTCCATGTACGACATATCGGTGGGCGTTTTTTCCGCCAGGCTGAAGGCGCTGGCCAGCGTCTTGACGGCGGCGGAGCAGAATGCCGGCGAACGCAAGATTGATCCGCAGGTGTTCCTCACGGCGCGGCTGGCGCCCGACATGTTCGCGCTGGCCAGGCAGATCCAGATCGCCACCGACCACGCCAAGGGCGCGCCGTCGCGGCTGGCCGGCCGCGAGGTGCCAAAATATGAGGACAATGAAGCGAGCTTTGCCGAGCTGCAGGCCCGGATCGCCAAGACGCTCGATTATCTGGCGACGTTTGCGGCGGCCGATCTGGAAGGATCTGAGGACAGGACGGTCGAAGTGCGGCTCGGCGGACGCGAAACCACGCTGCCCGGCCTGCAATATCTGCTGCACCTGGCGATGCCGAATTTCTATTTCCACGTCACCACGGCCTACGACATCCTGCGCCACAATGGCGTGCCGCTCAGCAAGCAGACTTTTCTCGGAAATCGTTGATGTTGAATGGCTTGGAGGTTTCCCGGGATTCCGGGAAACCTCTTTGGCTCAGCTCAGCGGATCGACATTTCGCGCGCGATGCGCGGAAAATCCGCCGGCTTGACGCCGATATCGGCGCGGTCCGCATTGCTCATCGCGTTCAGAAGCGCAAGCGCCGAGCGGTAACGCTGGTGTTCCTGCGGCCTCGGCCGAGCGAACATTTCAGTGAAGAACCCCATGACTCAGTTGCCCCAGTTGGTCCTCCCGACGCCAGCATATAGGCGATTTTTAAAATTGTGCAGTGCAGCATTTGCATGGCTGCCATGCCGCGACAATTTTCCCGCCACACTCGATTTTCCGTGAAACTTTTCGGCAGGCTCAACCGTAGGCACCCGTGCTGGCACATGGCCGGCTTTTTCCTCGCCACTCCTGGCGACCTTGCCGGACTGCACGAAGAGCAGTCCGGCTTTTTATTTTCCGATACCGTCTTGCCGGGCGGAAAAGCCGCCAATTGTCAATATCGCCAGAATTCATTCTTAACGAGAGCCCACTATGTTTAGCGGCATCACTGCATGCCGTCACGACAGGGAGGTTGAGATCGGCACCGGGAACAAGCTCGATTTCGCTTCGTTGCTCGACGACCTGATCGTCGCCTCGGAGAAAGGCGAGGACGAGGGCGCCCGACCGTCCATCCCGTTCGACTATCTGTCCGTGGCCGATGAACTGCATTCCGGCCGCATCAAGGTCGCCGGCGAGAGCGTCGCCGCCGAATATCGCGAGTCCGCCGCCGACCTCGCTGCCGAGTTCGCAGCACTTCTCGATCAGGCGAAACTGACGCTTGCCGGCGAAGAGCAGTGGCCGGAGGAGAAGCTGCCGCCGATCGATCCCGAAGCGATCGCCGGCGAGCTCGGCCTCGACCGTCCGGCCAAGAACGCCGATTTCGGTCGCATCCGCCGTAACTTCGCCTTCGCCAACCATCCGGACCGGGTCGCGCCGCATCTGCGCCAGCGTGCCATGATCCGCATGCAGGTTGCCAACATGCTGATCGACGAGGCCAAGCGGCGGGCGCTGGCCGGGGCGAGGCGGTAGTTCCCTCCATCAGAGACTTCGCTATCGAAATTGGCTGGAGCCTCTCCAATATTCGTCATCCTTGGGCGTAGCGACGCGAAGCGGAGCGCAGACCCAAGGATCCATTCCGTGACCTTCAACGTAGAGTGCAGCGGTGCAGAATTCTGTAACCGCTACAACGCTTTAGGGTAACGGAATGGATTCCAGGGTCTGCGCGCGTCGCTTCGCTCCTTGCTCCGCCCTAGAATGACGAACTGACTGACGCTTCGGCCAATCTCGAAACTGGGCGGCTTTGCAAAACGCAAGCGTTTTGCTCTATGTTCAACCTCCTCCCCGCGCTGTCCGCGCAAACCTCCCGCCGGAGAATTCCATGCATAAGCGCCGCCTCGGTCGGACCGATCTCCTTGTTTCGCAAATCTGCCTCGGCTCGATGACCTGGGGTCAGCAGAACAGCGAGGCCGAGGGCCACGCGCAGATGGATCTGGCGTTCTCGCGCGGGGTGAATTTCATCGACACGGCCGAGCTTTACCCGATCCCGCCCAAGGCAGAGACGCAAGGGCGAACCGAGAGGATCATCGGCAGCTGGATGAAGGCCAATCGAAACCGCGACAAGGTCATCCTTGCCTCGAAGGTGGTCGGCCGCACGGCCAACGCATGGTTCCGCGGCGATCGTCCGTCGAAGCTGGTGCGCGCCGACATTTTCGACGCGGTCGAGAAATCGCTGGCCAAGCTCGGCACCGACTATATCGACCTCTACCAGATCCACTGGCCGGACCGGGACATTCCGTGGGGTTCGAACCCGACGCGGATCGGAGCGGTGGCGCGCCGGGCCGATGCCGCAGCCGCGCCCGCAGACGAAACACCGATTGCCGAGACGCTCGCCGTCTTCCAGGACCTGGTGAAAGCCGGCAAGATCCGCCATCTCGGCCTATCGAACGAAAGCTCCTGGGGTGTCATGCGCTTCGTGTTCGAGGCCGAAAAGGGCAGCGGCCCGCGCGTCGCCTCGCTGCAGAACGCCTACAACCTCGTCAACCGCACCTTCGAGGTGAATCTTGCGGAGGTCTGCGCGCGCGAGGAGATCGCATTCCTTCCCTATTCGCCGCTGGCGCAGGGTTATCTCACCGGAAAATACGATCATGGCGCGCGACCGCAGGGCTCGCGCTCGCAGCTGTTCAACCGAGGCCAGCGCTACGAGACGCCGAACGCGGCGGAGGTGCTGCTTCAGTACAATGAGCTGGCACGTTCCTTCGGCATGGAGCCAGCGCTTTTTGCCAACGCCTATGTGGCGAGCCGGCCCTTCGTGACCGCGAACATCGTCGGCGCCACCAGCGTTGCGCAACTCGATGTGGCGCTGTCCTCGGTCGACGTCACCTGGACGGAAGAAATGCAGAAGGCGGTCGACGTGATCCATCAGCGTGTCGGCAATCCGTGCCCTTGAGCGGGAATCGTCGAGAAAAGACGGATCGTTGAGAAAAAACAGGGGGAGACGATGGCAGACTTTCCGATCGAGGCCGTGCGCGGCAGATTTCCGGCGCTTTCGCTCGCCGATGACGGTCGCCGGCGTATCTATCTCGACAATCCAGCCGGCACGCAGGTGCCGCTGACGGTACCGGACGCGGTGTCGCGCTGCCTGCTGACGACCAATGCCAATCTCGGTGGTTTCTTTGAAACGACGGTCGCGGCCCAGAAAGTGGTCGACGCTGCGCATGCCGCTATGGCTGATTTCCTGAACGCATCGAGCGTCGAGGAGATCGTCATCGGCGCCAATATGACGACGCTGACCTACCACATGTCGCGCACCCTCGGCCGCACGATGAAGCCAGGCGACGAGATCATCGTCACGCGCATGGACCATGAGGGCAATGTCTCGCCCTGGCTGCAGCTTGCCGAGGATCTCGGCCTGGTCGTGCGCTTCCTGCCGTTCGACGAGCGGAGCTGGCAGGTGGAGGAGACGGCGCTCAAGGGACTGCTTTCGGAAAAGACGCGGCTTGTCGCGCTGAACTATGCCTCCAATCTCACCGGCTCGATCAACCGTGTGAAGGCGCTGACGGCGATTGCCAAGCAGGCGGGCGCATTGGTCTACGTCGATGCCGTGCAATTCGCGCCGCACGGGCTGATCGACGTGCGGGCGCTCGGCTGCGATTTCCTGATCTGCTCGGCCTATAAATTCTTCGGGCCGCATATGGGCATATTGTGGGGCCGGCGCGACGTCATCGACGCGCTCCAGCCTTACAAATGCCGCTGCTCGTCGAACGTCCTGCCCGAGCGGTTCGAGCTCGGCACGCCGCAGATCGAGCTGATGGCCGGGTTGACGGCGGCAATCGACTATTTCGCCGATCTCGGCGCTGCCGCCGGCGAGAGCGGGTCGCGGCGGCAGCGGATCGCCAAGGCGTTCGAGGTCTCGATTGCTTACGAGAATACGCTTGCCCGGCAACTGATCGAAGGCCTGTCCGACATCGAGGGGCTGGTCATCCAAGGCACCATCGATCCGGAACGCCTCGCCGAGCGGGTGCCGACCGTTTCCTTCACCGTCGAAGGCATCGCGCCCGAGACGATCGTGCGGCAGATGAATGCCGAGAACATCTTCGTCTGGTCCGGCCACAATTATGCGTGGGAGGTCGTCCACCAGCTCGGAATACCCGCCGAGCAGGGCGTCGTGCGCATCGGCATCGCGCATTACAATACGGCGGCCGAGATCGAGGAGACGCTGGAGAGCGTGCACCGCGTGATCGCGATGCTGCGGCAGCAGCGCTCCTAGTTTTTTAGCTTTACGCAATTCCGGACGGAAAACCGCTACACACTTTTCCTGGAATTGCTTCTAGCCCTGCTTGCCGCCGAAGCCGGTGAGGAATGCGGTGAGGTTGTCGCCGAGCGCATCGCAGAGATAGCCGCCTTCCTGGACAATGACCGTCGGCAGGCCGAGTCCGGCGATCGCTTCGCCGATGCGCGAGAAGCCTTGCGTCGTCACCGACAGGCCGCCGAACGGGTCGCCCTCGAAAGCGTCGAGGCCGAGCGCCACGACCAGCGCTTCCGGCGCGAAGGCGCGGATGCGCTGGAAGGCCGTCGCCAGCGCTTCGAGAAAGGCCGCGTCGCCGGACTTGCGCGGCAGCGGCAGGTTGAGATTGTAGCCGAGGCCGGGACCTTCGCCGCGCTCGTCTGCATGCCCCCAGAAGAACGGGTAGAAGCGCACCGGATCGGCGTGCAGCGAGACGGTGAGCACGTCGGGGCGGGCATAGAAGATCCCTTGCGTGCCGTTGCCGTGATGCAGGTCGACATCGAGGATGGCGACGCGGGCGGCGTTCTTGCGCAGCACCTGCGCCGCGACCGCCGAATTGTTGATGAAGCAGAAGCCGCCGGCGACATCGGCGAAAGCATGATGGCCGGGCGGACGGCAAAGCGCATAGGCAGAGGGCGCGCCGGCCATCACCGCTTCAGCGGCTTCCACCGCGCTCCAGGCGCTCCACAGCGCGCTGTTCCAGGTCTCGGCCGAGATCGGGCAGGCGGTGTCGGCCATGTGGTAGCCGGCCTGGCCGACAGCCGAGGCCGGGTAGGAGCCGGCGCGGGCGATCGGATGGATGTTCGGGATGACTTCCGCCGAGGCGCCTTCGATGCGCTGCCAGCGCGCAAAAATGTGCTCGAGAAAATCGAGATATTCAGGCGTATGCACCGCGGCGATCGGGCTGAGTCCATGATTGCCTGGACGTTCGATCGTCAAGCCGGCCAATCTTGCGCCGGCTAACAATCGTTCAATCCGCTCCGGCTTTTCCGGGTTGGGCTGCGGCGCGCCGCTGGAGAGGAAAGCTTTCGGGTCATGGCGCTTCTGCTCCTCGGCATAGAAGGCTTTCATCATCATTCCTCCGGCGTATCGGCAAAGGCGAAAAAGGCATCGCCGACGATTTTCTGCACCTGCTCATAGCTCGACCGGCCGATGCCCAGTCTTTCGTAGAAGGCCTTGGCCGTCTCATTGTCGGTATCGACGGACAGCCTCAGATAGCTACCGCCCGCCGCGCGGCATTCCTTCGCCACGCGTCTGAGCAGTTTTTCGCCGATGCGGCGGCCGCGGAAGCGATCCTCGACATAAAGGTCCTGCACATAGACGCCTGGTCGGCCCATCCAGGTCGAGAAGATCGGAAAATGCAGGCAAAGCCCGGCGAACTCGCCGTCGATCTCGGCGATCAGGGTCGAGAAGGCGGGTTTGGCGCCGAAGCCGTAGCGGCGCAGATCCTCGGGCGTCGAAGTGATTTCCTGATGCGCGCCGATATCGGTACCGAGGCGCAGCAGGGCGGCATGGATGGTTTCGACATCGTCGATGGTGCCGGGGCGGAGGGTGATTGGTGCCGGCATCAAAACACCTTTTTCAGCCTTCCACCGGCAGGTCGAGCTCCGCGGCGAGCGCCTCCAGCGAATCTCCGATGATGGAAATCATCTCGCCGATCTGGTCTCTGGTGATGATCATCGGCGGCGCCACCATGAAATTGTCGCCGTCGACGCCGCCCTTGACCTTGCGGCCATAGATGATCAGGCCGCGCGCATAGCCGTGGTCGAGCAGGCGCTGCGTCGCCTTGTTGGCCGGATCGATGGGCCTCAAAGTCTCGGGATCGGCGACCATTTCGGCGCCGGAGAGCAGGCCCTTGCCGCGCACGTCGGCGATGAAGGGGAAGCGCTTTTGCAAGCCCTTCAACTCCGCCATCAGCACGTCGCCCATGGCGGCGGCGTTGGCGATGAGGTCGAGCCGGTCCATCTCGCCGAGCACGGCGAGGCCGGCGGCGCAGGCCAGCGGATTGCCGGCATAGGTATGGCCGTGCTGGAAACCGCCGGAGGCCAGCAGCGGCTCGACCAGGCGCATCGGCGCGGCGAGGGCGCCGAGCGGCGCGTAACCCGAGCCCAGCCCCTTCGAGAGGGCGACAATGTCGGGCCTGCAGTTCCAGTGGTCGCCGCCGAGGAACTTGCCTGTCCTGCCGGCGCCGCTCATCACCTCGTCATGAATCAGAAGAATGCCGTAGCGGTCGCAGATTTCGCGGATGCGCGGATAGTAGCTGTCGGGCGCGACAAGGGCTGCGGTCGCGGCACCGCCGACCGGCTCCATGATGAAGGCCAAAACGCTTTCCGGCCCTTCGGCGAGAATCTTCTCCTCCAGCATGTCGGCATAGCGAAGGCCGCGCTGCTCCATCGAGAGATTGTCGCGGTCGCGCCAGGCTGTGGGCGCAGGCACTGTCGGCATCACCTTCATCATCGGCGTGAAGGTTTCGGCGAGCGCATCGTCGCCGGTGATGGAAAGCGAGCCCAGCGTGCCGCCATGATAGGAGGGGAAGCGGGTGATCACCTTCCAGCGCTTGGGCTGGCCGGTGGCGACCGCCCATTGGCGGGCGAGCTTGATGCAGGATTCGGTCGCTTCCGAGCCGCCCGAAACGAAGAAGATGCGGTCCATGCCTTCGGGCAGCTTGCCAGCAAGCGCGCGCGCCAGCTCTTCGGCGGGCTCGTTCTCAAAATGCAACCGGTAGGCAAAGGTGGTCTTGTCCATCTGCCGCTTCATGGCGTCGAGCACGTTGCGGTTGGAGTGGCCGATATTGGCGACCATCGGCCCGCTCGAGCCATCGATGAAGCGGCGACCGTCCTTCGTCCAGAAATAGATGCCCTCGGCCCGGTCGACGAGCGGCCGGCGCAGGCTGGACAAATAGAACAGGTGCGACGGCGGCCGCGCTTCGGCCTCTGCTACGGGCTGGACTTCCAGTTTCGACATGTCAGGACTTTCCGAGATAGCGGTCGAGAACATTTTTGGTCACGCGTTCGACCATCGCGTCCTGCCTTAGCAGGCCGGCGACCCATTCGCAGCTTCCGGCGTGGAAGACCTCGCCTTTGCCGCGCGGGAAATTGACGATCATGCCGTTGCCGCGCTTGACCTTGTCGAGATTGGCGTCGCTCACCTCGCCGAACAACGTCTCGGCGGTGAAGCGGCCATCCTCGTCGGCGAGGAACTGGTCCTCGATCGGGATGTCGGCGCTTTCCTCGACCTGGCTCGCCATGCCGACCGCCAGCACCTGCAAGCCGTCCGGCGCGCCGCTGCTCGCGGTCGGGTAGGGCAGGCCGCCACGGATCTCGAAATCGAGGCCGTCGACTTCATAGCCGTAGACATGACTGTCGGCGCCGAGCAGGTCGCCGTAATAGATGCCGGTGCCGGCAAAGGCCC
Source organism: Mesorhizobium sp. CA16 (assembly GCF_020165175.1). Lineage (NCBI taxonomy): Bacteria > Pseudomonadati > Pseudomonadota > Alphaproteobacteria > Hyphomicrobiales > Phyllobacteriaceae > Mesorhizobium > Mesorhizobium sp. CA16. The sequence goes on from NZ_JAIUHP010000002.1 coordinate 393,469, forward strand.
AGTGCTCGGGCCGGTAGACCGGGAAGCCACGCACGCCCCGCGGCGCGCAGCCGCCCCAGCCGGCATAGACGCCTCGGGTCGCATTGAGGCCGAAGGTGGCGCTGCCTGGACGGCCGATCTCAGGCGCTTCCCAGGAATTGGTTGCGCGGGTGACGTCGCCGCCGCGATAGGCGGGGTCTTCCGCGCGTGCCTTGTATTTGTAGCAGACCTGGCGGCGGCCTTGGTTCTCCAGCCTCGTCTGCCACATGAAATTGCCGGCGAAGCGCGCCGCATGCCCGCCGCGCTCGACATAATTGTCGACGGCGTCGCGCATCTCCCAGGTCCAGTATTCGTCGTGGCCGACGAAGACGACGCAGTCGTAGCCGTCGAGGATTTCGGGCGAGAAATGGAGCTCGTGCTGGTTGGCGAGATCGACCTGATAGCCGGCGCGCTCGGCGAAGCGAAAGAAATGGCTGTCATAGCTCGCCCAGCCCGAAGAGGCATATTTCTTCGAATGTCCAGTGGCGAAGGCCCACTCCATATGCGGATAGCGTGGCACGGTCTTCGGCGGCACCGCGACTTCCAGCGGCACGCGCGGCGCGTCCTTAGGCAGTACCACGAAGCCGCGGCACCAGGGTCGCTGCGTCGAGACCGTCGTGGCGTATTGATCGCGGTTCGGGCCGGTTATGCCCTGATAGTGGTTCGAGCCGCCCCACGTGTTGTAGGCGAGCCAGGTACCGGTCGCGGCGACCTGCAGCAGGCGGCCGGGCTTGCGGCCGGGCAGGGGTGTGACGATGAAGAGATGATGGCTGTGGATTGGCGTCCCGTCGCGGCCTTCGGCCGAGAGCGTCACGCGATAGGCGCCGGACGGCCAGTCGACGCCGACGCGGAATTCGAACGAAGCCTCCCAGTTGCAGCCTTCGACCGAGCATTGGTCGGGCGTATCCTGCCAGCGCGCCGACAGGCCTGCTCCCTCGAAAACTTTTGTTTCGCTCTCGCCGTCGCGGATGACGGCAAGGCTGAATTGCGGCGCCGACGCGCTGACGAAGAGCGTTACCGTCTCGCCGGGGCGATAGGAAAACCGGTCGCTGTAGCACCAGATCTCGCCGCTCGGGCCATCCATTCCCGGCCATTCGTAATAGTGGCCGCGCACCGCCTCGCGGCGCTGCTCGGGCGTCAGCCCGAAATCGGGGAATTCACTGGGCAGTTGCGTCAAGGAACACCTGAGATCACGAGGCCGTCATTGAGACCATCGGCTGGCCAAGCGTCAAATGGAAAGCATCGGGCCAGCGCGCTCGCGCTTGGCCGCCGCCGGCAAACCAACTATTCATGCTGAGGCGACATTCTCGCCGAGGAGCCGACATGCTGCGTGTGCAAAAGGTCAAGGTCGACGACATCTACGTGCCGACGGCGCGGCGCAAGACGCTGCATCCCGAGACGGTGCGCCATCTTGCCGAGGATATTCTCGAAAACGGCATGAAGACCCCGATACAGGTGCGACACGACGGCAAGCGCCACATCCTGGTCGAGGGGCTGCATAGGCTCGAAGCCGCGAAGTGGCTCGGCGAGACCATGATCGACGCTTATCTAGTGCAGGCCAAGCGCCACTGATCCTTCTTCTTTGGAGTCGCCTGCCGAGGCGCTTCCACTCTCCCTCGAATTATTTAGCGGGCCATGTCGGCTTGGGTTCTCCCACCGCGTCCTTGAGGCAACGCAAGCGGAGAGGAGACTGAAATGCCCAAGACCCTGTTTTTCGCCATCCTTGCTTCGGCAATGACCCTCATAGCCTCGCCGAGCGCACAATCCGAGGAGACCAAGCCTGTCATGACCAGTGAAACCAAAGCTCTCTTGAAGCCGGAAAAATCCGGCCTGCTGCCGATCGACGGCGTGAACTACTACTACGCCGTCTACGGCAAGGGCGAGCCGCTGCTTCTTTTGCATGGCGGCCTGGGTTCGAGCGACATGTTCGCGCCGATCCTGCCGAAATTTGCCGAACATCGCACGGTGATCGCCGTCGACCTGCAGGGACATGGCCGCACCGCGCTCGGCGAACGGCCTTTCGGCCTTGAGGCGATGGGCGACGATATGGCGGCCATCGTCAAGGCGCTCGGCTACGACAAGGTCGACGTCATGGGCTATTCGCTTGGCGGCGGCGTCGCCTTCCGCATGGCCGTTCAGCATCCGGAGGCGGTGCGTCGGCTGGTCATGGTGTCGACCGGCTACGCCTCCAACGGCTTCTATGACGAGATGCGTCCGCAGCAGGCGCAGGTGAGCGCGGCGGCCGCCGAGTTCATGAAGGACACGCCGATGTACAAATCCTATGTCGCCGTGGCGCCAAAGCCCGAGGATTTCCCAAAACTGCTCGATGCGCTCGGCGCCTTCATGCGCAAGGACTATGATTTCTCGGCCGACGTGCCGAAGCTGAAGATGCCCGTCATGCTCGTCTACGGCGACAGCGACATGTACAAGCCCGAGCACGAGATCAAGTTCTTCCAGATGCTCGGCGGCGGATTGAAGGACGCCGGCTGGATGCGCGAGCACCTGTCGCAGAACCGGCTGGCGATCATCCCCAACCGCACGCATTACGACGTGTTCTTCGCGCCGGAACTGGTCGCCAGCACAATGCCGTTCCTCGACGGTGTCACCAAGGTGAAGACCTGGGACGAGATCGTCAGCGAATGAATCCTGGCCGCTGGCCGCCTGATGCAGCCGGCCAGCGGCATCAGCTCAAGCGATCGTACCATCAATGTTTTTTGATTGACCCTGCCATGCCGGCCACTAGGGTGCCCGGCATTTCCTCGAGGCAGGTGTCTGGTGATGACCAAGTATGAGGGCGGATGCCTTTGCGGCGCGGTGCGCTACAAGGCCGAGGCCGAGCCGATCAACGAACGCGTCTGCCATTGCCGCATCTGCCAGAGAGCGATCGGCGCCGCCTTCAATGCTCGGCTCCTGTTCCGCATCGACGACGTGACTATCGAAGGACCGGTGGCGACGATCAATTCCACGCCAGACCTCAAGCGCGGCTTCTGTCCGGTTTGCGGCACGACTTTGTTCTCACGCCGTGATTCCAGGGGCATTCTCGGCATCACCTCCGGCTCGCTTGACGACCCGTCGCTGTTCAAGCCCGACATGCATTTCTGGACCGCCTCGAAGCAGCCCTGGGTGATGCTCGACGATGGCCTGCCGCAATATGAAGGCGCGCCGCCGGCGTAGCTTCTTCCTTCTCCCCTTGTGTGAGAAAGTGGCCGAGCGAAGCTCGGTCGGATGAGGGGTGTTCCAGAGAATACCAGCGTCTCACTCCGCTGGAACACCCCTCATCCGTCTCGGCGCTTGCGCGCCGATCCACCTTCTCCCACAAGGGGAGAAGGAAGAAGGCCTGCACAAAAATTTCATCTTCGATTCACGACATAGCCGGCAAAGCGTCATTGGCGGGCCATCTTTGGCTGCCTATCTACGCGCCATGCGGGAAGGCATCGAGGAGGCGACGGATGAGCGAGAGCATCAACACCCTGGACGAGCTTTTGAACGACCCGATGGTCCAACTCGTGATGGCGCGCGACCGCGTGCGCCCGGCCGAGCTTCGCCTGCTTCTGGAAAAGGCTCGCGACAGGGCAAGCGATGATTCCCGCATCGACCAGGCTTCGGTGCCGCCGGCGCATGTGGTGGCAAGAAGCTGCCTGAAGCAGTGGTTGTACCGCTGAGGCAACTCCAGGGAAATTGGTCAGCTCGAATTCGCGGGCAAGTAGCTGTAATGGCTACGCAAATAGGCGAGCTTGAAGCCGAGCCGGTCGTAGTTGCGATAGGCCGGCCCGTCGCGGTCGGGGCGCGGCGCCTCGATATCGGCGACAAACAATTTCGCACCGGCGGCTATGCCGTCGCGGACCAACCTTTCGCCAAGCATGGCGTCAAGATCGAAACTTGGCGCCATGATGCCCGGTACCGGCGCGTCGATGCCGCTCCAGGCGGCCCCGTCTGAGATGAAGAGCGAGCGCACGGCGGCGACCGCGCCCCTGCGTTTCAGCATGTAATGATGCCAGCCCTTGCGATCGACAAGCGCCATCAGCCAGGGCGAGGTGGGGAGCCTGTATTTGGCATCGATGAAAGATGCCCACTCCGAAGCTGTCCTGGGCGTGACCTCCTCGACCATCAGATCGTCAACCGGGATCAACGGGTCGCCCGGGAAAAGCGGTTCGTCCGCCAGCGGCGTCGCGTCGCGATAGATGCGCTCCCAGCCGCCTTGCTGCTGCATCCCGCGCGCTTCCAGCCAGCATCTCAGCCGCGACGGCTCAGTGTGTGGATTGGTATAGAACCACGGCCGCCTGATGCCGGCATCGCGGTAATGCGCGAGCAACGTGTCGACCTGTTCTTCCGTCGCCGGACCATCGACGCCGATATTCTTCACGCAGTTGAAATGGATGAACGGGATCGTCGTGCAGGTGGTCCAGACAAGATCGCCGTCCTTGTCAATCGTCAGCCCTTGCCGGGCCGCGAAATCCGCCGGCGCCGCCTCGTAGAGGTCGAGCCAGGCAGCGACCTCGGCGCGCTCGATGGCGCGGCTGGTATCACGCGACACCTCCTCGATCGTGATTTCTGCAGCATGCGTTTCCGGCGGCGTGACCGGCTCCAATTCCGAGAGGGCGGCGGTCGACATCGTGATGCTCCTCCGATTTGCCTTACAGTGTAAGATTAGCGGAGAATAATATGGCGGCGCCAGTTGTCAAGCAGGATTAGCGGCACCTTACAAATCCGTGAGTTGGAATCACGCTATCGTGAGGCTAAGCCTGTCCTCCAGGCTTTTCGAATGACGATTCACTTTTTGCCCCCAAGAACGATTGGGGCACGGGGAAAGGACCGGGATGACAGACGTCTGCACGCAAGGGTTGGATACCGGCTTTGTCGGCCTGGGTTATGCCAAGGTGGCATTTCTCGGCATCGTGCAAGGCATCACCGAATTGCTGCCGATCTCCTCGACCGCGCATATGCGCATCGTGCCGGCCGCTTTCGGTTGGCAGGACCCCGGCTCGGCCTTCTCCGCCGCCATGCAACTGGCGGCGCTGGCGGCGGTGGTCAGCTATTTCTGGAGCGATGTCAGGGACGTGCTGTTCGGTTCGGTTGCGGCGATCTCGCGCCGCGATTTCGGCGACCGCTATTTCCGCCTGGCGATCAGCATCGTGCTTGCCACCGTCCCGATCGTCATTGTAGGCCTCGCGCTTTCGGGCGTGCTCAACGCCTGCACCTCGCCGCTGCGGGGGCTCGCCGTCATCGGCTGGGCCTGTATCGCCATGGCGATCCTTTTGGCGCTCGCCGAGATCTTCGCCAGCCACAAGCTCGTGCTGCGCCAGGCATCGATCCTCGACGCGCTGCTGGTGGGCGTCGCTCAGGTCGGCGCGCTTATTCCCGGAGTCTCCCGCTCGGGCTCGACGCTGACGGCGGCGATGGGGCTGGGTTTCGCCCGGCCGGAGGCGGCGCGCCTTTCCTTCCTGCTCGGCCTGCCGGCCATCGCACTGGCCGGCCTCAAGGAGCTCTATGAACTGCACAAGGTGCATCTCGATGCGCATGGCTGGTCGATCCTGGCCGTCGGCCTTGTCGTCGCCTCGATCTCGGCTTTCTTCGCGATCTGGGGGCTGATGCGCGTGCTCGAGCGCTTCTCCGCCTGGCCGTTCGTCATCTATCGCGGCCTGCTCGGCGTGGTGCTGCTGATCGGCGTCGCGACCGGCTGGCTTGTCTAGAGGTCTCGGCCACTCCGCTATATCGACGCCGACGCCCGGGTGCGCTGATGGATCTTGTGACGCTGCTGCAATCCGTGCCTTTGCTTGCGACGCTGGTGAAATCGGCGGCGCCGGCGGCAATTGGCGCGGGCATGGGCCTCGGCCAATGGCTGGCGGCGCTGCCGCCCTGCCGCAACCAGATTTTTGGGAACGCGACCTATCTGGTTTGCGAGGCCGATCCGAAGCATTTTTCCATCGAGCTGTTCTGGAAGAACAAGGACGGCGATCTCTACCGATCGCTGCACAATCTGCGAAGCGCGCAGCAGGCGGCGGGGCGCACCATGCTCTTCGGCATCAATGCCGGCATGTATCATCCGAACCTCGCGCCGGTCGGGCTCTATGTCGAGCGCGGCGAGCAGGTCACGCCGGCGAAGACGGGACCGGGCACCGGCAATTTCTCCATGCAGCCCAACGGCATCTTCTATATCAGCGCCGGCAAGGCCGGGGTTCGCGCGACCAAGGATTATCTGAAGCGCCCGCCGCGCGTCGACTACGCCACGCAATCCGGGCCGATGCTGGTCATCGACGGCAAGCTGCATCCGAAATTCCGTTACGACGGCACCTCGCGCAAGATCCGCGATGGCGTGGGCGTGCGCACCGACGGGGTCGCGGTCTTCGCGATCTCGAACGATGTCGTGACTTTCCACGAATTCGCGCGGCTGTTCCGCGACCGGCTCGGCTGCCCGAACGCGCTCTTCCTCGACGGCTCGATCTCGAGCCTCTATGCGCCCGGGATCGGCCGCAACGACGATTTCTGGAATCTGGGGCCGATGATCGGCGTGTTCAGGCGCTAGCCAAGAAGCTCGCTTCGGCGCCATCCCGAATCATCCGCTCGCGCCAAAAGTAAATTTTGATTCAAACTTTGTTGGTAATTTCTCATTAGGAATGGCGTTTCCGGCGGCGCTGTTCCTGCCTTCGGTCTGTTTTGTTTTGCGTACAGGTCAAGATGCGGATTTTTGGCGTCGTCAGTTTCGTGCTCGCATCGCTTTGCCTTGCCGGCTGCTCGTCTACGTCCGGCGTCCATGCCTTGCAGATGCCGTCCAATGAGACGACGAGCTCGGTCGTGCGGCCAAGCGCGCCGGTGTCGAAGGGCGCGAGGACCGCGGTCACCGAAAGAACCGTCGAGACCGCATCGATGTCGGGTGCCGCGCGCATCAAGCCGCCGGCGCCGTTGCTTGGCGAAGGTAACGCGAGCCCCGGCGACGAGAACTCGCGCCTCGGCGACGAGAATTCGCGCCCCTTCGGCCTTGCCGAGGAGGAGACGGTGAACTTCCCGGCGGCCGATCTGCCGGACAGCGTCGAGCCGCCGGTGCAGGAGGCAGCACTCGTCTCGCCGCCGAAGCGGCTGTCGCGCGCCGCGCCCGCGATGCTCGCCGGTCCGGTCACCCGCTATGCGTTCCGCGACGCCAAGCCGATCAATTTCGGCCGCTCCTCACCGCGCCACCTTGCCGTTCACGGCGTCGACGTCTCGCGCTGGCAGGGCAACATCAATTGGGGGAAGCTGCGCGCCCAGGGCGCCAATTTCGCCTATATCAAGGCGACTGACGGCGGCGACCATCTCGACCCGATGTTCATGAAGAACTGGCGCAACGCCGATGCCGCCGGGCTGAAGCGGGGCGCCTATCATTTCTTCTACTGGTGCCGCACCGCGGGCGAGCAGGCCGACTGGTTCATCCGCAACGTGCCGAAGGTCGACGGCGCGCTGCCGCCGGTCATCGACGTCGAGTGGAACGGCGAGTCTTCCTGCAAGCGGCGGCCTTCGCGTGAAAAAGTACTGGAGAAGATGCAGGTGTTCATGGACAGGCTGGAGCGCCACTACGGCCAGCGACCCATCATCTACACCAGCCCCGACTTCTATCGCGACAACCTGCGCGGTGCCTTTCAGGACTACCCGTTCTGGCTGCGCGCTGTGGCCGCGCACCCGTCAAAGGTTTATCCGGGCCGCAGGTGGCTGTTCTGGCAGTATTCCGGCTCCGGCCTGTCGCATGGCGTCAGCGGCCGCATCGACCTCAACGTCTTCCATGGCGACGAGCGCCAATGGCGCGCCTGGCTGGGCGGCGGGCAGATGGTGGCCGACGCGGATTGAGGCGGAGTTTTCCCTTCTCCCCTTGCGGGAGAAGGTGGCCGCGAAGCGGCCGGATGAGGGGTGCTCCAGCTTGATGCAGACCTTCGCAAACGACTGATGATCGCCAGCATCTCACTCCGCTGGAACCCTCATCCGTCTCGGCGCTGCGCGCCGACCCGCATTCTCCCATAAGGGGAGGAGGGGAAGCACCGGCGCCTCACGCGCGGGCGTCGGCCGGTGAGGTCGATGGCAATTTCGGCATTTCGCTAACCATGCGCTCACCCTGTCTCTTAGAGGTGCGGCAACGGGCTTCCGGTAACGTGTCCGTGATCGCATTTCGGAGAGGTTTCGATGCGCAAACTGATTGTTACTGCCGCTTTGGTAGCCGCCGTCGGCTACGGATTTTTCAACTCGCACATGCGGGGCAGCGAGCCCAAGGACAATGTGGTCGCCTACTCCACCACCGACGCGGCGATGCAGGGCGCCAAGGCCAAGGGCCATTCGACGCTGCCGCGCTTCCATGAACTGATAGCCGCACGCACGCCTGGCACCTACACCGTGAAATTTCCGCTGACCCAGAACGGCGCCACCGAGCATATCTGGATGCAGCTTGTGGCTTTCAGCGACGGCCGCTTCGTCGGCCTGCTGGCCGACAAGCCGGTCAATGGCAACCAGTACAAGATGGGCGATCGCATGACGGTGGCCGAGGCCGACGTCGAGGACTGGATGATCCGCAACGGCGGCGACGTCTATGGCGGCTACACGGTGCGCCAGGCGCTGGCGGATATGCCGAAGGAACAGGCGGCGAAATACGGAATCGCGTTCAAGGATTGAGCGCTCTTCTCCTTCTCCCCTGCGGGAGAAGGTGGCCGCGAAGCGGCCGGATGATGGGTGTTCCAGCTTGATGGAAGCCTTGCCGGTTGGGGGCGCCGCAGCAAGATCGCCAGCCTCTCACTCCGCTGGAACACCCCTCATCCGTCTCCGCGCTGCGCGCCGATCCACCTTCTCCCACAAGGGGAGAAGGAGAAGAGCGCTCATGCCTCGGCCCCGCGCGGTCGTCATCCTCGGGCTTGACCCGAGGATCCATGCCGAGACCCCGGCGAAGTGTGCAAACGGAGCAGAATTCTGAACCGTTGCAACGCGTCGATGTAACGGAATGGCAACTGTGTTCACGCGAATGCGGTTTTGTCGCGAATGATAGCGTTGAGGACGACCAGGAGCTTCCTTG